>JANMNF010000019.1:0-19563 GCA_031373765.1 Chloroflexota bacterium
GAGCGCTACCCGAAGCCGGTCCGGCCGGGCCGAGGAGGGAGTGGACGACTCTCGAGATGGCGCTGGCGGAGTGTTGCGAACGACGAGCATCCGCCGCGGGGCGGCGATTGCTCCGAGCTCCGCGGCAAGCCCATCGTTCACAGTGATGACCGCGTCGGCCTCACGGATGGCTCGCGCCTCGTAGCGACGTAGCACGGCCCGGGCCCAGCCCGGCCGCGAGGCCGTATCACCAGCCTCCGTGAAGAGCTCATGCGCGTCGTAGACGAGGCGGCCACCGTGCCGGCGCCTTGCAACGAACGCTGCCGGAAGACCGGTCAGGTCGTGGGCATGCCAGACATCTGCCGGGGGCGCGGCTGCCGCCGCTTCCAGACCCCATGCCATGGTCCCGAAGCGCCATCGAATGAGCAGGTCCATGCCTCGGACGAGTCCCCCGATGAGCGGGAGGCGCGCGGCCGTGCGGATCGACCGAACAATGAGGCGAGAAGCTGACGCCGAGCGCCGGTCCGAAACGATCGCGGGTCCCGTGGCACTGCCCGGTGACCCACGCGGAGTTGAATCGTGCCCTCGTGCCGAGGCACCCCGGCCCCCACCGGCACCAAGCATCCGGCGACGGAACCGGCCCGGAACCGGGATGCGGACGATATCGACGCCGTTCCAGCGTTCCCGCTCGGGTACGGTGGCCATCGGGTCGGTGGGCCGGCCGATGATCGTGACCTCGTACCCCGCCTCGGCCAGCGTCCGGGCCTCGCGCTGGACCCGCACGTCCCATCGAACGTCGTTCAGTACGAACATGACGACCCGCCCCATGATCGGATCCCCGTTCGTGCTCAGGGCTGTGTGCTCGGTACGGGACCGCTGAGCGCGGCGATGATGGCGTCGGCCGCTCCAGCAGCTTGGAGGTCGAGCGCTGCGGCGCGAGCGGCGGCCTGGGCAGGGGCCACATCGAACGGCGCCAGCCGCGCCAGCTCAGCGCGAACTCGAACCCCATCGAGGCCCACGACCACCATCCGCCCGCCGGAACTCGCGACGGCCTCGTCCCATTCGGTCGTTGCCCGCAGGACAAGGCAGGGAACCCCGAGCCACGCCGATTCCCTCTGGACGCCGCCGGAATCGGTGAGGACCGCCGCCGCATGAAGTTGCAGCGCGAGCGACGTTCGATAGCCCTGCGGCTCGATGATCCTGACATCGGGCCCGCACCTGATCCCTGCCTGCTCCATGGCGACGCGCGTCCCCGGGTGCAGGGCCAGGACGACCGGGCGGGCGGGCATGGCAGCGGTGGCGAGGATCTCGGCCCACGCAGCCAGCGCCGCCGGCGCTCGATTCTCCTGGCGATGGACGGTGACGAACAGGTAGCTGCCCGGGCTGAGCGTCAACCCGAGCCGCGTCGCGATCGGTTCGAGCACCCTGGGGTCGCGCACCTCGGCAGAGACGCGGGCGGCGAGATCCTGCATCAGGTCGCCGACCATGACGACGCCGTCGACCACGCCCTCGGCTCGCAGGTTCGCCACGGCGGTTGGGGTCGGGGCGAACGACCAGGACGCCAGATGATCGGCCACGACTCGGTTGAGCTCCTCGGGCATGCGCCGGTCGAAGCTTCGCAGGCCCGCCTCGACGTGTGCGACGGGGATGCCCAGCTTGGCCGCGCAGAGCGCTCCGGCGAGGGTCGAGTTCGTGTCGCCGTAGACAAGCACCGCGTCCGGCCGCTCGGCAGTCAGGATGGGCTCCAGTCGCAGGAGCATCGCCGCGGTCTGCTCGGCGTGGGTTCCGCCGCCCGCCCCGAGGGTGTGGTCCGGCTGCGCCAGCCCTAGTTCATCGAAGAACGACCCGGCCATCGACTCGTCCCAGTGCTGGCCCGTGTCAATGACGACCTCCTGGTGCCGGGCCCGGAGGGCGGGCTGGAGCGCGGCCGCCTTGATGATCTGGGGTCTGGTGCCGACGACGCTGACGATCTTCACCCTGACAGGGTAGACCGGCCGGCCCGGCGGGTGGGGACCTGGGCCCGCCTCAGGTTCGCGGCCCGGTACCGATCCCGCGGTACGCCACGCCCAGTGGCAATGCCTGTGCCGACAGGCTGTTTCGCCCATCGACGAGGACAGCGAGATGCGGGAACCACGAGGCATCCAGCTCGCGCCAGCGTGCGTCGGCTGTCTGGGTGACGATCGCCTGAGCGTCCGAGCGGGAGCCCCACGCGTATGGCTCGGCGCCACGCGCCCGGATCTCGGCGTCGGTCAGGAGGGGGTCGTGAGCTGAGACTCGCGCGCCGCCGACGACAAGAGCATCGATCAGCGGGAGCGCTCGGGAATAGGCGAGCTCGTGCACGCCCTCCCGATAGGTCAGGCCGAGCACGAGCACCGATGCGCCATCGAGCGGGCCGACGCGCTCCCGGATCTCGTCGAGCGCAATCTGGATCTGGCCGTCGTTGACCTCACGCGACCGGGCGACGATCGACAGCTCCGGCGCACGGGACAGGAGGAAATGCGGATAGACCGGGATGCAATGCCCGCCCACGCCCAGACCGGGCTGATGGATGTGGCTGTAGGGCTGGCTGTTGGCCGCGCCGATGACCTCGCGAATGTCCACCCCTACTCGATCCGCGTACGCCGCGAATTCGTTCGCGAGCGCGATGTTCACATCGCGATAGGTGGTGTCGGCAAGCTTGGAGAACTCGGCGGCTTCGGCCGAGGACATGGCCACGACCTCGGCGTCGAGCACGCCGTCGTAGAACGCGGCCGCGCGCTCCGTCGAACGCAGGCCGAGACCTCCTACCAGTTTCGGATACGTCGCAAGATTGCGGAGCGCGGCACCCGAATACAGGCGCTCCGGGGAGAATGCCACGAGGAAGTCCTCGTCGGCCCGCAGTCCCGCCACCGCCTCAAGTTGGGGGGCAAAGCGGGTCCGCGTATCGCCGACCGGAAGGGTCGTCTCAAAGATCACGAGACTCCCGGCATGGACGCCCGGGGCAATGGCCGCCACAGCGGCATCCATGTACCCGTAGTCCGGTTGCCGGTCGCTGTCCAGCATGACCGGCACGATCAGGACCACAACGTCGGCCGCGGCCGCTGCGGCAGCGCCGTCGAGCGTCGCCCTCAGTCGGCCCGCGGCGTGGGCTTCGGCAACGAGTTCGGCGACGCCCGGCTCGTCCCCGATGTGCGAGCGACCCTCGTTGATCGCGTCGACGACCGCCTGCTGGACATCGACGGCGATGACGTCCCAGCCATGCCCGGCAAATTGCGCAGCGAGCGGGAGGCCCATCTTGCCGGCGCCCACCACGGCCACGGTGCCGGCGGTCCCGGGCTCCCCTGCCCACGGCCGGACGCGCCGCGGAGGCAGCGAGTGAGCACACTGGTTTGCAGGCAGCACGATCGAGCCGCCAAGCAGGCTTCCGCCGACACTCGGGCGGGAGACGATACTCATGTGGTGCGATCCCTTTGCATGGTCCGGACGGGTCGATGGACGCCGCTTCGCGGCGCTCCTGAGCATACGCGGACGGGGCCCGCAGGTCGGTCGGTCACGAGGATCCGGCCACCGTCTTCGTCTGGGTCGCCACCGTGGTCAGACCGGATCCACTCTCCCGGCTGAGGACCGCGTCCGCGATCCGATCACCCACGATTCGCCAGTCGAAGTGGGCCTCGGCCGCGTGCCGTGCCCGTTCCCCGAGGCCCCGCATGCGATCGGGATCGCGGAATAGGCCGGCGATCGATTCGGCCAGGTCGTCGGGCCGATCGCCATTGCTGACGACGCCCACATCGTGGGCCCGGACAATCGCCGCGGTTTCGGTCCGCGGTGTCACGAGGAGTGGTCGGCCCGCGGCGAGCGAGTCGAACAGCTTGACCGGCAATGCGACGTCCATGTAGTCATTCGGCGGGTGGGGAATGCACAGGATCGACGCCGTTGCCAGCGCCTCGCCGAGCTGCCCGTGCGTGGCATCGCCGATATGTACCCACGGTCGGTCGTGATTCTGGGCACGAAGGTTGTCGAGGTAGCGTGCGCTGTCGTCACCCGTGGCGATCAGCCACATCCAGAGCTCGACCTCGGGAACCTCGGCACGGGCGGCGGCCACCGCGTCCACGAGGGTCTCGATGCCTCGGCCCGGGGCGGCACCGGATACGAGCCCGACGACTGGACGAGATGGCCATGGACCGACCTGGATTCGCCGCACATCGGTCCCGTTTCCACCGACGATCACCCGATCAAGGTCGAGATTCGCGAGTGCGGCGAAGGACCGCGTGGGCACGACCTGCCAGCGAAACGCCTCGACGTTCCGACGCTGGCGAGCCGCGACTTCCGCGAGCCACGCCGGGTCCCGATTGACACCCAGGGCATGCGATTGGGCGACGGGATCGTCATACACCGCCACGACCGCCGGGTCCGTGACCGCGATGACGGCATCGAGCAGGCGATCTCGCAACTTTTCGGAGGCGGCGAACAGCGGCCGTTCCTTCGGGCCGGGCATGAATTTCAGGAGCGGCCCGGGCACGAACCCGAAGGTCTCTCCGAATGCGGCACGCCGAATGAGGTTGGGATACCAGCCCGATTCGATGACTCGGGCATCCGTTCGCTCGGCAAGGCGGCTGAAGATCTGGCGCCGGCGAAGCTCGCCTCCCCAGCGCTGGTTACGTCCCTCGCGGATGACGATCCAGTCGCGAACGGGCGCGGTCGGCATGCTCGTCAACGTGATCGGCGGGTCAGGACGAGCACGTGGCGGCGCAGAACGCGGAATCCCTGAATCGGTACTCGCGGCTCACGCGGATGCAAACCGTGCAGCCAGTCCATCGAGGCCGACGACCTCCCGGCCGGCCGCGGAATCAAGGAGGGCATTCGCAATCCCGACGGCCCACAGGCCATCCTCGGCGTCCACCTCGGGGCGGCCGCCTTCGCGAACGATCCGGAGGAACGCGTCGTGCTCCAGGGCCAGTGGCTCACCCGTTGGCACTGGCACCTCGGCGACCTCGCCCTCGAAGGTCGGTGCGTAGCCTCCAATGAGGCGCGGATTGGTCGTGTCGGTCGCGCGCGTGAAGGTGAGGCGCTGGGTCAGGTAGTCGAGCTCGAACATGCCCTCTTCGCCGACGACCACCAACTGGCGGCGCTTGGCGGGCGTGAGCCAGTCGACATCGAGCTGGGCAACGACGCCGGACGGGAACTGGAGCAAGCCAAACAGCAGATCCTCGTGATCGGCGTGGATCCGCTGGGCCGTCTCGGCATGGACCCGGATCGGCCGCTCGCCGGCGATCCATGAGCAGATGTCCACGTCATGGGTCGCCAGGTCGATCGTGACGCCGACATCGCGAATCCGGGCGGGAAAGGGGCCGGCTCGACGCGAGGTGATCGCGTAGACGGTCGACAGCCAGCCTTCGCTGATCAGGCGTCCGAGTTCACGGACGGCGGGATTGAAACGTTCGACGTGGCCAACCTGCACGGGGACGCCCGTCGCGCGCGAGGCGCCGACGATCTGGAGTGCCTCGTCGACGGTCGGGGCGAGGGGCTTCTCGACGAGCACGGCGATTCCGCGCGCAATCGCCGCCAGAGCCAAGGGCAGATGTGCGGTCGTCGGTGCAGCGATCACGACCGCATCGAGGTCCGCCTCGGCGATCATCGCCATCGGTTCGGCATAGCCGGCGGCGCCGGTCTGGGCCACGGCCGCTTCGAGGGCCTCCGTGAACGGGTCGGCAACCGCGGCGAGGATCACGCCGTCTCGTGAGGTGATGACGCGGAGATGGTTCCTGCCCATCGATCCAAGGCCGGCGAGCCCGACTCGAACTTCCCGATTGCCGGTTGGAAGCCAGAACGCCGTCATGCGGAGGCGCCCACTCCGGCGCGATCGAGGACGGCGCCTCGAACGACTTCGATGACGGTCGCGCGATCTTCGTCGGTCATCCCCGGGTACATCGGCAAAGCGATCGTGTGCGCGGCAGCGTCATCGGTCACCGGGAGCTCAGGGTGCAGGCCGCGCTCCTGGATGTACGCCTGGCGATGCACCGGGATCGGGTAATAAATGTCTGCACCCACGCCACCGGCGCGGATCAACTCGATGATCGGATCCCGCTCCGGCCCGACTTCGAGGGTGTACTGGTGATAGACGTGCGTCCGGCCATCGGGCACGGCCGGGGTCCGGACGGGGAGATCGGCGAATCCCTCGTCGTAGGCGGCCGCAATCGCCTGTCGCCGCGCGGTGTTGCGGTCCAGTTTTGCGAGCTGGACCAAGCCGATGGCCGCGTTCAGGTCCGTCATCCGGTAGTTGTAGCCGAGCATCTCGAACTGGTAGCGCGTGCGCATGCCCTGGTTGCGGTAGAGGCGCAGGCGATCGGCCAGGGCATCGTCGTTGGTCGTGATGAACCCGCCCTCGCCCGTGGTCATGTTCTTGGTCGCGTAGAGGCTGAAGGCCCCGTGCCCGAAGCTCCCGGCCTTCCGGCCGCGGAACGTGGCGCCGTGGGCCTGACAGGCGTCCTCAACCACCGCCAGGCCGTGGCGATCCGCGATGGCCATGATCATGTCCATGTCCGCCACGAGGCCGAACAGGTGGACCGGCACGATCGCCCGCGTGCGCGGTGTGATCGCAGCCTCGATGAGCTTGGCGTTGATGAGGTAGGTGTCCGGCTCGATGTCGATAAAAACCGGCACCGCACCGGTCGACAGGATGGCGTTGGCGGTCGCCGCGAACGTGTGGGAGACCGTGATGACCTCGTCGCCCGCAACGATCCCGAGCTGATCGAAGATCGCCATCAGTCCGAGCGTGCCGTTGGCGACGGCGATCGTGTGCTTGACCCCGCAGTACTCGGACCAGGCCGCCTCGAGTTCCTTCACCCGCGGGCCCTGGGCAATGATCCCGGACCGGATAACGTCCGCTACGGCGTCGATTTCCTCCTGGCCGAGGTCAGGGCGGGCGATCGGGATCATGCGGGCAGTCCTTCTTTGGGTCGAGCGACCTCGACGATTGCTTGTGCGTCCGGAACATAGGTCCGGCCGCAACTCGGGCAGTGGAGTTCGGGACGGGAGGCGTATTGCGGCCGTTTGGCCGACGCGTCAGCGCCGCCGGCATCCTGGAGTCGGGCGCCGCACGCGCAGACCCAGCCGATGCGGCGGGCGGGACTGCCCACCACGAGGGCGTGGGCTGGAACGTTCCGCGTGACGATCGCACCGGCACCGACTGTTGCGAACGTTCCGACTTCGGTCCCGGCGACGACGACCGCGCCCGCCCCGATCGAGGACCCGTGGCGGAGAACGATGGGGCTGACTTCCCAATCGTCGGCACGGGCAAGATCGCCGCTCGAGGTGATCGCCCGGGGGTACCGATCGTTCGTGAGAATGGCACCCGGACCGATGAACACGCCGTCCTCGACGGTCACTCCGTGGTAGACGAGGGCGCCGTTCTGGATCTTGACCTTGTCACCGATCTCAACGCCCTCATCGATGAAGACATCCCGTCCGATGACGCAGTCGCCGCCGATGCGAGCGCCCGTCCGGATCTGGGCACGATGCCAGATGCTGGTGCCCGCCCCGACGGCCACATCGGCCTCGAGGTCGGCGCTCGGATGCACGCGCGCTGTAGGGTCAATCAACGGGTCTCGCCAAGCTCCTGCTGCGGTTCTGAAGCCGCACGCTCGGGCGGCGCGACATCGTGTCCCGATGCGGCATTACCACCGGATGCGGGCCCCTGAGTATAGCCGAGGCCACCCTCAGCTCCCCTTGCGGCCACGCCCGAGGAGGCCGGCAAGGACGCCGAATGCCGCTCCGAAGGCCAGCGCGCCGCGCCAGTCGAGGAGCACCTTGACCTCGCCCGTGACGCGCTGAGCGAGGAGGAAGATGACCGCGCTCGGCCGATGGATCGCAACATCCTGGGCGATCAAGGTTCGAACGAGCGACTGCTCGACGCGGGCGTGACGGGCGATGACGGTGCCGGCGGCTCCCTGGGAGACACTGATCTCGCCGCCGAGCGCAGCGCCGAGCGCGCCCATCTCGACCGAGACCCGGTCGGCCCGGGCAGCTCCGATGGCACCCTGGGTGACTGCGACGTCCGTGGCATCGACACGCCCGATGGCTCCCTGATGGACCTCAACGGCGTCGGCCTCGATCCATGCCCCGTCTTCATCGATCCCCGGCGGGACCATGGCCGGCACAACCTCGAGGGCCGCGGATGGGGCCTTTGGCTTGGGAGCGGAGCGCGGCTTCGGGGCCGATCGCTCGACCGGGAGGCGATCCGGCGTCGACGACTTGGCCGCTCGAGGCGTCTTGGTGGGCTTGGCCGAAGCAACCGACGCCGCCGACGCTGGCTTCGCAGGACTGAGACGGGCGCGCGGCTTCCTGGTGGCGGGCTGAGTGTCGTCGGAGTCGGCTGGGGTCATCACGAAACCTCGTTATCTGGTCGGGATCGGCGTGCTCCGCTATTCTGCGCCCGGCGCGGCCGACAAGCCGCCGAGCGAGGTACGGGTGAAGATTCCGCGGTTCAGGACGGACGCCGGGAGCGTGAACGTGGTGCTCCTCGGCGCGAGCGTGGTAGTGGCCCTGGTGGTTGGCATCGGCGGAGGGTCGGTCGTCGCGTCGCTCGCCGGCGGCGCCGGCACGGCTGCGCCATCGAGCCCGGGCGCCACGGACGTGGCCGTACTCCCGAGCGGTACCCCGACACCGGCGCCAACGCCAACGCCGGTCCCGACACCAAGCCCGTCGCCCACGCCCGAGCCGACGCCGGTCCTCGTTCCGGCTCCGTTGACCGGGCTCATGGTGACCGAGGCCGCGGCGCTCCAGCGACCGATCGCGATCATGATCGACGACCAGAAGGACGCTCGACCCCAGTCCGGGTTCAATGCCGCGGCCCAGGTCTGGCAGGCGCCGGCTGAGGGCGGCATCCCTCGCTACATGATGATCTTCCAGGACACCCTGCCGGTGAGCGTCGGGCCGATTCGCAGTTCGCGCCAGTACTTCATCGAGTGGGCGTCCGAGTGGCGCGCGATGTATGCCCATGTCGGTGGCTCGCCGGAGGCGCTTGCCACCCTCCGAGCCAAGGGCCACGGTCAGTGGGTCTACAACGCCGACGGATTCCGATTCGACGGATCGCTCATGTGGCGAGTCAAGTTCCGGGTCGCACCGCACAACGTGTATACAGACGCGCCGAACCTGCTGAAGATGGCGACCGCGGTGGGCGTCAAGAACGAAGCGCAGTCCTCCGTCTGGCAATTCGGACCGGAACTGGACCCGGAGGCGCGTCCGGTCGGGACATCGATCGTGATCAAGTACCCATACGAGACGATCACCTACCGATACGACGCCGTGACCAATCGCTACCGTCGATTCATCGACAAGTCCAAGACGCAGCAGATCGACAACGCGGATCAGACGCCCGTCGCACCCGTCAATGTCGTGATCCTGCGGATGCGGTTCGGCGCCCTCAACGACGGCCACCCCAACAAGCATCGGCTGGAGGCCGGCAATGTCGGGAAGGGCGAGGCGATCATCTCGACCGGCGGACGCGTGATCCGCGGGACATGGAAGAAGGCGTCAGAAACCGCGCCGACACTCCTGTTCGGGCCGGATGGCAAGCCGGTGACGCTGGCGGCGGGTCAGACCTTCGTCCAGGTCATCGCCCTGTCGTACGAATACAAGGTCGTCCAGGGCGTCGTCCCGAAGACGGGGATCCACATCAACTGAGGCCGCTGGCTACGCCGGCTTGGTGCCCTCGGACCGGCGGAACCGACCCACGATCTCCTCGGCCCGGAGGCGCACGACGATCACGAGCGCCTCAACGATGATCCGTCGTGACATCTTCGACTGCCCGGCGCGGCGATCCTGGAACGTGATCGGCGTTTCGACGACGCGTGCCCCGGCCCGCGAGGCGCGATGGGTCATCTCGATCTGGAAGACGTAGCCGCCGGCGTGAATGCCGTCGAGCGGCAGGGCCCCAAGCGTCGTGGCGCGCCAGGCCTTGAAGCCGCCGGTCAGGTCGTTTGGCCGCAGGCCGAGCACGATGCGCGCGAACAGGCTCCCGCCGCGCGAGATCAGACGGCGGCTGAGCCCCCAATCGAGGACCTTTCCGCCGGCGGTATAGCGACTGCCGATCACCAGGTCAGCCCGGTCCTCCTCGATCGGCGCGATCAGGGACGGCAGCGACGCCGGATCGTGGGACCAGTCCGCGTCCATCTGGACGATCACGCGCGCTCCGCCGTCGAGGGCGACGCGGAAACCGTCGAGGTAGGCGCGGCCAAGGCCCTGCTTGCCGGGCCGGTGGCGAACCTTGACTCGCGGGTCGTCCTTGGCGAGGGCATCGGCCATGTCGCCGGTGCCGTCTGGGGAGTTGTCGTCGACGACGAGCAAGGTCGCGCCCGGCAGGCTGGCCAGAATCGCGGCAGCGATCCCCGGCAGGTTCTCCGACTCCTGGTAGGTCGGCAGGATGACCCAGGTCCCGGCGCCCAGAAGGGCGTTGTGATGGGCTTCCTGAACGTCCCCCGGCGTTGTCATCCGCGAGAGTCTATCTGGTGCGCTCGGCACGTGTGGTTCCATCCCTTTCTACTGGCTTCTGGGCTTGTTGAGGAGTTCGCTGGCGGCTTGACGGGTCGGGCCGTTCATAGCGCCGTCATCCCGTCGATCGCCGTCTGGACGGCAGCGCTGACGGCACCGGTGCCGCCGAGGATGACGATCCGGGCCGGGTGGAGGCGGGTCAGTTCCGTGGCCACGACCGCGGGGATCGAGGTCGGGGTCACGAGGAGGACGGGGCCCGCCTGCATGCCGGCAGCAGGTGCGCCGGCCAGGGCATCGGCAAAGCCGGTGCCGGACGCCAGATACACGACCGACACCCCGGGGCTGTACGTTGCCGCGCTCACGGCGGCGGCGGTGGCATAGCGGTCCGCGCCACCGAGCCGGGTGACCGGCATGTGGTCGACGGTCACGCCGAACAGCGCTAGCTGCTCCTCGGAGACCGGCTCGGCTGACGGAGCGGTGGACAGGACCGAGCCTTTGGTCCCGACGAGCTGGAGGAGATACGTTCCGTCTGGCACCGGCGTGCTCCCGATCTTTGCGTTCCAGTCGAAGGTATGGGCGCCGAGGTCAGTCCCGGAAATGCCCTGGGTCCCGACCAGGGTGCCGTTGGCACGCCAGATGTTGAGTGCGAGGCTGTCGATGGCCCCGTTCGTCGACCATGACAGACGGATCGTTTCGGTAATGCCGTCGCCATTCGGCGTCACGAGACGCGCGCCGCTTCCGACGGCATAGCCGGCGAGTGTGGCGGTGACGCCAGTGGCATTGATCGGACGTCTCGGAGCCACATAGGTCGTGGTCGAGGAGCTGGTCGTGACCCAGACGCCGGTCTCGACGGGATCGACGGGCGACCATTGGCGCACGGGCGCCGTGACCTCGTACCAGGTGTAGCCGTCGGCGGACACGGGGCCGCCGGTCACGGCCACCGCGTCGTAGGTATTGACCGTTCCGACGATCGTCGCGGATGTGCTGGCTCCAGCCCGGAGCTTCAGCCCATCGAGCAGGACCGTCCCAAAGCCACCCACCGTCAACGAGGGTTCCGTGGCCGTCGAGGTCACGGTCCAGGCCGACAGGTTGTTGTGGCTGTCCCGACCGCGAGCACGGAATGCGTAGGCATGTCCGTCGAGGCCCAGGAAGATCGAGCTCGTTGCCGCGGTGGCCATTCGCCAGTTCGTCCAGACCCCGCCATCGGTCGAAACCTGAACGTCGTACGTCCCCATTGAGCTCTCATCCGTGCCGTCCCAGCGAACCTCGAATCCGGCGTCTCGCTGGGTGATCGACAGCGCGATGACGCCAACCAGCGGGGCCGTCGTGTCGTGGAGGAACTTGTCGGCGAGGGCCTGGTACAGCTCCGGACGTGTTCCGTCGTAGCCGAGGGCCCAGATGCCGGCGCCCCGAAGACCCGTCCGGTTGATCAGGTCGTAGCGAAGTTTGAGCGATGCCGCGTCGTCGTAGTACAGCTGCCGCCAGGCCGTGACACAGCCGTAGGTCGTGGTGCAGGTCTGCTTCTGATACGCGGTCCATGGGGCCTGCTCGATCGCGTCGTACCGACGCCCGTACTGGACTGCGAGATCGGCGGCGGTTTCATAGAGCGCGGTGACCGATGTCCCGTTCTGGGTCCCCGAGATGTTCTTGGCGTGCAGCTGATCCGTGGCGGTGGACCACGCCCTCCCGTAGTAGGGCACACCCAGGATGAGCTTCGATGGGGAGACCCGAGCCGCGTAACCCGAGACCGTGTCGGTCAGGTCGTAGACCGGCCCGCTGAGCGGGCTGATCGAGCCGGCCTGGGTCGAGGAGGAACCCCGGTAGTCGTAGCCCATGATGAAGATCGCGTCGGCGCCACCCGGAGCCGTCGCTGCCTCGAGCGGGTAGTTGCCGATGTAGCCGGTCGTGTCGAAGGTCAGCTGATACCCGGGCGCGATCGCATTGAGTTCGCTGCGGACGCTGCGGACGAGAGCCGTGAACTCGTCGGCATACCCGGACACGATCGGCTCGAAGTCAAGGTTGACGCCGTCGGCGCCACGCTCGGCGACGGCAGCTGCAATCTGCTTCGCCAGGTTGGACCGCGCGGTCGGGCTTCCGAGCAGGTTCGACTGCGTCGTCTGCTGGCCAGTCGTCCAGGCAAAGCACGTGATCGTGAGGACCACCCGTGTTCCGCGTTGGTGGGCCGCGTTGATGATCGACGTCATCTTCGAGCTCGTCCAGCCGCCCCACCCGGTCGTGACGCTGCCGTCCGAGTTCTTCTTGAAGAGGTTGCCGTTCTCGTCGGCGCCGACGCTGAAGTAGGCGACGGTGGACAGGACGGACCAGTTGAATGAGGTCGAACTGTCCGAAACCTCCCAGTACGGCAGGAAGCCGAACACCTCGCGCCGGAGTCCGTTGGCACTGACGACCGCCGCGGGCTGGTAGGCGACTCCGTCAGCCGGTTGTCCTGCGTCGGATACGGTGACGCCGGCCAGCGACGGTCCAATCGCGCCGTCGACCGGGACCGGTCCCTGCGTGGGCGAGTCAAGGAGGGCATTCCGGCGTGGCACCGGGGCGCCGGTCCAGACGGATCCCTGGGCAGCCGCGTGGAGAGCCGTGCCGCTCACCCGACCCGGCGGGAGGGCCTTCGACTTCCCGCCGTCGACCTCCCAGGTATCGCCGACGCGCGGCGAGAACCCGACCGTGGCGCGGTCGCCCGGCTGAAAGTCGATCACGTCGTCGGCATGCGCGAGGGTATCGAGGTACTGGATCGTTGGGCTCAGCAGACCAGCTTGACCCTCAGGAGCAGATGGTGATGTTGCCGTTCCGGTCCTTGGACCGGTGGCCGTCGCTGCTCCAGGCGTGGCTTGCGAGGCTGTGGCGGTCCCGGATCGGGCCAGAGCGATCGATGGCAGCGTGGACGGCAACACGAGAAGCGCGACGGCAAGCAGCCGCAGAGCGAGCCGGGCGAATCGGGCGGAGCGGCGACCGGGCCTCGTCAAGCGGATCCTCGTGAGCTGCGGCGCGGGGAGGTGCGCCGACGGACCGATGGATAACGGCCCGTGGACGAGGAACGTAGGGCGCGGGGGACGTCTCTCCAAGCCTGACGATGGTCATGGCGTGGGTGGTACCGAGGCGTCAGGTGGAGTGCTGTGCACTCCGGCGCAGGGGTCGGGCAACCCTTCAGAAAGGGGGTCGCCGCTCAGTTGACGTATTGCTGGAGCTGGATCCGGACGGCCTCGGACACGACGCCGGTCGATCCGAGGATCACCACGCGGCCGGGGTTGAGACGCTGGAGTTCCGCGGCCGTCGCTGCCGGGATCGAGTCCTTCGTGACCAGCAGGATCGGGGCGCCCTGCCAGCCAGCTGCCGCTGCACCCGCGAGAGCGTCCGGGAAGTTCGCTCCAGTGGCGACATAGGCGATCGCGACGCCCGGTGCATAGGTCGCAGCGCTGATCGCTGCCGCCGTCGCGTATCTGTTGTCGCCGGACAGCCTTGTCACGGTGCCCGTCGTGAATGCCTGGAGGGCGTTGGCCACATTCGCGCTGACCACGCCGCCGGCGCCGAGGATGACGATGCGACCTGGCTGCAGACGGTTCAACTCGGTGGCCGTCGCGCTGGGAATTTCATCCGTCCCGACGAGCAGAACCGGCGCGCCCTGGGATCCCGCGGCGGCGGCTCCGGCGAGCGCATCCGGGAAGTTGAGCCCCGTTGCGACATAGGTGACCGCAACGCCCGGCGCGTAGGTTGTCGCGCTGATGGCAGCTGCCGTCGCATATCGGTCAGCACCGGCGATACGGGTCACCGTACCGGTCGTGTAGGCCGCAAGCGCCGAGAGGACGTAGTTGCTGATGACACCGGACGCCCCGAGGACAACAATGCGACCCGGCTGGAGTCGGGTGAGCTCGATGGCCGTGGCGCCGGGAATGGAGTTTGGCGTGACGAGCAGGATCGGGGCGCCCTGGGAGCCAGCCGCTGCCGCACCCGCGAGGGCATCCGGGAAGTTGAGCCCCGTGGCGACGTAGGCGACCGCGACGCCAGGCGGGTAGGTCGCGGCGCTGATCGCCGCGCCTGTGGCGTACCGGTCAACCCCGGCAAGTCGGGTCGGCGGGACCGTGTCGACGATGATTGCCAGGTCCGATGTCAGCTGCGGATTGCCCCATGCATCGGACGCCTGGATGCGCAGGGTGTACACGCCGTCCGGGATCGTCGAGGAGCCGACGTTGAGGTTCCACGCGACCGTCGGGGTCTCGCCGGTCCCTGATGTCTCCCAGAGCTTGGACCAGCTCGCGTCGCGGAATTCCGCGGTCCAACTGACCGACTCGGAGAAGCGAAGGTCGAGGTCCAGCACATCCGAGATGCCGTCACCATTCGGAGAAACCGTGCGTGGCCCGTCCGCGGACCACAGCTGTGGTCCGAGTGAGTCGGGGGTTGAGTCGGTGCGCAGGTACGGGACGCCAGTTACGTCCTCCGTGCGCAGATCGGGGTTGCCGACGAGCGATCGGTAGTACCCGCCGGATGAGGTGTCCGGGTCCATGAAGTCCATGTACGCCGGGCTGCGCATCGACGGGAACGAGAACTCGTTGCCGTGGTAGTTCGACTGGTTGCGCCACATCTCGAGGACGGTCTGATGGGAGTTGAACAGGTCGCGGATCATGTCATTGATCGTGCCGTGGCCTTCAGCGATGATCGAGCGAGCGCCCGCCTTCAGGAACCCCTGGGCGTAGTTGTCGGCCCGCTGCATCGCAACGCTCAGGGTCGGAGCGGCGTTTCCGGGTTCGGAATTGCCCGAGGCGTAGCAGAGATGGTTCAGGAGCACGACGGCGTTGGGCGCGAGGTGGATCTCGCTCGCCAGGGAGGGCTCGCCGTAGTACTTGACGTTGCTGTCGCCGTTGCCTGCGGTGGCGTTGAGGCCGAAGCCGTCCTTGGTCGTGAATTTCGGATCGTAGGTGTAGGGACTCGGCCAGCCGTTGCCATGGCCGAGGTACACGACCACGCTTGCGCCCTGAAGGGCGGCCTTGGCAGCTGCCCAGGTCGCATTCGGGCTGTAGACCTTGATCACGTTGGACGACCACTTGATCGCCTCGGCGTAGGCCGAGTCGCCGGTGCTTCGATAACTCGAAGTTGCCGAACCGGTGGCGCCAACGATGATCACGACCTTGGCGGTCGACAGCGTCGCACCGGTGGTCACGTCAGCCACTGCGGCCGCGCCTGCGGAGGACGTCGAGGCAGCGACAGGCGCTGCGGCGAGCAGACCGAGGACGAGCGCGAAGGTGAGCAGGCGGGCCAGGTTTCGCAAGGGAACACTCCGATCGAGGCCCGTGCTGGGCCGTGGCTTGATCTCGTGTTCACAGACTCGGGGCGGGAGCGTGCCGCCTCAATGCCGCATGGGTACCGGTCGGCATGACCTCATCGGGGCGCAGTGAGGTGCGGTCCGCACCGGCAGTGGCGCCTCCGGTCCCGAAGGGGGCGGTTCATTGGTGGTGCGTCGAGTCGACAGCATTTGTCCGGCGGCCCGACCGCGATCGTCCGACGCGCCGAATACCGCCTCAGCGGGTGGGCGTCGGGGTCGCCTCGATACACGGTTGCTCGCCGCCCGGGATGGTCCCGTCAGGGTTCGGCTGACACGTGGTCGGCTGCTCGTCCGGTCCAGGCAATCCGCCCCGGTAGTCGAGGATCACCAGGACGAACTCCAACCGATCCAGCATCACGGCAGGCTCGACGAAGGCCGTCTGAACGACCTCGTTTGCATCACGCCGGACATCGATGATCCGCCCGATGACGAGCCCCTTGGGGTACGGCGAGCAGATGCCACCGCCGAGCTCGATCCCAGCCGTGACGACTTCCTCGCCGAGCCCGACAAGCGCGGCGGCGTCGATGTTGCGCATGGTCAGGCTGTTGGGCAGCTGACCGACAACCTCGCCGGTGGTCGCGCTGGTCAGCAATTGGCCGATGACGGTCGAGGCCGAGTCGCTGATGAGCTGGACGATCGATGACGTCTGCCGGACCTCGACGACGCGGCCGACGAGTGCGCCGCCCGCGCCGATCACCACGTTGCCAACGGCGACGCCGTCAGCTGTGCCTCGGTCAAGGGTGATCCGCTGCGAGACCTCGATGGACTCGCGAGCGATGACCGCCGCGGCGATCGTCCGATACTCGAACCCGTTGCGGAGCTGGAGTAGCCCGGTCAGCAGGTCGTTCTGGCGTCGGATTTCCTCGGCCTGTTTTGCCTGATCCTGGATCCGATCGTTCTCCGCGCGGAGGGCTTCGTTTTCGGTTCGGAGGGCGTCGATCTCGCCAATGGCGGCGGCGATAGAGCTGACGTCATGGCCAACGCGATCGAGCGCGATCTGGACTGGCCGGAAGGCGAATCCCAGGCCGCGCTGCATCTCGACGACCAGCGGGTTGGCCGACGCGGCCATCATCAGGAGGCTCAGGACGAGCATGGACAGGTAGGCAACGGCGCGGCGACGCGCGGGCCGGTTGGCAAAGATGGCGCTCATCGGTGGACCGGCTGGACGGCGCCGTTCGGCGACATCGAAATCAGCGCGGCGGCCGGATGTACGTCTCGGTCACGAGGACGCGCTCCATGGAGCTCATTTCCTGGAGCACGACGCCGGTTCCCCGAGCCACGCAGGTGAGCGGATCGTCGGCGATGTGGACCGGCATCTGGGTCGCCTCGGCCACACGTCGATCCAGGCCGGCGAGCAGCGCCCCGCCGCCGGCGATCACGATGCCCTGATCCATGATGTCGGCAACGAGCTCCGGTGGCGTCTCCTCGATCGTGTCGCGGATGGTGTCCACGATCTGGGCCACGGACGGCTCGATCGCCTCGCGGATCTGGTCCGCGCCCACCTCGACACTCCGCGGCAGGCCCGTGAGGAGGTCGCGGCCGCGAAGATTCACGCGCTGCTGATCCCACTCGCCCGGGTACGCCGATCCGATGGCGACCTTGATGTCCTCTGCCGTTCGTTCGCCGAGCAGGAGGTTGTACTCGCGGCGCGCGAAGTTGACGATGTCCTGGTCCATCTCATCCCCGCCGATCCGGATCGAGCGGCTGACGACGATGCCACCGAGGCTGATGACCGCCACTTCCGTGGTCCCGCCGCCGATGTCGACGATGAGGCTGCCCGACGGCTCGCTGACCGGCAGGCCTGCCCCGATGGCAGCCGCCATCGGCTCCTCGATGAGCCTGGCCCAGCGGGCGCCCGCGTTGAGTGCCGCATCCTTGACGGCCCGCTTCTCGACTTCAGTGACCCCAGACGGGATCCCGATGAGCATGCGCGGCCGGGCGATGAGCCCGATGCGATCGTGGACCTTGTCCACGAAGTACTTGATCATCTGCTCGGTGACGTCGAAGTCGCTGATCACGCCGTCACGGAGCGGGCGCACGGCAATGATGTTGGCGGGGGTACGCCCGACCATTCGCTTGGCCTCCGCACCGACGGCAAGGACGCGGCGTGTCCGTGCCTCGATGGCAACCACCGACGGCTCGCTGATGACGATGCCGCGATCACGAACGTGGACGAGCGTGTTCGCGGTACCCAGATCGATACCGATGTCGCGCGAAAAGATGCCGAGCAGGCGGTCGAGCATGCGGGGTGGGGGTCCTCTGCGGATGACGTCTCAGGGCCATGTTGTCAGCGCCCGGTTGAGCCCGAGCAGTATACCCACGACCTTGCCGAACGCCGCCATCGACAGTTTGCCCTACGCGACGGGGTCGAGCGCCTCCTCGAACTGACTCGCGTACAACTCGTGATAGAAACCGCCGGCTGCGAGCAGATCGGCATGCGTCCCCTGCTCCACGATGCTGCCCTCGTTCATGACGAGGATCACATATCGCACCGAAGGCGGCGCTGCCCAGAGTGCTCAGGCAACGCGTCCGGGCACGAGCGTGGAGCGATCGAATGCGATGCCCCGATCACGCATCGACACCCAGGCATCGTGTCCGATCACCAGGTGATCGAGGACATTGATGTCCAGGAGTCGACCCGCGGCCAGGGCCTCCGCCGTCAGGTGCAGGTCATCCGGACTCGGCGTCGGATCGCCACTCGGGTGGTTGTGGACGAGGATGATTCCGGCGGCGGTGAGCCTGACGGCATCGCGAAACAGCTCGCCGATCCGCACGACCGAGGCGCTCAGATTGCCCTGATAAGCGGTCACGACACGCTGCACGACGTTCTTGGTATTGAGGACGACGACGCGGAGCTCCTCGCGTTCGAGCCGACCCATCTGGAGGACGAGGCGGTCCGCCACGTCGCTCGGTGAGCGAACCGCCCAACGAGCGGTGGGCCAGTCCGCGAGGAGTCGCCTCCCGAGCTCGAACGCGGCCTGAAGTTGGGCGGCCTTGGCCGCGCCGACACCCGCTATGCCCTCGAGTTCGAGGCCCGAGGCCCGAGCGATCCCGGTCAGTCCGTCGAACCGCGCGATGGCATCCTCCGCAAGTCCCACCGCAGATCGGCCACGCGAGCCGCTGCCCCAGAGCAGGGCGATGAGTTCGGCCGATGTGAGCCCGCCGGCGCCACGAAGCTCCAACCGCTCCCGAGGTCGCTCGGCTGCGGGCAACTCGCGGAGCGCCCGGCCCGTCCGACGCAGTTCGTCCGATGCAACCGTGTTCGACATGGTCCCTCCGCCGGTTCGATCGCTGCGGCGGGCAAGGCGTCCCCGGGCCCGAACGACGGAAGCCCGCCGATTCCCCCCGCCATCCGGACCCGGGAACACTGCGGAGCCTATCGGGGAGGCCTCACCAGCCGATCACCCGTCCGTGCATCGGGACTCTCCGGGGGGCAACGGCCAGATTCGGTGCCGAGCCGACCATCGTCAGGGCCTCGCCCTCGGCGCGTGGACTCAAAAGTCGCGAGGGCTCCCCCGTCGTGAGGACTCACCTGCTTGCGAGAGGCGCGCCAGCCGGATCAGGCGCTCAGCGCCCGCTCCGCCACGATAAGGAGGATCGCGTTGAAGGTCGCGTGGAGCCCGATCGACGCCCACAGCGATCCTCGTCGATTGAAGATGTACCCAAGGGCGAGGGCGACCGGGACGCGTGCGCCGGCGGCCACGATCGCAATTCCGAAGGCCACGCCGAAGGTATCGCCGCTCTGGTCGAGGATGTGGACGAATGCAAACAGCGCCGCCGCGCGG
>JANMNF010000032.1:0-4162 GCA_031373765.1 Chloroflexota bacterium
GAACGCGATCTTCGCCAGCTCGACGGTGTCCTCGGCTCGCGATGGGTGGGTGACCGAGCCCATGAACGGCTTGTCCGAATACTTGATGTGGGAATAGACCATGTCCAGGTGGCGCTTGTTGACCGGCACGTCCACCGGCTCGCAGACCGTGCCGCCTGAGTGATGGAGGTTCGGGCTCATGTAGGTCAGCTTCACGAAGTTGCGGAAGTCCTCGATCGTCCCGTAGCGGCGCCCGTTGTCGAGGTCGCGAACGAACGGTGATCCGTAGTTCGGGGCAAGCACGGTGTAGGGATCGCCGATCTTCACGGTTCGCTCGGGGTTCCGGGCGTGCTGCGTGAAAACCCGCGGCGCGGAAGCCTGGACGATCGATCGGCACATGCCGCGCGGGAATCGAACCAGCTCACCGGTGACGTCGGCGCCTGCTTCGCGGAGCAGACGGAGCGCATCCGGATCACCCCGGAATTCGATCCCGACTTCCTCGAGAATCGTGTCGGCGTTGTGCTCGAGGAGCGCCAGCCCCTCCTCGTTGAGGACCTCAAACGGCTTCAGGGCGCGGGTGAGGAACGGTGCCGACTCCACGTGCGCGGCCAGCCGCGCTGCCATGCGGCCGGCGCGTCCTCCCGTGCGATGGCGTGGTCCTTCATGCATCAGCGTTCCTCCGTTGCGGCGGCAGCTGCGCGCCGTCGATTGACTCGTCGTCCATGCTGCGATCCACCTTCGGGGCCCGCGCCCCCGTCATTGCCGCCAGCGCCACTGGACCCGTCGCCGGAGCGGCCACCGGAGCGGCCACCGGCCACCCGTCGCGGCGGAAGGTCCACGGCGGCGGACAGGAACGGCATCGGCGCGATCCGATGTGGCAGGGCCATCGCGTCCACGAAGTGCTCCTGGAAGCGCGGCTCCACCGCCGTCTCGATCTTCTCGACCGTTCGGACCACCCCCTCGATCTCCCGGCGGGCATCACCCGACAGCAGCGCGATCAACGCACCGGTCCCGGCGGCGTTCCCCGCTGGTCCCACGCGGTCCAGCGGCGCGTCCGGGACCAAACCCAGCACCAGTGCGTGGAGCGGGTCGATCTGGCTGCCAAAGGCACCGGCAAGCTCGACGCGATCGACCGTTTCGACCCCGAGATGGTCCATGAGCAGCCGCGCGCCGGCGTACAGCGCGGCCTTCGCCAACTGGATCGCGCGCACGTCGTTCTGGGTGATCATCAGGCGCGGGCTGCCGGGCAGATAGTCGGCCTCGCCGGGCGTCCCGGTCGGCGCCACGGCCTCGTGGAGCAGGTACGAGAAGGTCCGCCCGTCCGCGACGACCCGAGAGTTCCGGGCTGCCATGGCGCCGTCAATCGTGCCGTCCGTGGTGATGACGCCGGCGAGGAACAGCTCGGCGATCACCTCGACGATCCCGGAACCACAGACCCCGGTGATGCCGGTCCGCCGGGTGGATGCGGCAAAACCGATCTCGTCCGACCACCGGCTCGACCCGATGACGCGGTAGCGGGGCTCGAGCGTTTCCCGATCGATCCGGACGCGCTCGATGGCGCCGGGTGCGGCTCGCTGGCCGCAGCTGATCTGGGCGCCCTCGAAGGCGGGGCCCGTCGGCGACGACGCGGCGAGCAGCCGCGCCCGACTCCCCAGCACGATCTCCGCGTTCGTCCCTACGTCCACGAGCAGCGTGATCTCGTCCCGCAGATACGGCGTCTGGGACAGGATCGCGGCCGCTGCATCTGCCCCGACGTGGCCGGCGATGCACGGCAGGAGGTAGGCGCGGGCGCCGGGGTGCACGCGGATCTCCAGCTCGCGGGCCGTCGTGCGCACAGCCGCATCGGTGGCAAGCGCGAACGGCGCGGATCCGAGCGGAATGGGATCGATCCCAAGGACCAGGTGATGCATGATCGGATTGCCGACAAGGGTGATCTCGAGGATGTCGGTCGGATCGACCTCGGCGCGTTCGGCCAACCCGGCAACCAGCGAGGCCAGTGCGTCGCGCACGGCACGAGTCAGTTCCACCGCACCGCCGTCATGCATCATCGCGTAGCTCACGCGGCTCATGAGGTCCTCGCCGAACCGGATCTGCGGGTTCATCACCCCGTCCGACGCGAGCACGGCACCATCGGTGAGATCGGCCAGGTGGCCGGCGATCGTCGTGGACCCGACGTCGATGGCCACGCCCAGCGCCCGATCGTGGAGGCCGGGCCAGACCGCAGTCACGTCGCGGCCATCGTGGATCGCGACCGTCACCCGATAGCCACCGGTCTCGAGGGCCGGCTGGAGGGCGCGGATCACCTCGAGATCGGCGACGAGGCCGTCGAGTCCCCACTCGGCCTGGAGCGCGGCGAGGACGCGGGCGAGATCGCCGCCGGGCGTCTCGAGGGTCGGCCGTTCGACCTCGACCTCGTACAGGCGGACGACGGGATCGATGATGAAGTCACGGACCGGGACGCCTTTGCGGACGACCTGGCGATGGACCTGGCTTTCGGGCGGTACGTCCACGAGGACGTCGCCGTGAATCGCAGCGCGGCAGCCGAGGCGACGATCCGCAGCGAGCCCGCGGAGCCGGTCGAACTCTGCCTCGTCGGCTCCGGACGGCGAGAGATGCACGCCGGTCGAGGTGATCCCGTGTTTCGGGAACTCGCCCTCGCCGGGCCGGACCTGGCAACGCCCGCACAGTCCTCGCCCTCCGCAGACCGAATCGAGGTCGACGCCGAGTGACCGCGCGGCATCGAGGATGGTCGTGCCGTCGGCGACGCGCCCGCGCCGACCCGACGGCGTGAAGATGACGAGCGGTTCGGGCCCGGCGGTCACGACGAGGCGCCGCCCGCACCGCCACTCGACGCACCCACACCACTCGAGGCTCCCGCGCCGCCCCCGGCAGTGGCCATGGCGCGGCGATTCACCCGACGCCCGCGCTCGCCCCCGGCCATCGCGCCATCGGGACCGCTGCCCATCCCCGCTTCGGGGGTCGGCGGGCGATTGACCTTGATCCAGCGACCCGCGTCGGGGTCGTTGCCCATCAGGACGTCGGCGGCCATGATCGCGGACCGAACCTCTGCGGACAACGGGTTCGTGATCGCCGATGTCAGGCCCGCGGCAATGGCCATCGGCAGGAACGCGGCGTTGATTCCCTCCCGGTTCGGCAGCCCGAAGCTGACGTTCGAGGCTCCGCAGGTCGTATTGACCCCGAGCTCCTCGTTGAGCCTCCGGACCAGTCGGAAGACCTGCTGGCCCGCGGTCCGCATGGCGCCGATCGGCATGACCAGTGGGTCCACCACGATGTCCGAGCGCGGAATCCCGTGGTCGGCGGCTCGCTCCACGATCCGCTTCGCGACGGCGTAGCGGACGTCCGGGTCTTCGCTGATGCCCGTGTCGTCGTTGGAGATCGCCACGACGGCAGCGCCGTACTTCCGGATCAGGGGCAGAACGCGCTCAAGGCGCTCTTCCTCACCGGTGACGCTGTTGACGAGGGCCTTGCCCTGGTAGACGGCAAGCCCGGCTTCGAGCGCCTCGACGATCGAGGAATCGATCGAGAGCGGCACGTCGACGAGGGACTGCACCAGCTGAATCGTGCGCGCCAGGATCCCGGGCTCATCCGCGAGTGGGATGCCCGCGTTGACATCGAGCATGTGGGCCCCGGCCTCGACCTGGGCCAGCGCATCCCGCTCGACGCGGCTGAAGTCACCGTTCCGCATCTCCTCGGCCAGGAGCTTCCGGCCGGTGGGATTGATGCGCTCGCCGATCAGGACGAACGGTCGATCGAACCCGAGGACCACCTCCCGCGTGGCGGACGAGATGGTGGTGTGATTCATGCGGGCTCATCCTCTGAAGGGGTCTTGTCGATGTCGACGCCGCCCGCGGCAATCAGGCGGGCCAGGACGTCGCGGGTGTAGTGGCCTTCCATGCGCGCGGCTTCGTCCTTCGCGACGGTCTCGAGGTCGTCGCCGCATGGACGGCCCTCACGACGCCACTCCTCGATGTAGTCACTCGCGGCGCGCTTGCCGGCCTGCATCGCGGCCCGGTCGATCGCGACCTGGAAGCGAGCGTGAAGCACGATCTTGTGGGTGTTCCGCCCTTCCTTTGCCACGACCTGGGCGGGAATGTCCCGCCACCAGATGGTGGTCAGCGTCGCGGGCATCAGGCGGAGGCCCCGAGCTGGACGGGCGCCTGGG
>JANMNF010000068.1:0-3098 GCA_031373765.1 Chloroflexota bacterium
TCCATGTCGACCCAGTAGTCCTCGACCATCGGCATCTGCCAATACCGCTCGCCGGCGCGATTGCCGGCACCCAGGACCTGGTCCGTCCACGCCTGCTCGTTGCCGAACGCGCCGGAGACCATGTCGCCGAGTGCTCGGGAAACCGCGCCCGTGAGGGTCGCGACGTCAACGAGGTGAGTCGCGCCGAGCTGCTCGGCATAGGTCATCGCATCGCCCAGGATCAGGCGCCCTTCGGCGTCCGTATTCGTGATGTCGACCCACTTGCCGTTGAGCGCCTTCACGAGGTCGCCGGGACGGGCCGAATGCGGTCCTGGCATGTTCTCGACCGCAGGAGCGACCGCGAGGAGCGGGGTTCCGGGTGCCAGGCGGGCGACAGTAGCGATCGCCGCGATCACCGTGCACGCGCCGGTTTTGTCCATCTTCATCTCTTCCATCCGATCGGATGGCTTGATGCTGATGCCGCCCGAATCGAAGCAGACGCCCTTGCCGACCATCGCGAGATGGCGGTCGAGGGCATCGCGCTCACCCTTCTTGCCGGAGCGCATGACGATCATCCGGGGCGGGTTATCGCTGCCCCGTCCGACGGCCATGAACATGCCCATACCCATCTCGGTGGCCTTCTCGGGCCCGATCACATCGACCCACAGACCGTGCTGCTTGCCCAGGGCCCAGGCCTCCTCGGCGAGCACCTCGGGGCTGACGTCATTGGCCGATCGATTGGCCAGCGTTCGTGCCAGGTTGGCGCCTTCGCCGATGATCTGGCCCCGCCCGGCAGCCGTGGTCAGCGCCGTTGCGTTCGCCGATGCCGGAGCAACAAGGATCAATTCGTCGAGGACCGGCGGCGCCGTCTTGACGTTTTCGCGATAGATCGTGGCCGGGTCATAGCTTCCCTCGACGACGCCGCGAGCAACCAGCGACGCAACCGTCTCCGGCTCGGCATCGACGGCACCGAGCAGCGGCTCGAGCCAGAAGACCATCGACTTCGCGTGGCGACCACCGAGCCGATGCATGGCCGCGGCGGCCGACCGGACGATGGTCTCGCGATTGAGATGATCGGCCGACCCGACACTAAGAAGCATGATTCGCTCGGCCTTCACATCGCCGGAGGCCGCGAGGGCCGACGTGTAGCGCTTCGTTCGAAGCTCACCGAAGGCCTCGAGAGCCCGCAGCTCCCCGCGAGCGCGCCGGTCCAGCTCGCCCAGTGGCCCGGTCCAATCCGGTTCGCCGACGATCGGTACGACGAGCACGTCGCCCGGAATGTCCCATGGTTGATCGACTGCCACGCGCAATTGCACGGATCGTGTCCTCCCGGAAGGCCGCTCCGTGTGCGCTGGGAGGGCCCGATGTGTGTTGGAGCCCGAGTGTATCTCAGGCAGAGGGCGCGGAGTCCGGCGTGACGCCATCGTGCAAGCTCAGCGCGTCGAGGGCGCTCGGGGCGTCAAGCGCGCCCAGTGCGTCAAGCACGGGCTCTCCGTGCGTCCAGCGAGCTCAGCGCGTCGAGGGCAAGGCCGAGGCGAGCTCGTGCCTGGTCAATCGCGATGACTGCCTGATTCAGTCCGCCCTGACCCACATCGGCGAGGATCACGACGATGCCTTTGGTGTCGGGGGGCAGGTCCGCGCGGGCGACGCCCTCCTCGCGGAACGCGGTGCGCACGGCATCGTCGATGACACCGCCCGAGTCACGTAGTGCGCCATAGAGGCCCATCAGGGCCTTGTCGTATCGCCGATTGCGAAGCATCCACTCGTCGAGCGTCGATACGTCGGTCGTGTTCGCGAGCTCGTTTCGAATATCGAGAGCCTCATCAAGTTGGGCAATCGCGGAATCGAGGGTCGTCAGAGCCCCCAGGTAATCGGAGGAGCGTCCCCGCAAGGCTGCCGAGGCCACGGTCGCGTCATGCGACGCGAGCAGGCCGATCAACCTCGAGGCCTGGAGGCTGCGACTCGTCAGGGTCGTCCAGGATCGTGAGAGCCCTTCGGTCGCCTCGAGCGCCGATAGCAGGCCGGCGCGCTTCGCCAGAACCTCGGTGTTGTAGGTGAGAACGTCGCTCGTCCCACCCCCCGGCAGGGCGGCAAGCTTGTCGCGCAGGGCAGCCGAGTTCGTTTCGATGGTATCGGCGAGCGACGTCCCTTCGGTAAGGGCATCCCCGAACGGTTGCAGATCACTCGCGGTGAGTGACGCGATCGCGCCACGTGCCAGAACCGCGAGCCGGTCCGTGTCCGCGGCAATGGCGCCAAGTTCCGCTTCGGCCCTGTCGAGCGCCCCGCCGAGCTTCGTGTCCCCGGCCCACGTGAGTTCCGCACGGGTCGCTGTCCCCGGAGGATGCGACCACAGGGCGACGACCCCGGCACTGCCGACGGCGATGGCCAGCAGGAGCGCCGCGAATCCCGTCCCGAGGATCATCCGGAAGAGCGTTCGCAGCCGCCGTCGAATCTTCACGTCGTGAGCGTAGCCGCTCTGGCCCGAGATCGCGGGGCCAGGCCAGGTCAGGTCGTGGCGCCAGGTCAGGTCAGGTCGTGGCGTCGCGGGGTTCGCCAGGTCGTGGCGCCGCGCGTGGGCCAGGTCGTGGCGCCAGGCCAAGTCGCAGCGCCGCGGCGTGCGGCCGTCGCGGCGCTGCGTCACGTCGCGTGGTTCGGCAGGTCGCCGTGCGGCGTCACGTCGCGGTGGCGTAGGCCCGGTAGCATCGAGACATGCACAACAGACCTGACACTCGAGAGGACGTTCGCGGTCCGTATGCGACCGGGGGACCGATCCCGGACTCGGTCGCGCGGCTCATCGAGCGGATGCCCAAGGCCGAGCTGCATCTCCACCTCGACGGATCGTTGCGCCCGGACACAGCGCTCGAGATCGCCCGCACGCGTGGCGTCGACGCGCCGACCACCTGGGCCGGCATGAGCGGCGTCCTCGTCGGCCCGCCTCGATCGCCGGATCAGGCGGATCTGCTCCGTGCGTTCGATCTGCCGATCGCGTTGATGCAGGATGCCGATGCCCTTGAGCGCATCACGGCCGAGCTCGTCGAGGACAAGGCCGCCGACCAGGTTCGCTACATGGAGATCCGCTGGGGGCCGCTTCTCCACGTGGCCGGTGGGCTGTCGCTTGA
>JANMNF010000073.1:0-2824 GCA_031373765.1 Chloroflexota bacterium
CGATGGTCAGCCCCTCGCCCCGGATCGGGACGATCGGGTACGCGCGGGGCAGGCTCGGAGAGGTCCACTTCTCGTCGTAGGCGACGTGCGCGCGCGCCTTCGGACCGGGAACCTCGGTCAGGAGATCGGGGACGGGCCGCGCCTGCGCGAGCCGAGACGGAGCGTGAGCCACGGGGCACCTCGGACTGAACGTCAACGCATAGAGTTTATGCAGACTGGATATTCAGTCTAGCATGGGCGAAGCCCAGTCTCCGGCCCTCCGGAGGCCGGAGGACTTCTTCGCCCTCGGCGAAGGACCTATCGCACCCGAGAAAGTGCTTCGGCCGGCGTCACCAGTCCATCGACCTTCGTCTCGACCAATCCTTGTGCATTGACCGGCCAGATGGAAGCAGCGGTCAGTTCAGCGACCGGTTTGCCGTCGGGACCGACGAGCTTCTGAGCAAAGACCAGATATTCGCGACCGACAACAAATTCCGGGTAGCCCGCGATCTCCCACGAGTCACACCCGTATTTCCCTCCGAAGACCCGGACCACAAGAATCTGTTGGGAGTCCCCCTTGGCGATTTGGAGGACTTCGAACGTGGCCGAGCGGAAGACGCGATTGAATTGGCTTGGGAGCATGGGCCCGTCCTGGCGCGGTGGATTGAGCTTGCCCTCGGATATCGAAGTGAGCCGAACGAGACCAACGGCCTCAGCCGCAGCGGATTCGCCTTCGATCGTCTCGGCGACCCGATCGAAGCTGGCTAGATATCGAACGCCGTCCTTGCAACTCGGAACAAGTGTCGGAACCTGACTCTCAACGGCGATGGCCGGGCTCGTCTTTGTTATAGGACTCGCGTCGACGACCAATGCGTCAGTCGGTGTGCTTCCCGTGCCCAGAACCGCGGGCTGGCGGAGAGCAACCAGGATGACAACTGCAACCAACAGGAATCCCGTCGAGGCCAGTACCCCCGCGATCCGCGCAGCGGCAGTCACGGATACGCTCCGTAAATTGCCACAATGCCTGCCTTGTCATTTGCCTGCGGCGTCCAATATGTGACGGCTCCCGTCCTCATGACGGCCGGAGAGATTCCCGTATGGCCAAGTCCCTCCGCGTGGCCCAGTTCGTGTGTAGACACCTTGCGGGCGTCCGCTCTGCACACCGTTGTGCCGGGTTCAGGCTGGTAGCAGGTGAACGTGTATGTATGATTCCATGCGATCTGTCGGCTCATGATGATCTCGGAAAATGCGATCTGCCGAGGGTTGGAGGAGAGGACAGAATTGAACGTAACTCCGTAAACGTTAG
This sequence comes from Chloroflexota bacterium, assembly GCA_031373765.1. Classification (GTDB taxonomy): domain Bacteria; phylum Chloroflexota; class Limnocylindria; order Limnocylindrales; family CSP1-4; genus UBA5189. The sequence continues at coordinate 1,286 of JANMNF010000073.1, forward strand.
AAGGGAAGTCCAAGGACGCCCAAACCAACGCCTCTACACCCGTCGTGCTCGTCGTCTCCTGAAGATGAGGATTACGAGCCGCAATATTGTTCCACTGGGGTATCGACGCCCGGATGTCTGATTTGAATGGGACCGACGTGATGAGGTCCAGGGTCGAATCTAGGTAGACATCGACATTAACGCTGAGGCCGCCCGGGGTGGTCGGCCACTCGATGCAGTAGTACGGGTTGATGTCAGTGCAACTGACGGGACTGTTCGGATACTCATTGTCGAGTTGCGTCCAGGCTGCCGCCGGGGAGACGGCCAACACGGCGAATACGATCCCGAGCGCGAACCCGCGTTGCACACGATGACGCCTTCGAAAGTGGTCCACTTTGCCGCTCCGGTAATGTATCGACTCCAGAGGCTCCTCAAGCCTACCCCCCCCCCGTGGACCCGGGTCAAGCACAGGACTCGCGGAACTCGCCATGTCGAACTGGAGCCTCAGTCGACGACGGTGTGGCTCTGCTCTCGCATCATCTGGGCGACGTAGTACATCGACAGGCCGGCCTTGCCGGTGGAGCCGCTCCCCTTCCAGCCGCCGAACGCCTGGACACCCGGCCACGCACCGGTCGTCGCGCCGGCTCGCCGGTTGACGTACAGGACGCCGGCCTCCGCCTCATCGAGGAAGCGCTCGACCTCGGCCGGATCCTCGCTGTATACGCCCGCGGTCAGGCCGTAGGTCGATTCGTTGGCAAGGGCCAGGGCCTCGGACAGCGAATCGACCTTCGAGATCGCCGTGAACGGCGCGAACAACTCGTCCTGGAACAGGCGATGCCCGGCCGGCAGGCCGACGACCGTCGGTTCGACGTAGAAGCCACGGGCCAGGGCTCCTTCGGTCAGGTGCTCGCCGCCGGTGAACACGCTCCCATCGTGGCGGGCCTCGCCGACGGCCTGCTGGTGGCGGGCGACGGCCTTCGAATCGATGACGGGGCCGAGCCAGTTCTCGCGGGACATCGGGTCGCCGACCGTGAGCTTCTCGGTTTTCTCGACGAGCAGTCGAACAAGCTCATCGTGAACCTTCGATTCGACATAGACGCGGCTGTTGGCCGAGCACTTCTGGCCGCCGAACCCAAAGGCCGAGCGCATGATTCCCTCAGCGGCTTCCTCGAGATCTGCTGAGCGGGTGACGATGGCTGGGTTCTTGCCGCCCATCTCCACGATGCACGGCCGTGGGAAGAGCGTCGAGAACGACTTGTAGAGCCGGTAGCCGACGTCATACGAGCCGGTGAACACGATGCCGTCGATGCCCTTGCTGGTCTGGAGCGCCTCGCCGACCGTTTCACCGGGGCCCATCACGAAGTTGACGACGCCATCCGGCATGCCGGCATCCTGGAGGGCCTGAACGAGGTTGACGCCCGAGAGCGGCGCCGCCGAAGCGGGCTTGTAGACGACGGTGTTGCCGGCCATGACCGCCGCCGAGACCGGACCCGCAGCCAGGGCCATCGGAAAGTTGAACGGACTGATCACACCGAAGACGCCGTGCGGGCGGAGGACCGA
>JANMNF010000112.1:0-2891 GCA_031373765.1 Chloroflexota bacterium
CCTTCCTCGACGTCAAGGTGGCGACCGCCACCGGCACGTTCGTGCGAGGAGGGAACATCGAGCGACGCCAGGAAGTCGCCCAGGGTGACCTCATCGCCGACGGAATGCGCTGGTTCCAGGGCACGGACTTTGGCTTCATGAATGGTGGCGGGATCCGCTCCGCGCTGCCGTCCTCGTACGCCCCGCTCGATACGTCGCTGGTGCGACCGCCGTCGGCCGCGCCCTGGGATCTCGTCCTCGGCGACATCTACTCAACACTCCCGTTTGGCAACACGGTCCTGAGGCGGACCGTGACCGGCGCACAGTTGTGGGCGGCTCTTGAAAATGGCGTGAGCAGGATCAACGCCGCCGATGGCACGGGCGGCGACGGACGCTTCCCGCAGATCTCGGGCTTCAGGTTCGCGTTCGACTATGCGCGGGCAACCGGCTGCTCAGGCACCGGGGCAACCTACGCATGCGTTCCGAGCCGTGTGTACTCGGTGACGATGCCCAACGGCACGCCAATCGCCGCGGACGGCACGGTCTACACCATGGCGACGATCAACTTCATCAACCAGGGCGGCGATTCGTATCGGATGCTCCTGGATGGCCAGACCGGATCCAACGAAGTGTTGGATGCGACCGTTCTGCAGGCGTACTTCAATTCCCTCGGGCCGATCCCGACGCTCATCCCGACGACGGATGGGCGAATCGCGAAGTGTTCGGGCTGCACTCCGTAAGCCAGTACCGACCGACCTGAAATCTGTCAGGAGGCCGGGCACCGTGCCCGGCCTCTTGATTCGGGTCGACCAACGACTTCGCTATGCTCGATAGGTGAAACCCCAAACCCACCTGGTCCGCTCGCTGCTCGCCACCGGCCTTGGTTTGAGCCTCAGCCTGGCCATGGTCGCGACGGCGCTCGCTGATGGGGAGGGCTCAGGCGTCGTCGTGACGCCACCGATCGTCAAGCCGGGCGACGAAATCTTCGTTCAGGGCCACGCCCTGTGGACCGAGCTGTCGGTCACGGTGGAGCTCGTCGGCCGCGCCGACGCGACGGTGGTCATCGGTGCCGGTGAAACGGCCCCCGACGGGTCGCTGTTCCTGACCCTGACCCTGCCTCCCGATCTGGCAGGTGGCCAATATCGTGTGGTCGTCCGGAATTCGAACGGCGAGACAGCCGACGCGCCGATCGTCATTGAACCTGAAGCGCCGATTCTTCAGATCACGGTGGGCGTTGGGGCCATTGCCGCCGCGTCCCTCGTAGGGTTCTCGATCTGGCGGCGCCGCGCGACGAAGGGTCAGCCGGCGACCTAAGGGAGCCCCCTAATGAGTCGCCACACGTCTGATGGCGAACTCGACCAGTACCCCTGTCGGGCGCATGCACGCAACGTTCGGGACCTGTATCCCATGTCGAATTTGCGAGGAAGCGCTGAGTCTTCCTGAGCCGGACCCGCACAACCCGCGAGCTGGCACGGGAGGAAGCCAATGCCAGGTCGACAGGTCGGACGCGCCGGAGCTCTCGCCGCTGCCATGTTGCTGATGTTCTCGGGCACGGCGCTCGCCGATAGTCTGGCTGCGGACGGCGACCAGGTGACGGCTGGTGTCCAGACATATGTCGACCTCGGCTCGGTGGCTCCCGGCGCCACGATCTCGCGCGATGTCACCCTCACGTTGTTCTGCGGCGGGCTGCGCCATCTGGATCCGGGGCAGGTCGTCACGGTGAGCCAGACGGGGGTCACGGTGCCAAGCGTCGGAGGATCGATCGCGGCAACCGACGCCACGATAGGCCCGGTGCCGAGCTCGTGGGCCGACGACACCGCCGGGCCGGCGGGTTGTTCCGGCCCCATGGAGGTGGCCGGCGACATGCCGAGCCACGTGACCCTGGTCGCGCCGACCACGCCAGGGCTGGACTACGCGTTCGTCGTTGAGTACGCCAGGACCTTCGCGCCCGCTGGCGTCGCGGATTCGTCGAGCATCACCGGCTTCACATCGGTGGCATTCATTCTCGACGTCCTCGAGCCGACCAGTGGCGATACCACCGCCCCAACATTCTCAAGCACTCTTGCCGACATCGATGTCGTGACGAGCGACCCGGGGGGCATGGTCGTCGACTACCCGTGGCCGGCCGCGACCGATGACGTCGACGCTTCACCGACGATCAACTGCGATCCGGGACCGGGGACGACCTTCCCGGTCGGCGCGAATACGGTTACGTGCAGCGCGACCGATGCCTCGGGGAATGCCGCAAGTCAGTCGTTCACCGTGACGGTGCACCTGGGTGGCGTGGTCTGGGAATCTCCTGTGCGCGAGTCTGGAACCACGGTCCATCGCGGGCGAAGCCTCCCGATCAAGGTCCGAGCCTGGATGGACGGCGCGCCAGTTTCCGGGCCGGCGCAATTCACCGTGGTTCCCTGTGTCGACTCCCGGGCCCCGGCCATGATCGCCGAGGCCGGACGACAGACGGGTCCGGGTCGCTGGATGACGGTCCTCGAGACCGCAGGTCTCACCGGAGCCTGCTATCAGGTCAACCTGCTGGTGGGCGGACACACGATGGGGTCGTTCGAGCTCGATCTCGTCGACGGATCGACATCCCGTTGCTCCGCGAATCGGTTGGGCCACAGGGCCTCATAGCCCGGTTCCCGCCGCCCGGGCTGACGGCCCCACGAGACCGCTCATTGCGGTCCGGTTGGGCCTTGTGGCGTCTTGTGCATTGGCGCCGGATTCGGTGGTGCGTGGAGGCACCGAGGAATCGCCTGAGGTACTGGTACTTCCGTCAGGTGAGTCTACGATCACGCCCTAATCGAATAGTCCGACGGGAAGTGTGCCCACCGCGCATTTCGCAATCATCTCGCGATCATCATTCATTCCTTTCCAGGTGGGCACTCGGCTCCGGCGGCGAGCAACCCGATGCG
>JANMNF010000118.1:0-10503 GCA_031373765.1 Chloroflexota bacterium
CGCCGGCGCGTCGCGAATATCCCCCCGAACCTGCCCGAACTGGACATCGCTCCCGTCCGTGGCGACGTAGCCACCGAACAGGTCGACGGCCGTCCCATTGAGTTCAGCGTGCGCGCCGATCGGCGCCCGGCATCCGCCACCGGACGCGGCCAGGAAGGCACGTTCGGTCTCGACGACGAGGCGCGTGTCGGCATCATCGATGGATCGGACGAGGTCGATCGTCTCCTGGTCGTCGGAACGGACCTGGACGGCCAACGCACCCTGCCCGGCTGCCGGCGGCAGCATCCGCGGATCGAGCCGCTCGGCGATACGATCGGCCAGCCCGAGGCGGTCAAGCCCGGCACAGGCCAGGATCAGGGCATCGGCCGCACCATCGTCGAGCCGTCGAAGACGCGTGTCGACGTTGCCATGAAGCGGTCGTACGTCGAGATCGGGCCGATGGGCCAGGAGGAATCCGGTCCGTCGTGGACTGTCCGTCCCAATGCGCGCGCCCGAGGGGAGGTCGTCAAGCCCCGGGCCGAGGCCGGCCCGCACGACGAGCGCGTCCCGCGGGTCTGCCCGGGTCAGATACGCGGCGATGATGAGGCGCGGATCGACGTCCGTCGGCACGTCCTTGGCGCTGTGGACCGCGATATCCACGCTGCCTGCCAGGAGTGCCTCCTCGATCGCCACGACGAAGGCGCCCTCGCCCCATGCGGTATCCGGACTGCGAACATCGCCGGCCGTCTCGACGATCACCGTGGTGGCCCGAACGCCGGCCAGCGCGAGCGCCCGGATCACGAGGCCGGTCTGGGCCTGCGCCAGAGCGCTGCCCCGGGTCCCGATTCGAAGGTCGATGGTCCTCACGAACCGTCCTCGGCGTCGCCGTTGCCCGATACCCGATCAGACTCCCGCCCTCGGCGCACCATCTCGAGGCTGTGACCGGTCATCGTCGCCACGAGGAGCTGGTCCATCGCGCGCTCGGCGGTCCCAAGCAGCTCCGTGGCTTCACTGACGTCGAACCCGCGTCGGCGGGCGGTGGCGGCAAGTTCCTCATGAAACGGCGACCTGAACCGGAGGAAGCCCTCCACCGTCTGGCTGAGCGACAACCCGGCGTGAGCGGCCTTACGCCCATATTCAGCACCGCTCGACGCAGCTTCGCGGAGCAGCTCGCTCGCCGTGTCTGGATCAGGAGTGTCGAGATGCAACAGCAGGCGTGCCGCAAGGATCTGTCCATGCGCCCTGAACATCTGCCGCTGCTCGGGCGTGAGCATGAGTATCCAGGGAAGTTCGTTCGTCACGGCACGGCTCGTCCGTCGATAGCTCCGCGAGAGCTTCGCCGAGGTCAACCCGGCGCTGCCAAGGGACGGGCGAGCCAGTCGCTCCGATGGGAGCAGCCGTTCCAGCGCGGCCCGGGAGAAGCGGCGATGACCGCCGGGCGTCGTGAAGACCTTGAGACGACCGGCATCGCCCCACCGCCGAACCGTGGCGGGAGAGACGCCGAGGACTCGTCCAGCCTCCGACAGGCTGACCCAGTCGATGTTCGGGGACGCTGCGCGAGCCATGAAATCTACCTAAATCTATCTAAATAGTCGATACCTCACGTACATTACCACAGGCCGTGCCAATCGAACGCTGCAAATCGAGCGTCTAAGGCCGGATGGGCGCCACCCTCCGACTACTTGTCAGGCCGAGTCGGAAACAAGTTCTCGCGGTGGCGCCAAGTTCGCCAGGCCATCGACGACCGCCACGTTCGGAAGGCTGACGAGGATCGAGGGGGCGGCGATCACTTTCCAGGAACGGCTACCCCCACCGAGCACGATCCTTGGGCGCTCCATGACGGCCGCGTCCACGAGGATTCGCAGGTCGGCCGGCAGTCCGAAGACCGTAACCCCACCGATTTCGTGGCCGGTGATCGCGCGGGTCGCCTCGGGTTGCGCAAACGAGGCCTTGCGCGTGCCCAGCTGCTCCCGAACGGCGCGATTCACCTCGAGACGATGGGTTGCCAGAACCACGCAGGCGGCGAACACGGGCGGATTGGACTTGCCGATGACGACGATGGTGTTGGCGCTGTCCTCGAGCGCGAACCCGTAGGCGGCACAGAACGCGGCCGTGTCCGCCAGGGCCGGATCGCAGGCGAACAATTCGTAGTCACCACGGCCGGCGAGGGCGGCTTCCAGCGCACCACGTTCGATGTCGGCGTCCATGCCTCGAACGGTACGCGACCCGGAACCGTTGCGTCCGTCCGGATGCCCGGTTCGGGGGACCTTCGGCGTCGTCCCGACGGTACGAAACTCTTGCGCCCAATGGGCTGTCTTGCCATAGGCTCGTGAAACCTTCGGGCGACGAAGACCCTCAATCAAGACAGCAGAGGCCCAGCCTCCGCGTCCGTCACGAACGCAACCCATTCACCAGAATCGAAAGAAGGTTCGGATGCAACGACACACCAAGCGGCTGGCCGCGACACTGATCACCTCGCTGGTGCTCGGCCTCGTCGCGTTCCCGGCCGGCGTCTTCGCCCAGACCAACGGGCCGATTGCCCAGACCGGCGGCATGACGGCGGTACTCCCGCTGTTCGGCTCGGGTCTGACCGTCGCCGTCACGCTCGACACCGTCGGCAACATCTCGAACGTCGCAGTGACGCCGTCCGGTGTGGTCACCCAGACCTCGGCCGACCCGACCATCGTCAAGTTCGCCAACACGGATGGGACGACAAAGGTTGCGGTCAAGGCCAAGGGTGACAAGCTTTCGATCAGCGCCAAGTCCGGGTCATTGGCCGACTTCGTCGGAGCCGGTACCTGGTCCGCGGACGTGTTCGGGACAGGCGTCGAGTCCGTTGGCTACACCATCGGCGATGACGGGACCGGCAAGCCGACCCTGGCAATTGGCACACCGACGGTCGTGGCCGGCGTCACCGCGGTTGTGATCGCACCCACGTCAGATTCCGAGGACGGCGAGGCTTCGGCCAGCGGCGGCGTGACGTTCAGCGCCGACGGCTTTGTGAAGCGCCTCAGGATCACCATCGAGGTCGACGAGATCGGTGGGCCTGCCCATCTCAAGATCACCCTGACCGGCAAGGACCGCCAGACGCTGAGTGATTCTCTGGATGCGCTCGTCGCCGTTGGAAATCGGACGTGGTCCGCGTACCTGTGCGACGGCACGACGCAAGTCACCGTCACCTACAAGGTCAATGCCGACGGGACCGTTTCATTCGTGGGCACCACGCCCGCCACACCGACGGCCACGGTCAAGACCAGCGACAAGGGCTTTCGCGTCCGGTTCGACGGCACGAAGGTCGGCGTCAAGGTCAGCCTCCACGCGAACGAGGATGGAACCACCTACACGCTCAGCGTGAAGGGTTCGTCCGGCAAGTGCGGCGGGCATGACAAGAACCATGGCGACTCGCACGAAAGCGACTCGCACGACGGCAAGACCCGAGATGGCGACTCGCACGACGGCGACAGTCATGACGGAGACTCCAGCAAGACAGGCTCGGACGATTAGTCCGACGCGGAAACTGGGTCGATGACCGAGCGTTCAGTGCACTTCAAGCGGCGTCGCCTTCCGGGCGGCGCCGCCCTTCTCTGCCTCGCGACGATCCTCGCGGGGTGCGGCCCGCTGCTCCCGCCGGCCACGGGGTCACCAACCCCGGGTGTCGCGGTCGCCTCACTGGCGCCAACTGTCCAATTGACCGACGCGCTCAGCAAGCTGCGCGCCGGGTACACGTTTGATACGACGCTCCGCATCGGGGACAAGGATGCCGCGCACGTCACCGGGCGCTGGTATGCGGGCTCGAGCGAGATCGCCATCACGTCCGGCGGCGCCACCGTCACCTATCGCATCGTCCCACCCGGGGCCTGGATCCAGGATGACGCCGGGGTCTGGGCGGAGGCCGAGGCGCCGATAACGACCGGAGATCCTCTTTCGATCCTCCTCGCTCCGACATCCGTCGCAGTCGCCACGGGCAGTACCGGTCAACTGGTCGCGACGTACCCCGCCGCGGCACTCGGGCTGCCGGGCGCGGATCCCATCTCCGTCACGTTCTCGATCGGTGCCGACGGCGCGATCACCGCACGCTATGAAGCCACGACCGATGCCGGCCTCGGCATTTCCGAGACGACCCTGAAGCCGGCACCAACGCAGGATTCGATCCTCGCCCCGTCATTGTCGCCCGCCGCCAGCGGCTAGGGCCGACCGGAACATCGCAAGACTCCTGGACTCTCATGATCCCCTCATCGACGGGGGTCATGGTGTGGTCATCGAAGCTCCAAGTGAGCGAACAAGACCACAAGTGACGGAGACACCAACGATGATGGACCACCAGACAACCCCCACCACCGAGGTTGCCGCTCGACCCGCCTCGGTAGCACGGATCGGACTCCTCGGAGCCGTTGCCGCCGCCGTCATCGGCGCCGCGATCCTGATCGCCGGCACCACGGCCACCCCGGTTGGCACCCTTGCTGCGGCCAACGGGTCGCCGCAGAACGCCATTGACCTTTCGGGGCGGGGCCTCGGAGGCGGCGACCAGGACGGTGACATGGCCGGGTTCGGCCGACGCGGGTTCGGCGGAATCACGATCAGCGCGATCTCGGGCTCGAACATCTCGCTGAAGACGGCGGACGGCTGGACGCGAACCATCGCGATTGCCACCGATACGGCGCTCACCAAGGCCGCCGCGACCATCACCCTCTCGGATCTCAAGGTTGGCGACGAAGTCCGGTTTGCGCAGACGCGCGAGACCGACGGCTCATTCACGATCACCAAGCTGAACGTCGTGCTTCCGCACGCCGGAGGCACGGTCACCGCGGTGTCGAGCTCCTCGATCACCGTTACCCAGCGTGACGGTTCCACCGCCACGATCAAGGTCGGCTCGAGCACCACGTTCGAAGTTGGCGGCACGACCGGCAAGGCGATCACCGACGTCAAGGTCGGCATGCTCGTCGGCGCCGTCGGCACGTTGAACACCGATGGCTCGCTCACCGCAACCGCGGTCCGGGCCATCGACCCGGCTACGTTCCAGGGCCGCGGCCATCACGATGGCCACGGGCCGTGGGACAACGGCGCGGCACCCGACGCTTCCCCCGATGCCTCGGCGGACAGCTCCGCCGGATAACCCAGGCTCCTCCAAGCAACGAATCGCCGGACGGCTACCCGTCCGGCGATTTGCTATTTGTCAGGCTGAGGCGTCGCCCTCAGGCTGCCTCGGCATCGATCGCCGCGGCAAGTTCCATGTCCGACGGCTCGATGAGCACCGCACCACCAACCGTCACCACCACGGGGATCGCCCGATAGCCTGCGTCATCGAGCAGCTGCTGAGCGGCATGATCTTGTCCGACGTCGACGTACTGGTACGGGACGCCGGCCCGATCGAGATAGCGTTTCGTTCGATGGCAATCGCCGCACCAGTCGGCACCGTAGACAGTAAGTACGTCCGGGATGGGAAGGGAGGTGGTCATCGAGATGCATGCTTCCTTGGCTGAGCGTCACGGAGAACGGATCCGGCGCGATGCCGTCAAGAGTGGACCAAATCTGATTCCACGTCCGTGATCCGGCCCGCACGTACGATTCCGTGTTCTCGCGATCGCTGGCACGAACCCAGGTGCGCCCGGTCTAGGCGAGCCCGTCTTAGGCGAGCCCATCCTCGACACCCGGCGCGACTTCGACCAGCCGACGACGAAGGAACCGGCGTTCCGCGGCGTTGGCCGTGAGGCCGAGGGCGCGTTCATATGCCGTTCGCGCATCTGCGAAGCGCCCGAGCCTTCGAAGGAGGTCCGCCCTCGCCGCGTGGAGGTACGGATAGTCGTCGAGGACACCTATGGCCACGATCTCTTCGATGCGTGCGAGCCCGACTTCGACACCCTCGTCCATCGCCACGGCAACGGCTTGGTTGAGCGCAATGACTGGCGATGGCGATCGGCGCGCCAACTCTCCGTACAGGCCGGCGATCTGATGCCAGTCCGTGGCCTGCGGTGTTGCCGCCTGATCATGGAGGGCCGCGATCGCCGCCTGGAGCTGATACGGACCCGGCGCTCGCATCCGGAGGGCCCGCTCGACAAGTGCGGCGCCCTCGCGGATGCCGACCGCATCCCATCGGGAGCGATCCTGATCATCGAGGAGCACGAGCTCGCCATCGTCGCCGACTCGTGCTGCTCGGCGCGCATCGTGCAGGAGCATCAGGCCGAGCAGGCCGAGGGCTTCGGGTTCGTCAGGCATGAGCGCAACGAGGACGCGCCCCAGCCTGATCGCCTCGGTACAAAGCTCTCGCCGAACAAGCGATTCGCCGGATGAGGCTCCATAGCCTTCGTTGAAGACGAGGTAGATCACCTGGAGCACGCCATCGAGCCGCTCGGGCAGGAGGTGGTCCGGGGGGACGCGATACGGGATCCCGGCGTCCCGGATCTTCCGCTTGGCCCGAACCAGTCGCTGGGCGAGCGTGGCCTCGGGCACCAGAAAGGCGCGGGCAATCTCGGGTGTTTGCAGACCGCCGAGCGTCCGAAGGGTCAACGCAACCCGGGCATCGACCGGCAGCGCCGGGTGGCAACACGTGAAGATGAGGCGCAGGCGATCATCCTCGATCGGCATCTGGTCCTCCCCTTCCTCCGTCTCGGCGGTCGCGAGCTCTTCGTCGATCATCTGGGCGCGCCCGAGCGCCTCGGTCTTGCCCACGAGCGTCCGGGCCCGGCGCAGGCGATCGATAGCGCGATTGCGGGCGGTGGTCGTGATCCATGCGCCGGGATTGGGCGGAACTCCGTGTTCCGGCCATCGCTCCAGGGCCGTCACGAATGCATCCTGGACAGCTTCTTCGGCAAGCTCGAAGTCCCCGATCGACCGAATCAGGCTGGCGACGACGCGCCCTGATTCTTCCCGGAACAGGCGAGCGACGACCTCCTCGGTGGTGCCGCCGGTCAGTTCGAGTCACTCCCGCCGGCCATTCCATATTCGGCCGGCAACTGCCAGATCGGCCGCACTTCAATCGTTCCACGCTTCGCGGCGGGGATCTTGGCGGCCATCTCGATTGCCTCGTCCAGATCGGCGCACTCGAGCAGGTAGAACCCGCCCAGGGCTTCCTTCGTTTCGGCGAATGGCCCATCGGTCACCGCGACGTTGCCGTCCCGGACGCGGACCGATGTGGCGGTCGCAGTCGGCTCGAGGGCTTCACCGGCGAGGTACTGATTGCGTAGCCGCGTTTCGGCGGTGAACGCTCCATACGCCGCCAGCTCGCTTGCCATGGCCTCGTCGTCGCCGGCGGTTGCTGCGCCTTGCTCGGCGAGATAGATCAGGAGCAGGTACTGCATGCGTCAATCTCCGTTTCGGGACCGGGGCGGAGCCGTCCTCATGGTTACGACGAATCCGGCAGACCGCAATCGACATCGGCGTTCCGACGGCCGGAGGAACCCGATCGCTGAGAGGGTATCTTGCACGCATGAAGGCGCAGCCGGAGGTGCTTCGGATCAGTGATCGTGAAGTCACGATCACGAACCCTGGCAAGCTGTTCTTTGCCGAGGCTGGCGTGACGAAACTGGACCTGGTCCAGTACTACCTCGCCGTCGCCGACGGTGCGCTGCGCGGCGTGCGAAATCGCCCCATGGCCCTGAAGCGGTTCGTGAATGGCGCCGCGGCCGAGGCGTTCTTCCAGAAGCGGGCCCCGGACAATCGGCCGGACTGGCTGCGTATCGCCACGCTGTCCTTTCCCTCGGGTCGAACGGCCGATGAAATCGTCCTGGACGATGCCGCCGGCCTCGCCTGGATCGTCAACCTCGGCTGCCTCGATCTCAACCCGCATCCGGTGCGAGCCGACGATCTCGACCATCCCGACGAACTGCGCGTGGACCTGGATCCCGTGCCCGGTATCGAATGGGCCCAGATCCGGGACGTGGCGATGGTCGCGAAGGAATCGCTCGAGGCGGTCGGGCTCGTCGGCTGGCCCAAGACATCGGGCTCGCGCGGAATCCACATCAACGTCCGCATCGAACGTCGATGGGGGTATCCGGAGGTGCGGCGGGCAGCTCTGGCGCTGGCAAGGGACGTGGAGCGTCGAGCGCCCGGCATCGCCACGTCCAAGTGGTGGAAGGAGGAGCGCCACGGCGTCTTCCTCGATTACAACCAGAACGCCAAGGATCGGACCGTTGCATCGGCGTACTCGGTTCGGCCGCTGCCCGATGCCCGGGTTTCGACGCCGTTGACCTGGGAGGAGCTGCCGACCTGCGACGCGGCAGCGTTCACGGTTCACTCGGTCCCGGCTCGATACGCAGCCATCGGTGATCCGGGCGACGGCATCGACGAGGCCGTTGGATCGCTCGATGCGTTGCTGGAACTCTCGGAACGGGACGAGACCGAGGGCCTTGGAGATGCTCCGTGGCCGCCGAATTATCGGAAGCAGGAGGGCGAGCCACCCCGCGTCCAGCCGTCACGCCAGCGCCGGGCGACTGCCGACTACAACACGCCCGAGGCGGAGGCCGATCGAGAGAAGGCGCGGGCGGCGATGGAGAAGCGATTCGGCGCCGAGCTGGAGAAGCGGGCCGCGGCGAAGGCGTCGGGTGGGTCCGGTGGCGCGGCCGTTGGGTCCACGGCGTCGGCCGGGTCCCGCGATGGTTCCGCGGGGCCACCCGCAGGTCCTGCGACAAAGCCGACGCCGACTGGGCGACGTCGGTCGTCCATCCCAGTCATCGAGATCTCGCGGGCGAAGTCGAAGGACGAGGCGCTCGAGGGTCTCGAGCGCTGGAAAGTGCGGTGGCCTGCGGCCGCCGTTGCCCTGGAACCGGCCGACGTCCTGGTGGACGGGATGCGCGGGCGTTCATCGCTTTGGTATCGGGTCCGCGTCAACCTCACGCATGTTGCCGAGGGGGACCGGCCGCCTCAGGAGGCTCTCGACCCGGACTACGACCCGTGGGTCGAGTACGAGTTCCCCGATCGCGCAGGGCAGGCCGAGCGGGCGCCGAGGAAGCCACGACAAGCATGAGTGAGGCAACACGCTGATGGGTACTTCCGAGCGGGATCTCCTGAAGCAATGGGCGGGCTGGCAACTCGCGATCGAGGATCGCGACATCGAGGCGGCCGGCGGCTTCCTCGACGACGACTATGCCCTCGAGCTCGTTCAGCCGGTTCGGGCAGTGATCGGGCGGGCGCAATGGCTCGCGGCGCTACCGGACTACGTGGTTTCCAGCTATCAGGTTGAGGACCAGGTCGTCGACATCGACGGTGATCTGGCGGTCGTGCTCCATCGCGCCCGGATGCAGGCGACGGTGTCGGGGGTCGATCGCAGCGGCATCTTTGTGATCACCGACGTATGGCGACGAGATGGCGGGGCGTGGAGGGTGTGGCGCCGCCATTCGACCCCGCTGACCAGCGGTGCGATGCCTCCGCCTAGCCGCTGAAGATCTTCGCGATCTCGAAGGCGGCGGTTTCCTCGAGCTGGTCATAGCGGCATTCGGCCGGCGGCTTGTCCGGCCGCCAGCGCTTGAACGTCGTCGCGTGCCGGAACCGCGTCCCCTGCAGATGGTCATAGGCGACCTCGACCACGCGCTCCGTTCGGAGCGGTTCCCAGGACAGATCCTTGCCACGATTCCAGCGCGACGTGGCGCCGGGCAACCGCTGGCCTGACGCATCGGCGTCGCCGGCGGACGCCCAGTCCGCCCACTCCTTCCAGGGATGCTCTTCCAGGGCACGGGCCCGGAGCGGCGCCAGTTCCTCGACCAGTTCTGCGCGACGATCCCAAGTGAACGAGCTAGTGATCCCGACGTGATGGAGCGTGCCTTCGTCATCGAACAGGCCCAAAAGCAGCGAGCCGATGTGGGTGGCCGGCCCGTTCTTGTGCCAGCGGAAGCCTGCGACAACGCAATCCGCCGTGCGCTGGTGCTTGATCTTGAGCATCGCGCGCTTGCCCGGCTGATACGGCGCATCGAGTTTCTTTGCAACAACTCCGTCGAGGCCGGCGCCCTCGAATCGATCGAACCACTCGGCCGCGAGCGCGGGGTCGCGGGTCGCGGGCGTCAGGTGGATGGGCGCCGCGGCATCCTTGAGGACGGCTTCGAGGCGGGCACGGCGTTCGCCCTGCGCGGTCTGGCGCAGGTCCTCGTCGCCCAGCGCGAGCAGGTCCCAGGCCACGAACGATGCTGGCGATTCGGCTGCGAGCATCTTCACTCGAGATGCTGCCGGGTGAATCCTGATCAGAAGTGCCCCGAAATCGAGCGAGCCGCCGCGCGAAATGACGACTTCACCGTCCAGAACGCAACGATCCGGAAGCGCGGCCTTGAGCGGCGTCTCGAGCTCCGGAAAGTACCGATCCAACGGCTTCAGGTCACGCGACTGGATCAGCATCTCGTCGCCGGCCCGAAAGACGATCGCCCGAAATCCGTCCCACTTCGGCTCGAACAGCCAACCATCGCCGTCCGGCAATGCGTCCGATGCCTTCGCCAGCATCGGTTCGAGCGGTGGCGCGAACGGCAATCGGTCCAGCGGCATTGGCGAAGTGTAGTCGGGGAGCCATGGCGCGCGGCCAGCCCGGGGCTGGGCGGCACGTGGCGC
>JANMNF010000159.1:0-10095 GCA_031373765.1 Chloroflexota bacterium
GCAAATGCTCCGACAACGGCTGCCCTCGTGGATCTCGGCAGCGTCAGAGTCGACCTCGCCGGCCACCAGATCCTCCGCGATGGGGTCGAGGTCAAGGTCAAGCCGAAGGTTTTCGAGCTCCTTTCCTTCATGATTCGCCACGCCGGCCAGGTCGTGACGCGCGATCAGTTGCTCGAACGCGTGTGGGGCTACGACTACGCCGGTGAGACGCGGACGGTGGATGTCCACGTTCACTGGCTGCGCACGGCGATCGAGGTGGATCCAGCACAGCCGACGCTGATCCAGACGATCCGTGGGGTTGGCTACGTCCTCCGGCGACCCTGACCGGAACGTTCACCACCCGAACATCGGCCGTTGACCAGATTCCCCGATGCTCGCCGTATGCCAGGATCCAGCCCCGCCCAGCTTCTCCCGGACGGTAGCTCTCCGCGATCCCGGCCCAACCGGACTGCGACGCGTGGGGCGCTCGCAGCCGAGCGACCCCCTGCCGGCGAGCAGCCGATCGAGCCCCCGCTCCTCCGGGATTTCGATCGGAACCTCACCCCGGCAGGGGTTCGCTGCTCAGCCGACGATGGCGATGACCTCGAAGCGATCGCGGCCATCGTCGCGCAACTGGACCCGATCAGGACGAGATCGCTGCTTCTCGCTTCGTTTGAAAGGGAAGCCGATCCCACGAACGAGCTGGTCCGCGCCGCGTATCGACAGGCATGGATTCGGCTACCGCAATCTGGTGCCCGGTGTCGCACCCGTCGTGCCAGGATCGCCGCCTCGATGCCGATGAACCGAAAGGCAACGACGATCCGCTGACCACCGCGTCTGCCTAGAGAACGCGGCTCAGGACCTCCCAGGCGACCCACGCCGCGGCGCCAGACGCGGGAATGGTCAGGATCCAGGCAATGAGGATGTTGCCGGCCACGCCCCAGCGCACGGCGGACAACCGATCGCTGGAACCGACACCCATGATCGCTGACGAGATCACGTGGGTCGTCGAGACCGGCATCCCGAAATGAGAGGCCGTGAGGATGATCGTCGCGGCGGTGGTCTCCGCCGCAAATCCGTGAACCGGATCCAGCTTCACGACCCGCTGGCCCATCGTCTTGATGATCCGCCAGCCGCCGCCGGCCGTTCCAAGCGACATCGCGGTTGCCGCGAGGAGGATGACCCAGATCGGGATCGGGGAGTCCTCGGGAAGAATGCCGCCCCCGATGAGCGCAAGGGTGATGATGCCCATCGTCTTCTGCGCATCGTTCGATCCATGGCTGAACGCCATGAAGGCTGCCGATACCACCTGCAAACGCCGGAACCGATCGTTCAACCGGCGAGGATGCCCGCGTCGAAAGACATTCAGGATCAGGACCATCAGGCCGAACCCCAGGACGATCCCGGCCACCGGTGACGTCACGAGCGGAAAGATGACCCTGTTGATGATCCCGTCCATCTTCAAGGCACCGGTCCCGCTCGCAGCGATGACGGAGCCGATGAGCCCGCCGATGAGGGCGTGGCTGGAGGACGACGGAATGCCCAGACGCCAGGTGATCAGGTTCCAGATGATGGCGCCGATGAGCGCCGCGGCCACGACGATCTGGCCGGCACTACCGTCGGGGGTGACCGCGATCCCCGACGCAATCGTCTTCGCGACCGCCGTTCCCGTCAGCGCGCCCAGGAAGTTCGCGCTCGCCGACATGAGGATCGCGTGATCGGGCCGCAGCGCGCGCGTCGACACGGACGTCGCGATCGCATTGGCCGTGTCGTGGAATCCGTTGATGTAGTCGAACGCCACGGCCAGCACGACGACGGTGATCAGGAGGAGGGAAACGCCTTCGGGCACGTGCGAAGGCTATCAGGACCAGCGCCGGTCGTGCTCGCGGTTCTCCGGATCGATGTTCGGCGGCCAGCGCCGCTATTCTTCCGCCCATGCGCCTGACCCAATTGTTCTTCGCCACCCTCCGCGACGACCCGGCCGATGTTGAGATGCCGTCGCACCGACTCCTGCTCCGTGCGGGCTACATCCGGCAGCTCGGGTCCGGGATCTACTCGCTCCTGCCGCTCGGCTTTCGCGTGACCCAGCGCGTCGAGCAGGTCGTGCGCGAGGAGATGAACCGGATCGGCAGCCAGGAGATGGAGATGCCCGTCGTCCATCCGGCCGAGGTCTGGAAGGAGAGCGGGCGCTACTACAAGATCGGTCCCGAGATGGTCCGCTTCAAGGATCGTGGCGACCGGGACATGGTCCTCGCCATGACCCACGAAGAGGTCGTCGCGCTGCTGCTCCGCGACATCGTCCAGAGCTACCGTCAGCTCCCGATGATGGTCTATCACTTCCAGACCAAGTTCCGTGACGAGCCCCGATCGCGTGGTGGCCTGATCCGCGTCCGCGAGTTCGTCATGAAGGATGCCTACAGCTGCGACCGCGACGAGGCGGGCCTCGATCGCAACTATCGCCTCCAGTACGCGGCCTACGAGCGGATCTTCGAGCGCCTCGGCCTCAAGGCGATCGCCGTCGGGGCCGATGTCGGGATCATGGGCGGCTCTGGCGCGCACGAGTTCATGGTCCTCAACGATTTCGGCGAGGACACGCTGGTCGTGTGCGATGCCTGCGGGTTCGCCGACAACCAGCAGATCGCCATCGTCGGCAAGCCCGATCCCGCGCCCGAGGACACGCTGCCAATGGAGGACGTTGAGACGCCCGATGCGACGACGATCGCTGCCCTCGCTTCCTTCCTGGATATCCCGGCAAGCAAGACCGCAAAGGCCGCGTTCTTCATGACCGGCGACGATCGGTTCATCGTCGCGATCGTGCGCGGCGATTACGACGTCAACGAGACGAAGCTGGTCAACGTGGTCAAGGCCCGTGGCGGCCTCCGCCCGGCCACGATCGATGAGATCAAGGCGCGGG
The DNA here is from genome assembly GCA_031373765.1 of Chloroflexota bacterium. Lineage (GTDB taxonomy): Bacteria > Chloroflexota > Limnocylindria > Limnocylindrales > CSP1-4 > UBA5189. The sequence continues at coordinate 2,894 of JANMNF010000159.1, forward strand.
GCATGGAGGCGGGTTATGGCTCGCCCCTCGGCGCCCGCGATTCGGTCGTGGTCGTAGACGAGCTCGTCGTCCGCTCACCGAACCTGGTGGCCGGCGCGAACCGCGTCGGCTGGCACGTGAAGAACGTCAACGTGCCGCGCGACTACACGCCCGACCACGTCGCCGAGATCACCAACGCCCGGGCCGGCGATCCGTGCCCGACCTGTGGCCAGCCGGTCGTCCTGCGACAGGGGATCGAGGTCGGCAACATCTTCAAGCTCGGGACCGACTTTAGCGAGGCGTTCGGCGCGACGTTCCTCGGTGAGGACGGCCAGGCTCACCCCATCGTCATGGGTTCGTATGGCATCGGGCTTGGACGCAATGTCGCGTGCATCGTCGAGGCCCATCACGACGCGAAGGGGATTGCCTGGCCCGATGAGGTCGCGCCGTACGCGGCCCATCTCGTGACCATCGGTGCGAACCGCGATCCGCAGATCGCCGAGATCGGGGATCGCCTCCATGAAATTGCGGCCCTAGCCGGACGCGACATCCTGTACGACGATCGCGACGAATCACCAGGGGTCAAGTTCACCGATGCCGAGCTGCTCGGCATGCCCTGGATCGTGACGGTCAGCCCGCGCTCGATCGCGGCCGGGGGCGCGGAGGTCACGCGCCGGGCCACCGGCGATCGCTCCACGGTCCCACTCGAAACCGTGGAGCGCTGGTTCCACGATGGGTTCGATATCCCGGTGGCCGCGACCGCCTGAGTCAAGATCGTCGTCAGGCGCGTCGGGGTCGTCAGGCGCGTCGGGCGTCGGTCAGCGCGGCGCCTCGATCGGACCCGCATCGTTGGGCTTGCTGACATCAACCGTCATCCGGAAGGTGCCGGTATCGGTGCCATTGACACCCTCACCCGCGGCTTCAGAGTGGACCAGGTACCCGCCGTCCGTGGCCAGCCAGACGTCTGACGTCCAGGTTCCCTGAAACCCGGCGATGGCACCGAAGATGGTCGCGATGCCCTCACCCCCTCGGAAATGGGTGGATGGGACCCCGTTCTTGGACTCTGTTCCCGCGTTGGTGAATTCGTTCCCCAGGCCCGCGAAGTACAACCCGAACATCTGCTCAGGTCGGAACGCCGCGAAGATCTGGGCAAACTGGCTTGCCTGTGCGAGCGGAATCGAGTCCCACGGGTCAGTCTCGTGGTCTCGTACCCACGCCAATTCCCCAATGATCAGCATTCCCGTTGAACTTTCCAGCGTGTCGTCGGCGCCGTACTCGTTCATGAGAAGGATGCTCGCCTTGTCTGGCCGGTTCACGACCACGCCCGACATCACATTTCGGCTCTTGGTCTCAACGCCAGCCTTGGTTTCCGAGGTCGCAATCTCGACGTTGTACTCGTACGAATCGAGTGCATCCAGGGCGGATGTTGCTCCTCCGAATGCCAGCCCTCCATCAGGCACGCCGCCACTCGAACCCGGCGTTGCCGCCGAATCCGGTGTTGCCGCCGAATCCGGCGTTGCGGTGGCCCCGGGGGCCAGCGTCGGTGCCGCCGATGCCGAGCCACCGCAGGCTACGGCCAGAAGGGAGGCCGCGAGCATCAGCGCGATGGGGCCACTCGAGATTGATCGCGTTGGGCGCATGGTGAGATCTCCTCGGTAACGGCCGAACGCGCGCGACCTGCTGCATCCGGTACGACTGATCGAACCCGCCTGTCCGACGCCATTGAGCCTAGCGGAACGGCGTCCGCGCCGCGCGGACGACCGCGATCCCGGACGGACTAGATCAGCTCCGAATGTGGCTCCACGTCATCGATCGCCGACCCGTCGAGGGCGAGAACGGGCTCGTCCGAACTCGCAGCGGCCGTGGCCGCGGCGAGGACAACACTGGCAACGGATCCGGCCGGGATGGCGTCCTCCGCTGGATCATCCGTCCGGGCGATCGCGAATGTGATGCTCGGCGGGATGGCCGCGCCGATCGAGACCTCGCTGATTCGATACGGCGACTTCTTGGCTTTCAGCGCGTGGTTCGCCTTCTCCTGGAGCGCGGTGGCCTTGATGATCACGTCGGCAAGAACGGCGGGGTCGATCCGATCGATGGCTGTCGAAACGCCACGCTTGGCCTTGGACATGGCCTGACGGGCGCGCTCCGCCGTGGCCGGGTCGTGGAGCATGGTCTGGGCTCGACTGGTGGTCTCAGCAGCGGTGTTTCGGGCCGACTCGGCGGCCTGCTTTGCCTGCTCGGCCGCCTGTCCAGCGGCCTGCTTCGCTCGATCAAGGAAGCTCATTCAAACCTCGATTCGGCGCGCCGTTCACCCTCTACGTCCAGCCTGAACAGTTCCATGACGCGACCCTACCACCAAACGCGGCCGGAAGAAGAGGTCAGTCGCAAGGAGGGAAACCGCTGGCCCGACGAACTCGCGTAGCTCCGGGAACAGATGGCGCTCCATCCCGAGATGTCGGCGAGCCTCAGTCGAGGACGATGAGGTCGGTGGAAACGGAGACCGGGTTCGCCAGGCAGTCGCGGACAGGTGAGGTGTCCTGAACGTACTGGCAGAGCTCTTCAAGCTGCGCGGCGGTTGCGTTCGGCGAGCGCACCCAGCTGGTCGCACGGATGGCGCTGAAGCCGGCGCGAGGTCCGTTCAGCCCAACGAACGTGCGGAGGTCAAGGTCGCCCTCGACCTCGTAGCGCAGCTCGCTGATCTCGATCCCGCGCGCGGCGGCGTTGTAGGCGTAGCCGACGCCGTAGCAGAAGGCGAGGGCCTGGAGAAGGAGCTCCACGGCGTTTGGGCCGGCGTTTCCACCGAGGAGAACCGGCGGCTCGTCGCCGACGAGCTGGAACGTCGCTCCCCGGTCGGAGGTCGCGCCCGCATGGACAAAGTTCCCGATCTCGCCGCGGCTCCGCCCGCCGGTCTCCCAGGTGCTTGCGGCTTTGAACGTGAACGAGCCGATCTTCGGGTCGGAACTAATTGCGCCGATCGTGGCGACAAGCTGGTCGACGTTGACGCCGTTGCGCGCGGTGATCGTGGCCATGGTGGAAACCTCCGGGACGTCGAAGCCACGCCATGTGGCCCCATTGGGAGAAGGGACGCCGGTGACGGAGCGGATATTCCCCTCGAAGATCGGGAATATTCGGGGCCGGCGCGTCGTCTAACCTTGAATGACGCGCTGTCCGGGCCGTTCGACGTGATCGAGGAACTGTCCACGCTGATGATCGATGCTACGGAAGGCACGAACCAGGCCACGGGCGCCGCTGGTGTCACGAGCACCACCGCACGGCGGCCGTTCGCCGAGGTCGTTCGCGAGAATCTCGATCGCCTGTATGGGTATTGCGTCCACCTGACCGGTGATCGCGTGGACGCGGAAGACCTGCTCCAGGACACGCTGATCCGGGCAATGCGCGCCTACGACGGGCTGCGTAATCCGGGGGCGGTGAGGACGTGGCTGTTCATGGTCGCGACGAACGGTGCGCGCGACCGGTGGCGCGCCCGCGAGCGGGAGCCGGGCAGCGTGTCGCTCGACGCGAGCGACCCGGGCGACGAGTTCTCCCTCTTCGCGACGATCGCGATCGAGGACCCTTTTCCCTACTCGGACGCGCTTCACCTCGACTTCCTGCGACTGTTCGAGGATGAGGACATCCAGGCCGTCTTTGCGACCATGACGCCGGCCTTCCGTGCGCCGATCCTGCTGACGACCATCCACGGATTCAGCTGCAAGGAGGCGACTGAGATCTTGCAGGTTCCGCTCGGCACGCTCCTGTCGCGACTCCATCGCGGCCGGAAGCAACTGGAGCGAGGGCTCTGGGAGTACGCGGTTCGCCGCCGCCTGGTGACTGTGAGTGAGGAGCCATGATCGACTGTCCTGAAGCCGTCCGGCGGATGTGGGCCTACCTGGGCATCGCGCTCGAACCCGGTCCGACTTCCGAGCTTGAGGCGCACCTTGGCGTCTGCAAGCGCTGCTGCGGTGAGCTGGAGTTCTCACGCGAGCTGCGGTCGCTCGTCGCTGCAACGACCGCACCCGTGCTGCCCGACGACGTCCGCAGCCGCATCGAGGATCTCCTTGGAGCCGGACGTGCCGGCGAGACCGACCGATGAACGCCCTCGTCGGTCACGTGGACGGATCCGACCTCCTGCAGCAGGATGCGATTCGGGCGGCGGTGCGCGAGACCTACGAGGCTGTCCAACCAACCGATCGCCGGGTTGCTGAACGGTTCTATGACCCCGGCGACCTCGTCGGGCTGCCCGAAGAGACAGTCCGGATCGCCCTCGGCGTAGGCGATCCGATCCGATTCGCGGATGTGCAGCCAGGCGAGCGGGTTCTCGACCTCGGCTCAGGCGGCGGGATCGACTGCCTGCTTGCAGCTCGTCGCGTCGGCCCGAAGGGCCATGTCATCGGGATCGACTTTCTTCCGGAGATGATCAACCGGGCAAGGGAGGCGGCGACCGCGGTCGGGGCGACCAACGTCCAGTTCGTCCAAGCGGAGATCGAGGCACTCCCGCTGCCGCCCGAGTCGGTCGACCTCGTCGTCAGCAACGGCGTGCCGAACTTGTCGCCGCGCAAGGTCCGGGTGTTCGCCGAGGCCTTCCGGGTCCTTCGGCCGGGCGGGCGGCTCGTGATCGTCGATCTCGTCCTCGAGCACGACCTGCCGCCGGAGATCGTCACGCACCCGGCGGCGTGGGCGGGCTGCCTCTCCGGAGCCCTCTCGGAGGTCGCCCTATACAAGGGCCTGCGTCGGGCAGGTTTCCGCGATGTGGCGATCGAGCCGCTGGGCAACTTCGGGATCGAGGAGTGCGCGCTCTACCCGCTGTTCAGTGGGGACGTCCTCGACCTCCTTCGGGCGCTCGTCCCGCCGGAGCGGCACGGCCGGATCGCAAAGAGTGTGCTGGTCCGGGCTCGCAAGGTGGGAACCGGCAAGTCGCTACCCGGTCGGCTTCGCGGCTGAGGCTGCGATTCGGCGCTGCCGGCCACCGTGGTCGGATCTGACCAGTGCCGATGGCGATCGTTGATCGCCCGGCCGATCAGGCGTGCTTGATCGTGATCCGTTCGATGATGTTGGCGACGTCCTCGCACTTGTCGATCGTGTTCTCGAGCAGTGCGTAGACCTCTTTCCACTTGATCACTTCGAGCGGATCTCCGCCATCCGAGAACAGGTCGGCGATCGCCTGCCGGACCAGCTGGTCCCCCTCGTTCTCCAGGCGATGAACCTCGATCCAGTACTTCTCCAGGCCACGGAAGCCGCGGAGATGGGTCAATGCCTCGTGGAGCAGTTCGCACTGGCGGACGATGATCGAGGCCTGCTGGATCGCGGTTGGCGTCGGTGCGTCGATCCGGTACAGGACGAAGGTGTCGGAGACTTCCTCGATGAAATCGAGGACATCGTCGAGTCCGCTGATCAGCGCGTGGATTTCTTCGCGATCAAACGGCGTGACGAAGGTCGACTCGAGTCGGTGCCCGATCTCGTGGCTGAGCTCATCACCGCGATGTTCGGCGTCCCGGATCTCACCCGAGCGGCGCTCGAGGACGTCGTAGGACCGGAGCATGGCTTCGAGCAGGCGAGCGGCACCGAGGACGTTCGAGGCGTCCTCGGCGAACATGTCGAAAAATCGTTCTTCACGGGGGATCAGTCGCAGGCGCAACGCGGTCTCCTCGGCCGATGGTGCGGCAGTGGCACGAACCGGCACATTGTCCGTGGCACGGCTACAGAGTACCGCGCCCTTGCCGGCTTGAGTCACGACCGTTGATCTTGCTGTGCCATGCTCTGATCGTGGACTGGATCGTCGTTGGATTCATCGGCCTCGAGGCCGTTTTCATCAGCGTGGCCGTCGCTGTCGCCCTCTCGAGGGGCCGAGCGCTCGATGCCGTCGCTGACCAGCTTGCCGACGACGCTCGACCCGGCGGCGCGGATCGGGCTGGCGAAACAATCGTCGATCGTGCAGCACGTCTCCGCCGACGCGCCACGGCTGCGGAATTTGCGCTCGATCAACGCCTCGGGGATCTCGCCTACCTCGCCGACCTCATCGGCGTCGGGATCGTCCGACTGACCGACGATCTTCGGGTGGAAGTGGCCAATACGGCTGCCCACATCTTTCTGCAACGCCCGGCGGGATCGATGCTCGGGCGGACGGCGATCGAGGCGATCGGCGACCACCGGATCGAGGCCATCGCGCGCGAGGCGGCCGAACGCGGCGCGGCAGCCGGCGAGGTGTCCCTACGCGATCCGGACGGCCCGGCGCTCGTGATCCGTGCGCGGCGTTCGCCAATTCTCGGGATCTGGCTGGTCCTCGAGGATGTCGCAGAACTCCGGCGCCTCCAGCGGATCCGGGCGGAATTCATCGACAACCTGTCCCATGAACTGCGTACCCCGATCACGACCATCGGGCTGCTCGCGGAGACCCTCGCCAGGGACGCCGAGGGCGCGGGCGATGCGATCCCGGCTCGGATGGCGGACAGGATCGGGAAGCTCGAGGCCGAGACCGCCACGGTTGGCCAGATGATCACGGAGCTCCTCGACCTGGCGCGAATCGAGAGCGGAGGACGGCAGCTGCACCTCGATGACGTGGACCTGGGTCGAGTTGCAGAGGACACCGTTGAACGACTGCGACCCTTTGCGGAACGACAGCACGTCCAGCTCGAGACGACAGTCGCAGCCGACCTGCCATTCGTGAGCGGTGAGGCGTCCCAGCTCGGACAGGTCATTGCCAACCTCGTTCACAACGCTGTCAAATTCAGCCCTCCGCAGACGTCGGTCCGGGTGAGCGTGGAGCGCGTCGGGGACGAGTTGCAGGCCAGCGTCAAAGACGAGGGGATTGGTGTCAGCGCCACCGACCTGCCGCGGATCTTCGAACGGTTCTACAAGGCGGACCGGTCCAGGGCGTCGGGTGGTGGGACGGGCCTCGGGCTTGCGATCGCGCGACACGTGATCGAAGGCCATGGCGGGCGGATTGCGGTCGAATCGGTGGAGCATGAGGGCGCCACGTTCACCATCACGCTGCCGATTGCCGGTACGCGACCGGCCGATCTTTCGCAAGGAGCCTGAATGCCTTCGCTTGATGTCGCCACCCTGAACTTGCGCAACATCGCCGATCGATGGCCCGAGCGCCTGCCCCTGTTGCTTGAGGACATGGCCGCGATCCAGCCCGACCTGCTCGGCGTTCAGGAGTGCGTGTTCGCAATCGGGCAGGACCGGGTCCTCGGTGCGGCCGGCGCCGGTCGATACGAGATCGAGCG
>JANMNF010000191.1:0-2951 GCA_031373765.1 Chloroflexota bacterium
GGATGGGCGGATGCTCGATCCCTCGGTGACCCGCAGGCTAGAACCCTGATCGACTCCTGGAAGCACACCATTGATCAAGCGGACATGGCCTACCGAGACGGCAATGAGCCGCCCGGCTATCAGGATGTTCATGATGCGTACACGAGCGCTGCTGAGCACCTTGGTTCTAACCTGCGGCAGACATAACTTACCTTATCGGAAGTTAGATTCGGCATGGCCGAAGCCCCAGAGACGGGCCTGAACAGAAGTGTGGCGATCCTGATACCTCAGGCCGGCAGGATGTCGACCTCGTAGTTGCTAAACATGGTGTCCCGGGTCACGACGACTGCGCCAAGCCGTTGCGCCTGCGCTATGAGCATTCGATCGAACGGATCGCGATGATGCAACGGAAGGCGTGCGGCGCTCGTCGCGTCGGCGGCGGTGATCGCCAGGATGTCGAAGCCTACGGCAGTAAGGTCTTCGATCAAATCGATCTCGATCTTGATCTTGCCGCTCGCCCGCTTGATCTCGAGTTCCCAGATGGACCCGGCCGATACGAGGACATCATTGGACGGGCTCTCAATGGCGCTTCGGGCGTCGTCGGCGAGCGATCCCGGCTGAGAAACCGCCCACAAGATGGCGTGCGCATCCAGGAGCAGGATCATTCGTAGAAGTCGCGCGCGATTTCTGCGTTGACTTCAGGGGAGTCCCAATCCGGTGCGAGCCAGATCTTGTCGCGAAAGGTCCCGAGCTCGCGCGGTCGTGTCCGACGGCCGAGCGGCACCAGCCTCGCCACCGGCCGGCCGCCGCGCGCGATCGTGATCTCCTCCCCCGCCTCCACTCGCTCAATGAGTCGTGACAGGTGCGTCTTGGCCGCGTGGATATTGACGACTTCTTCCATGCAGGAACTCTAGACCGGACGAGACGCTTAGTCAAGGTTAGTCTATGGGCGAAGTGGTCATAGCACTTGAGCCCTGCGGAGCCAACTCGGGTACATACTCATGGAGGATCGGTCGATGGTCTGGTTGGCAGGATGTGAGGGCAACATGACAAGTCCGTCGCGAGCGGTGAGGCGGCTGGGGCCGTTTCTGGCCGTTCTCGTGGTGGCGGCCTGCACTGGCGGTCCGCAGCCGCCTTCAGCCGACTCGGGAAGCCCATCTCCAGACGCTTCGCCCCTGAGCGGGCTCGGCGACTGCCCAAACTACGTCGATGTCGTCGAGACCGGCCCGGATCCCACGGACTTCTCCGAGACCGGGCCGTTGGCGCGCGATCAGACGCGCCTCCAGACCGACGCTGCGTCGATGCAGTCCTACGGGAGCGCGCATCCCGACGAGTTCACCGCGGTTCGGTTCGAGAACGCACCGTGGGTGCGGCTGGTGGTTGGGTTCACCGGCCATATCCAGGAGCATTGCGCGGCACTTCGGGCGATCCTCGAGTATCCGGGTGACTTCCAGATTATTCGCCAGCCCAAGACGGCCCTTGACCTCGAGCAGATCCAACGGGACATCGTCGCACTTGCCGATGGACATCTGAGGGGTGTGGGGATCGGCGCCGAAACGATCGATGTTCAGCTTCGCGCCGACGGACTCTCGATCGCCGACCAGATCCACGCCATGTACGGCGACCTGTTGACGATCCAGGTCGGACTCCTGCCCTACCCCGATCCGACATCGGCCAGCTCCGTTTGCTCCGCGCTCGTGAGAGACGTCATTTCGGACACGCCGCTTCGCGCAGTCGCTCGTCTCGACAGCGCTCAGGTCGTGACGGGCCAGGACTTTGGAGGAACGGTGACCATCACGAATACCGGCCCCGACGTCGTGGAATTCGAATCGGGCGATCCGATGACAGCCCTGGTCTATCGGCGAGGGTCGGACGTCGTGGTAGGGACCTACGATGGCGGCATCGGCGGCGTCGGTACCGGCGGGACGCTCCAGGCCGGCGGGACGATTGACATCGGTGTGCTCGGCGGTACCGCGAGCTGCGAACCATCACTCGGTTACGCCTTGCCGCCGGGCCTGTACGACGTCCGTGTGACGGTCGAGCAATATGCTCACCCAGATGTCAATGGCGTCGTCGTCACCTACCTGCTGTCGGAACCCGTTGCCCTCGAGATCACGCCCTAGGAGCGTGCAGGTGGCGCGACGTTGCTCCCGGTCAGAATCACCAGGGTCGGGCCATCCCGGCGGCTGTCCGCGAGCAAACCCGCCCACGAGGCGGCCGCGGCGCCTTCCACGGTGACCCCTGTCAGGGCGGTCAGCTGCGCCTCAGCCGCGTGCAGCTGGTCCTCGGTCACCAGGACGAGTTCATCGACCCGCCCGACCATCATGTCGAGCGCCTCGGGAATCGGCACGCGACAGGCGATTCCCTCGGCGTAGGTAGCGGCCTCGGCGGTCTCGATGAGCTCGCCGGCCTCCCACGACAGGACCATCGATGCAGCGCCCGCCGCGGCAACGCCCACGATCCGGCAATCCGGGGCGGCGTGTCGGAGCCAGGCGCCGACGCCAACGATCAGGGCACCGTTGCCCAGGGGTACGTACGCCGTTCTGATCGCGGGCAGGTCGCCGGCAGCGACGCCGTCTGTGACTTCGAGCGCCAGGGTCGCGGCGCCGGCTGCCACGCGCGGATCGGCGCCGTCGAGCAGCAGGAAGGCACCGTGGGCGTCCGCGTAGGCCTCCGATGCCTCTCTGGCAGCATCGAAGTCCCTCCCCTGCTGGATCACGGTTGCACCGAACCGGCGCATCCGGTCCAGTTTCGCGGGATTTGCATGCTCGTCCGCTAAGATCACGGCGGGAATCCTGTGCGCCCGGGCTGCAAAGGCCACTCCCTGCCCCAAATTGCCGGTCGAAGCCGCCACGACGGCCCGATCGGGCCCGACGGTCCCCTCCCCCGCCAGGCCAGCGATCGCCAGCCACGTGCCGCGGCCCTTGAAGGCGCGGATCGGGTTGACCGTTTCGACCTTCAGGACGACATCG
>JANMNF010000222.1:0-15716 GCA_031373765.1 Chloroflexota bacterium
TGCCCGGCGACAACGTCGAGATGAGCGTCGAGCTCATCACCCCGATCGCGCTCGAGACCGGCCAGCGTTTCGCCATCCGCGAGGGTGGTCGGACCGTCGGTGCCGGCGCGATCACGAGCATCACCGAGTAACTGATGGCAAGAGTTGAAGCCCGACCCACCCTCCAGCTCGCCTGCACCGAGTGCAAGGAGCGGACCTACACCACGAGGAAGAACCGGAAGAACGATCCGAACCGGATCGAACTGAACAAGTTCTGTCCCCGCTGTCGTAAGCACACCCTCCATCGGGAGGCGAAATAGCCAACCCGCGCTCCGCAGGGGTGTAGCTCAATTGGCAGAGCACTGGTCTCCAAAACCAGCGGTTGTAGGTTCGAGTCCTATCGCCCCTGCCACACCTGAAAGGCAACGTACCAACCCGTGACCCGTATCCGCCGCTTCATTGCCGAAGCGGTTTCCGAGCTGAAGAAGGTCTCCTGGCCGACGGTCGAGCAGACCCGCAACCTGACCGTACTCGTCTTCGCGGTCAGTCTCGCGGTCGGCGTCTACGTGTTCATCTTCGATCGCCTCTTTCAGGGCGTCATCGGCTTCCTCTCGAAGGCGATCTCATGAACACTGGCGTCACCGAGACCGAGGCCAAGGTGCCGGAGAAGCGCTGGTACGTGATCCATACCTACTCGGGCTACGAGAACAAGGTCAAGGCCAATCTCGAGCATCGAATCGAGTCCATGGGCATGGATGACCGGATCTTCCAGGTCCTCGTCCCCATGGAGGACGAGATCGAGATCCGCCAGGGCCAGCGCCACACAGTCCAGAAGAAGGTCTATCCGGGCTACGTCCTGGTGGAGATGATCCTGGATCCGGACAGCTGGTTCGTCGTTCGCAATACCCCGGGCGTGACCAGCTTCGTCGGCGGCTCGAACATCCCGGGCGTCCGGAGTGAGCCGATCCCGCTCGATGAAAACGAGGTCAAGCAGATCCTCCGGCACATGGGTGTCGAGACGCCGAAGTTCCGCGTCGCGTTCACCAAGGGCCAGAGCGTCCGCGTCACCGACGGGCCGTTCTCGGAGTTCATCGGAACCGTCGACGAAGTCAATCCAGAACGCAACAAAGTCAAGGTCCTGGTCAGCATCTTCGGCCGTGAGACACCGGTCGAACTCGACTTCCTGCAAGTCGAGAAGCTCTAGGCAAGCAGAAGGGACCCGCCCACGTGGCCAAGAAGGTACGAATCGTCCTTACGCTCCAGCTCCCGGCCGGCAAGGCAACGCCTGCGCCGCCGGTAGGCACCGCGCTGGGACCGCACGGAATCAACATCGTTGAGTTCACCAAGAGCTACAACGAGAAGACGGCCGACAAGGCCGGCTCGATCATTCCGGCACAGATCACCGTGTACGAGGACCGCTCGTTCACGTTCATCCTCAAGACCCCGCCCGCGGCCGACCTCCTTCGGAAGGCTGCCGGTGTCGACAAGGGTGCGACGACGACCAAGCGCGAGATGGTTGGCAAGGTGACCCGGGATCAGGTCCGCGAAATCGCCACGGTGAAGATGGCCGACCTGTCGGCCAACGATCTCGATGCGGCCGCGCGCATGATCGAGGGAACAGCCCGCAGCATGGGCATCGAAGTCGTCGGTTAACCGGCACAAATATCATCATCCGGCCAGTCGCCGGCGGCCACCCCACGACGCGGGGGAGATCGGCAGCCCCGATCGACAGAGGAGAACCGAACCATGGCGCACGGCAAGAAATACACCGAAGCGGCGAAGCTCGTCGACCGCGAGCGGGCATATGAACCCGCCGAAGCGGCCCAGCTCGTCAAGGACACCTCCACGGTTTCCTTCGATGCCTCCATCGAAGTTCATCTTCGACTCGGGGTCGATCCGCGCCACGCCGACCAGATGGTCCGCGGCACGATCGTGCTCCCCCACGGGACCGGCAAGGTCGTGCGAGTCGCCGTCTTCGCCCAGGCCGAGAAGGCCCAGGAGGCGCTCCGCGCTGGCGCCGATGAAGTCGGCTCCGATGACCTGGTGAAGAAGATCGAAGCTGGCTGGCTCGAGTTCGACGTAGCCATCGCGACCCCGGACCTGATGGGCCAGGTCGGACGCCTCGGTAAGATCCTCGGTCGGCGCGGGCTGATGCCGAACCCCAAGTCCGGAACGATCACCTTCGACGTCGATCGGGCAGTCCGCGAGGTCAAGGCCGGGCGCGTCGAATTCAAGGTCGACAAGGCAGGCATCGTCCACGTGGCCGTGGGCAAGGTCAGCTTCGAGCCGGACCAGATCGTCGCCAATCTCGCGGCGCTCATCGACGCGATCAATCGGGCCAAGCCCGCCGGCGCCAAGGGGACCTACCTCAAGGGGCTGAGCATCGCCTCGACAATGGGCCCGGGCATCCGGCTCGACATTCCGAGCGTACTCGCGGCCGCAGCAGCCGCCTGATCGCCTCCCGGCGGGGAGTTCCCGCCGACCAAACGCGATGACGGCCGAGAGGCGCGTCATCTGACAACAAGACAAGACGGACCGCTAAAGACAGCGTGGGTCCTCTGATCGCGGCAACTGGCCAACGATCGGGACTTGATCCGCCGGATCGGACCGGGCCAGCGCCCGGGGACGACGGTGACCACGCCGAGGCAGGGAAATTGCCTCCGCCCTCGCGGGCGGGCGCCGCCCCTGCGGTCAAGGCCTCGCCCCGGTGGGCGACCGTCGCAGGGGTGAACGATGAAAACATCGAGCGCCCACCGCCGCGCGCCGGCTGCGCGCAGAAGCACGGAGGGCACCATGCCAACCGAGGCCAAGCGACGGGTCGTCGATGAGCTGCGTCAGCAGCTCGATCTGAGCTCGACGCTCATCGTCTCGGAGTATCGGGGACTCACGGTCAAGGAGATCGCGGAGATCCGACGAAGCCTGCGCAAGCAGGACGTGACGTACCGGGTTGTCAAGAACCGGCTGATGAAGATTGCCGCCTCCGAGACGCGGGGAACGGCGATCAATGAGCTCCTCGTGGGGCCGACCGCGATTGCGTTCGGATCCGACGAATCGGCGACCGCCAAGGCAGTCATCGATGCCATCAAGCCGTTCAAGCAGGTCCGGATCACCGGAGCCCTGCTCGGCAGTCGCACCATCGACGCCGCTGGTGTCACCCGATTGGCAGCACTTCCCTCGCGGGACGTTCTGCTCAGTCAGGTCGCCGGCGCGATCGCGGCTCCCATGGCAACCATGGCCGGACTGTTCGACGCGCCGCTGCGCGATGTCGCCGGTCTGGTCGCAGCGCTCGCCGACAAGCGGTCGGCAGCTGCCTGACGCCACACCTCGTCCATCCCCATACCCGACCAACCACCAGGAGATTTGATCCACATGGCAAACATGACCGCTGATCAGCTGCTCGAAGCGTTCGAGAAGATGACCGTCCTCGAGCTGTCCGACTTCAAGAAGGCATTCGAGGATCGCTTCGGCGTCACCGCCGCGGCACCAGTTGCAATGGCATCGGGTCCCGCCGCCGGCGCTGCCGAGGCCGCACCTGTCGTCGAAGAGCAGACCGAGTTCACCGCGACGCTCACCGAAGTCGGACCGAACAAGATCCCCGTGATCAAGGTCGTCCGCGAGCTCACGGGTCTCGGCCTCAAGGAAGCCAAGGACGTCGTCGACGCCGCCCCCAAGGCGGTCAAGGAAGGCGTAACCAAGGACGAGGCCGAGAAGATCAAGGCCGCTCTCGAAGACGTGGGCGCCAAGGTCGAAATCAAGTAGCACCGTCCCCGAACGGCTCCAGGACGGCGTTGTCGTCTCCAGGCGCTCGCTCACGCACGTTCGCGTGCGCTCGCTCGCGTCCTCGACTCCGCCTTGTCCTGGAGACCGCCGGGTCCGGCGCTTCCGTGGCCCGACCGATCGGCGCTACGGTCACGGGCTATCCGCCGGGTCCGACGCTGCTGTGCCGGTACGGATCGGGGCTACGGCCACGACGGGTCCGCCGCTTCCGTGCCGGACCGATCGGCATAACGGACACGACACGTTCCGACGGGTCCTCCGGGGGCCCGCCCCTCGGTTGACAAATCGTGGGATCGCGATATCCTTAGCCGTTCTGTGAGCCCCGCCTTTCCATCTCCCCACGCCCTCCGTCAAGGAGCCGTCGTTCATGCTGTCTCCCGCTGAATCGTCGACCTTTTCTGCTTCCGCTGCCGCGCGAAAGCGCTACGCGCGGATCCCAGAGGTCCTGCCAGTCCCGAACCTGATCGAACTCCAGCTGGAGTCGTTCAAGTGGTTCATCGAACGAGGTCTCCGGGAGCTCTTCGACGAGATCAGTCCGATCAAGGACTTCACCGGCAAGGTGATGGAACTCCAGTTCCTGGACTACGAGTTCGGCGACCCGAAGTACTCCGAGGAGGAGTGCCGGACCAAGGATCTGACCTACAGCCGCCCGCTCTACATCAGCGTTGAGCTGCTGATCAAGGAGACCGGCGAGATCCAGCGCCAGCGCGTCTACATGGGCGACTACCCATGGATGACCGATCTCGGCACCTTCGTGATCAATGGCGCTGAGCGCGTCGTTGTCAGCCAGCTCGTCCGTTCCCCGGGCGTGTACTACAGCGAAGTCGAGGATCCGGCGTCGGGCCGCATGCTCTTCAGTGCCAAGGTCATCCCGAACCGCGGCGCCTGGCTCGAGTTCGAGACCAACAACAAGGACCAGCTCTGGGTCAAGGTCGACCGCAAGCGCAAGATTGCTGCCACCACGCTGCTGCGCGCCGTCGGCTACGAGACCAACGATGAGATCGCTGCGCTTTTCAGCTCGATCGACATCGATCCGGAGCATCCGTTCATCGCCAACACCCTGGACAAGGACGTCACCCACACGCCGTCCGAGGCCCTGATCGAGGTCTACAAGAAGCTGCGCCCGGGCGATCCGCCCACCGGTGACAACGCCAAGCAGCTGGTTGAGGGCCTGTTCTTCAACTTCCGTCGCTACGACCTCGGGCGGGTCGGCCGCTACAAGTTCGGCAAGAAGCTCCAGGGCGCGGCCGATCACATGGGCATCGAATTGCCCGTGGATCAGCGGACGATCACCCGCGAGGACATTGCCGCGATCGTCGGCCACCTGATCGAGTGCAACCGCGGCATGCACACCAAGGACGACATCGACCATCTCGGCAATCGACGCATCCGGGCGAACGGTGAGCTCATCCAGAACGCGTTCCGGATCGGCCTCCTTCGCATGGAGCGCGTCGTCCGCGAGCGGATGACGATCCAGGAGATCGACAAGGCAACCCCGAACGCGCTCATCAACATCCGGCCCGTCGTGGCCGCGATGAAGGAGTTCTTCGGTGGCAGCCAGCTGAGCCAGTTCATGGATCAGACCAACCCGCTGGCCGAGCTGACGTCCAAGCGACGACTGTCCGCGCTGGGCCCGGGCGGCCTGTCCCGTGAGCGCGCCGGGTTCGACGTCCGCGACGTTCACCACAGCCACTACGGCCGGATCTGCCCGATCGAGACCCCGGAAGGTCCGAACATCGGACTGATCGGGTCGCTCGCGACGTATGGCCGGATCAACAGCTACGGGTTCATCGAGACGCCGTACCGCCGCGTAAAGCGAACGGTTGCGTGGGATGACGCCGACCTGCTGACCTTCGAGGCCGGGGGTGACCTGGCCGCAAAGGGCGGTGCCATCATCCTCAAGCGCGGCGAGGCGATCAATGCGGCCGCTGCCGCGGAACTCAAGCGCCAGAAGGCCAATGCGTTCCCGATCCGTCCGATCGTCACGAACCAGATCGAATACCTGCCCGCCGACGAGGAGGAGCAGCACGTCGTTGCCCAGGCCAACTCGCGCCTCGACCCCGACGGCCACTTCATCGAGGAGCGCATCGCTTCCCGGTTCCGGGACATCTTTCCCGAGGCCCGTCCCGACCAGATCGAATACATGGATGTAAGCCCGAAGCAGGTCGTTTCGGTCGCGACGGCGCTCATCCCGTTCCTCGAGCATGACGATGCCAACCGAGCCCTGATGGGTTCGAACATGCAGCGCCAGGCCGTCCCGCTTCTGGAGCCCGAGGCTCCGATCGTGGGCACCGGCATGGAGGAGCGCGCCGCGCGTGACTCCGGCCAGGTGGTCATGTCGACGCGGGCCGGTGTCGTCACGAGCGTGACGGCCGAGCGGGTCAAGGTCGAGGCCGACTCCGGCGAGCTCGACGAGTACAAGCTCCTCAAGTTCGTCCGCAGCAACCAGGGCACCTGTATCAACCAGCGCCCGATCGTCGATGTCGGCCAGCGCGTCGGCGCGGGCCAGGCCATCGCCGATAGCTCATCGACCCAGAACGGCGAACTCGCCCTCGGACGGAACGTCCTCGTGGCGTTCATGAGCTGGGAAGGCGGCAACTACGAGGACGCGATCGTGATCAGCGATCGTCTCGTCAAGGACGACCTCTTCACCAGCATCCACATCGAGAAGCACGAGATCGAGTCCCGGGACACCAAGCTCGGGCCGGAAGAGATCACCCGTGACATTCCGAACGTCGGCGAGGAGTCCCTCAAGGACCTCGACGAGGAAGGTGTCGTCTACATCGGCGCCGAGGTTCGACCGGGCGACATCCTCGTCGGCAAGATCACGCCCAAGGGCGAGACCGAGCTGACCGCAGAGGAGCGGCTCCTTCGGGCCATCTTCGGCGAGAAGGCCCGCGAAGTGAAGGACAGCTCCCTGCGCCTGCCCCACGGCGAGCGCGGCAAGGTCGTCGAGATCCGGGAGTTCAGCCGGGACAACAACGACGACCTCCAGCCCGGCGTCAACCGTCTGGTCCGCGTGGCCGTTGCCCAGAAGCGCAAGATCTCGGTCGGGGACAAGATGGCCGGCCGCCACGGCAACAAGGGCGTCATCGCCAAGATCCTGCCGGCCGAGGACCTCCCGTTCCTGCCGGACGGAACGCCCGTCGACATCATCCTCAACCCCCTCGGCGTGCCGAGCCGGATGAACATCGGCCAGATCCTTGAGACCCACCTCGGGTGGGCACTTCACGCCAAGGGCGAGACGGCGGCAACCGCCGTCTTCGACGGTGCGACCGAAGAGCAGATCCGCAACGAGCTGCTCGAGGCGCGTCACCAGGTCTACGGTGTCGAGACGGCCCTCCCTGAGGATGGCAAGATCGAGCTCCGGGACGGACGCACGGGCGAGCTGTTCGATCAGCCGATCACGGTCGGCTACATCTACATGCTCAAGCTCCACCACCTCGTCGAGGACAAGATCCACGCTCGGTCAACCGGACCGTACAGCCTCATTACCCAGCAGCCGTTGGGTGGCAAGGCGCAGTTCGGCGGCCAGCGCTTCGGCGAGATGGAGGTCTGGGCACTCGAGGCGTACGGCGCCGCGAACATCCTCCAGGAGCTCCTGACGGTCAAGTCCGACGACGTGATGGGTCGCGTCCAGACCTACGAAGCCATCGTCAAGGGCGAGGAGATCCAGCCCCCGCGCGTTCCTGAATCATTCAAGGTCCTTATCAAGGAGCTCCGAAGCCTCGGGCTCAACGCCGAGATCCTCGATCACAACGACGAGGAAATCCCGTTGACCGAGGACGACGCCTCCGGTTACCTGCTCCCCGATCTCGGCGGGATCAATCTCGCCGGCTTCGAGGACTGACGAAGCACCAAATCCACGCGTTGTCGGGACCCGGCCGGCCCGACGACGCTCGCACCCGGTCCGGATCGTGCCGCTGAAGCCAGCCGGCGGCACGGAGGAGAACGATGCTCGAGGTCAATAATTTCAACGCCATTCGCATCTCGCTTGCCAGCCCCGATCAGATTCGGGAATGGTCGAAGGGCGAGGTCACGAAGCCGGAGACCATTAACTACCGGACGCTGAAGCCGGAAAAGGACGGGCTCTTCGACGAGCGCATCTTTGGTCCCACGAAGGACTGGGAGTGCTACTGCGGCAAGTACAAGCGGATTCGGTACAAGGGCATCATCTGCGACAAGTGCGGCGTTGAGGTCACGCGCTCGAAGGTTCGACGCGAGCGAATGGGCCACATCCAGCTGGCCAGCCCGGTCAGCCATATCTGGTACTTCAAGGGCACGCCGTCGCGGCTGGGCATCCTGCTCGACATCAGCCCGCGCAACCTGGAGCGGATCCTCTACTTCGCGCTGTTCATCGTCACGGGCGTGGACGAGGACATGCGCAAGCGGCTGCTGGGCCAGCTCGAGGAAGAGGCTGCCGGCAGGGGCGGCAAGTCCGGCGCGGCCGTCTCGGAATTCGAGGACGAGCTTCGGGCCACGATCAATCGACAGAAGGATGAGCTGACTGCGGAGCTGGCCGTCACGAAGGCCGATCTCGAGGCGCAGCGGACCGTCCAGACCGAGGAGATCGTTGCGGCGGCCCAGGTGGTCGAAGCTCGGCTCAAGGAGCTCAAGACCGGCGTCGCCGAGGAGACGATCGTCTTCGCGCCGACCGGCGAGGTCATCGTCGGGTCCGGCGACAAGGGCGGCAAGGAAGCGATCGCTCGCCTTCGAGCCGTCGTGTCGGTCGAAACCGAGCGCGTCAACGAGGGCCTCCAGTCCCGTGAGCGTGACGAGGCCACCGCCGTCGACCAGAAGGTCGCCGACCTCCGTGCCGGCATGGAAGACGCCGTCCGCGCCAAGCGCGAGGAACTGGCCGAGCAGGCCCAGGGCATGAAGGAAGACAACCGTCGCTTCCGCGACGAGCTGGATGGCCTCAAGCCGATGATGACGGTCGGCGAGACCGAGGTCCGGATGCTCGAGGAGCGCTACAACCAGCCCGGCCGTGGCCGGCTGTTCAGCGCCGGAATGGGCGCCGAGGCCGTGCGCGACATCATCAGCCGGATGGATCTGGAAGAGCTTGCCCGGACCCTCCATGTCGAGGTACGGACCAGCTCGGGCCAGCGTCGCAAGAAGGCGATCAAGCGCCTGCGCCTCATCGAGGCGTTCCGTCGGTCGGGGACCCGTCCCGAGTGGATGATCCTGTCCGTCCTGCCGGTCATTCCTCCCGATCTGCGACCGATGGTCCAGCTGGACGGTGGCCGCTTCGCGACCTCCGACCTCAACGACCTGTACCGCCGTGTGATCAACCGCAACAACCGCCTCAAGCGACTGCTGGAGCTCGGCGCACCCGAGATCATCATCCGCAACGAGAAGCGGATGCTCCAGGAGGCGTGCGACGCGCTCATCGACAACGGTCGGCGCGGTCGAGCCATCGCGGGTACCGGCAACCATCGCCTGAAGTCACTGAGCGACATGCTCAAGGGCAAGCAGGGTCGGTTCCGTCAGAACCTCCTCGGCAAGCGCGTCGACTACTCGGGTCGATCCGTCATTGTCGTCGGGCCGGACCTCAAGCTCCACCAGTGCGGGCTGCCGAAGAAGATGGCCCTTGAGCTGTTCAAGCCGTTCGTCATGCGGCAACTGGTCGAGAAGGGCTTTGCCCACAACATCAAGAGCGCAAAGCGCATCGTGGAGCGGGTTCGGCCCGAAGTCTGGGATGTCCTGGAAGAGGTCATCAAGGACCATCCCGTCCTTCTGAACCGTGCCCCGACCCTCCATCGACTCGGGATCCAGGCATTCATGCCCATCCTGGTCGAGGGTTCGGCCATCCAGATCCACCCGCTTGTGTGCGCGGCCTTCAACGCGGACTGCGACGGAGACCAGATGGCGGTCCACGTCCCGCTCTCGGCTGCCGCGCAGAACGAAGCACGGACGATGATGCTGTCGACGGCCAACCTGCTGTCGCCGGCAGACGGAACGCCCGTCGTCGCCCCGACCCAGGACATGGTCCTCGGGTGCTACTACCTGACCATGGAGCGGGACACGAATCCCTCCTTCGTCCGCAGTTTCTCGGACGAGGACGAGGCGTTGTTCGCCTACGAACTGACGGCCCGCGGCCTGACGTCGGCGAGCGGACGTCGCGGCGAAAACGAAACCGCCAAGGACTCAGGCATCGCCAGCCGCGTCGGGCTCCATGAGCCGATCGATGTGGTGGTCAAGGCCTGGGACGAGGCAGCTGGTGAGCTCCGACCCACCAGCATGCGAACGACCGTCGGCCGGATCATCTTCAACGCCATCGTTCCTGACCGCCTGCGGTTCAAGAACCAGGCGATGAAGCGGACCGAGCTCAAGCGCATCGTCGATGAGTGCTACCGAGTCCTCGGCTCCGAGGAGACCGCCCACCTGGTGGACGGGATCAAGGACGTCGGGTTCAAGTTCGCCACTCGTGGCGGCATGACGATCGGCCTCTGGGACATCGTCACTCCGGTTGACAAGAAGATCCGGCTCGCGGAAACCGATGGCGCCGTGATCGAGATCGACAAGCAGTTCTCACGCGGCCTCATCACCGAGGACGAGCGGTACGAGCAGGTTGTCGAGCTCTGGCAGCGGACGACCAAGGACGTCTCGGACGCCATGATGGCGGCCCTTCCCGAAGACAACTCCCTGCGCATGATGACCGACTCCGGCGCCCGCGGAAACAAGGGCAACATCGGTCAGCTCGGCGCGATGCGAGGCCTGATGGCCGACCCATCGGGTCGAATCATCGATGTTCCGGTCCGGAGCAACTTCCGGGAAGGCATGTCGGTCCTCGAGTACTTCATCTCGACCCACGGCGCCCGCAAGGGCCTCGCGGACACGGCCCTTCGAACGGCCGACTCGGGTTACCTGACCCGGCGTCTCGTCGACGTCGCCCAGGACGTCATCACCCGCGAAGATGATTGCCTCACCGAGGAGGGGAGCTGGATCACGGCCGCCGATACGGCGGACATGACCGGCGCCACCTGGCCGGCAACCGATGACGGCACCCGACAGACCGTTCGAGAGGAATTCCGGAAGCGGTTGATCGGACGCCTGTCCGCCGCACCGATGCCGGATCCGACGAGCAAGGCCAAGAAGCCCGCACTGCTGGTCGATCGCAACGAGCTTGTGACCGAGGAGATCTCGAAGGCCATCGAGGCGGCCGGGATCGACGAAGTCCTGGTCCGCTCGCCCCTGACCTGCGAGGCCCGCTATGGCGTCTGCCGTCGCTGCTACGGCCGCAACCTCGCCACCGGCGAGCACGTGGGCGTCGGCGAGGCGGTCGGCATCATCGCCGCCCAGTCCATCGGCGAGCCTGGTACCCAGCTCACGATGCGGACGTTCCACACCGGCGGCGTCGCCGGCCTGGACATCACCGCCGGCCTCCCGAGGGTCGAGGAGCTGTTCGAGGCGCGCGTTCCCAAGGGCAAGGCCGAGATCAGCCATATCGATGGTGCCGTCTCGGTCGTGCGCGAAGGGACCACGACCAAGGTCAAGGTCACGAGCCGCGAGTCGTACGACTCGATCCTCGCCCTGCCAGCCGATGCCGAGATGCTCGCCGCCCCCGGCGACCTCGTCGAGGCCGGTCAGGTCGTGGCCCGCGTTTCGGGCGATCCCGTCGTCGAGATCGCATCTCCGGTCAAGGGCTTCCTGGCCAAGACGGACGACGGTCTCGTGGTTCGTGCCGAGGACATCGTCGAACGTGAGTACGGCATCCCACACAACGCTCGCCTGCTCGTTGCAGACAGCGAGGACGTGCGCGCCGGCGACGCGATCACCGATGGGCCGATCAACCCGCAGGAATACCTGGACACCCGAGGCCGGGATGCCGTTCAGCGGTACCTGGTCAAGGAAGTCCAGAAGGTCTACCGGAGCCAGGGCGTCACGATCAACGACAAGCACATCGAGATCATCGTCCGCCAGATGCTCCGAAAGGTCAGGATCGACCAGCCGGGCGACAGCGAACTGCTGCCGACTGAACTCATCGATCGCCTTGACTTCGAGGAAGTGAACAACCGGGTCCTCGCCGAGGGCGGAGAGCCGGCAACGGCCCAGGCCGTCCTGCTGGGCGTCACCAAGGCTTCACTGAACACGTCGAGCTTCCTTGCCGCCGCGTCCTTCCAGGAGACGACCCGGGTGCTCACCGAGGCTGCCATCAACGGCGCCAAGGACCACCTCATCGGCCTCAAGGAAAACGTGATCATCGGCAAGCTGATCCCGGCCGGCTCCGGTGCGCCCGCCAACCTGGCGGCACGCAAGGAATCGGAACGACGAGCGGCCATCGAGGCCCTCGCCGGGGAAGCGCTGGAAGACGGCGGCGATGCGTACAACCCGTTCCTCGAGGACGGATCGCCTCGCTCGGCAGACGACGACGCAGCGGGCCTCGCCCGTGCCGCGGCCATCGCCGGCTCGGACGACGATTCGTTCAATCCGTTCCTGACCGACGCGGGCTCAAGCTCGGACGACAAGATCGATCCGGACACCAATCCGCTGCTCCAGGGTGAGGCCGCCGCCGAACCCGCCGACTGACCGTCTCGGACCGGTGCTCCCAGCGCGGGAGCACCGTCCGGGCAACCGGCCTCGGTTGACACCCGATCGGCTGGATTGATACACTCCGCGATCGTGGCTCCGAAAGGAGCGGCGTTCGACATGGGCGTCGAAGCTCGTGTCCGAAACCCCATCTGGAGATGGGACTGGGTCCTCGCCGAGGGTCCCGAACACCCGGCGGGTCGACCCGCGGCTCAAGGAGCCGCAGCGACCGATTTGTGCCTTTGAAAGGAGCAGCGTCTTCGTGCCGACAATCAGCCAGCTCGTGCGCCACGGCCGCAAGCCGAAGATCTCGAAGATCAAGGCCCCCGCGATGCGCAAGAACTGGAACAGCCTCCGACAGCGCCAGGTCCCGATTCCGGGAGCGCCTCAGAAGCGCGGCGTCTGCCTGCAGGTTCGGACGATGACCCCGAAGAAGCCGAACTCGGCGCTTCGGAAGATCGCGCGTGTCCGCCTGACCAACCAGATGGAGGTCACGGCCTACATCCCCGGTATCGGTCACAACCTCCAGGAGCACTCGGTCGTGCTCGTGCGTGGCGGTCGCGTGAAGGACCTCCCGTCGGTCAAGTACCACATCATTCGCGGGACGCTTGACGCCGCCGGCGTGCGCGACCGCAAGCAGGGGCGCTCGAAGTACGGCGCGAAGGCCACCCCCGTCGTCGGAGGGAAACGCTGATGCCGCGTCGAGCAAGCATGCCCCGCAAGGCGAAGTACGAGCAGATCCCGGCCAACCGGACGACTGCCCGTTTCCACGCCAAGCTCATGACCGACGGCAAGAAGAACCTGGCCGAGCGGATCCTGCGTCAGGCGCTCGCGCGGGCTGAGGCCTCGGCCAAGCGCCCCGGCCTCGAAGTGCTCGAATCCGCCCTGCGCAACGCCACCCCGATCATCGAGGTCAAGCCGCGCCGCGTCGGTGGCGCCACCTACCAGGTCCCGGTCGAGATCCGCGGTGATCGTCGGCTGTCCCTGGGCGTGCGCTGGCTGGTCCAGGCCGCACGCAAGCGAAACGGCAAGAGCATGAGCGAGAAGCTCGCCGCCGAATTCGTGGACGCCATGAACAACCTGGGCGCCGCTGTCAAGCGACGCGAAGACACACACAAGATGGCTGACGCCAACAAGGCGTTCAGTCACTTCAAGTGGTAATCGGGAAAAGGTACGGACTGTGACACGTCAGGTTTCGCTTGCGCGCACGCGAAACATCGGAATCATCGCCCACATTGACGCCGGGAAGACCACGGTCACCGAGCGGATTCTTTTCTATACCAAGAAGATCTACAAGCTCGGCGAAGTTCACGAAGGCGCGGCCACGATGGACTGGATGCCCCAGGAGCAGGAGCGCGGCATCACCATCACCGCCGCGGCAACAACCTGCCACTGGAACGACTTCCGTATCAACATTATCGATACGCCCGGGCACGTGGACTTCACCGTTGAAGTCGAGCGGAGCCTGCGGGTCCTCGATGGCGCGGTCGTCGTTTTTGACGGCGTCGCAGGTGTCGAGCCCCAGTCGGAGACAGTCTGGCGCCAGGCGGATCGCTACTCGGTACCGCGGATCTGCTTCATCAACAAGCTTGACCGGACCGGCGCCGACTTCTGGCGCTGCGTGGACATGATCGTCGACCGCCTCGGCGCCCGACCCGTCCCGATCCAGATCCCGATCGGGTCGGAAGACTCCTTCGCCGGCGTGATCGACCTCATCGAGATGAAGGCGATCATCTATCACGATGACCTCGGCAACAACATTGACGTCGTCGAGATCCCGGAGAACCTCAAGGCGGAAGCCGCGAAGCACCGCGAGAAGATGATCGAGGCGGTCGCCGAAGCCGACGACGCCCTGACCCAGAAGTACCTCGAGGGTGAGGCGCTGACGGTCGAGGAGATTCGACACGGCCTCCGCCTCGGTACGCTGCAGTCGAAGTTCGTGCCAGTCCTGACCGGCTCGGCCCTCAAGAACAAGGGCGTCCAGCCGATGCTCGACGCCGTGACCGAATTCCTTCCGTCGCCGCTGGACGTGCCCCCGACCATCGGGTTGCGTCCTGGGACGGACGAGGAGCTGGTCCGCATCGTCGACGACAAGGAGCCCTTCTCGGCCCTGGCGTTCAAGATCGCCGCCGACCCGTTCGTCGGGAAGCTGGCGTTCTTCCGCGTCTATTCGGGCACGCTGAAGGCGGGCTCGTACGTCCAGAACACGGCCAAGGGCAAGCGCGAGCGGGTCGGACGCATCCTCCAGATGCACGCCAACCACCGCGAGGAGATCGACGAGGTCTACGCGGGCGATATCGCCGCGATCGTCGGCCTCAAGGACACCTTCACCGGCGACACGCTGTCTGATATCGAACATCCCATCCTGCTCGAGACCATCACCTTCCCGGAGCCGGTCATCGAGGTCAAGATCGAGCCCAAGACCAAGGCCGACCAGGACAAGATGGGTATTGCTCTGCAGCGGCTGGCCGAAGAAGACCCCACATTCCGGGTCAAGACAGATCCCGAGAGCGGCGAGACGCTCATCGCCGGCATGGGCGAGCTCCACCTCGACGTCATCGTCGACCGGATGGTCCGCGAGTTCAAGGTCGCCGCGAACGTCGGGCGTCCGCAGGTTTCCTACCGCGAGACGATCCGTCGGCTGGCCGAGGGCAACGGCCTGTTCAAGCGCCAGACCGGCGGCAAGGGCCAGTTCGGGCATGTAGTCCTGACGGCCGAACCGAATGTCAAGGGCGCAGGTTTCGAGTTCGTCGACAAGATCGTCGGCGGCACGATCCCGCGTGAGTACATGCGTGCGGTCCAGATGGGCATCAAAGAGGCCCTCGAGACCGGCATCTACGCCGGGTTCCCGATGGTCGACGTCAAGGTGACCGTCTTCGACGGCTCGTACCACGAAGTCGACTCCTCGGAGATGGCGTTCAAGATCGCTGCGTCGATGGCGATCAAGGATGCCGTCGAACGGGCAAGTCCGGCTATCCTTGAGCCGATGATGCGGGTCGAGGTGACCATGCCCGACTCGTTCATGGGCGACGTCATCGGCGACCTCAACAGTCGTCGAGGGATCATGGAAGGCACGGAGAACCGGGGCACGACCACGGTCGTCCGGTCCGCCGTTCCCCTCGCCGAAATGTTCGGCTACGCCACGGACCTGCGGTCGATGACCCAGGGTCGGGCGAGCTATTCGATGGAACTGTCCCACTACGCCGAGGTCCCGGGCAATCTCGCCCAGGAACTCGTCGCCAAGTCTCGCGTTTCGTAAGCGTCGGCAGAAGAGCCAGGAGCAGCCAAGATGGCCAAGAAGAAGTTCGAACGCAACAAGCCGCACGTGAATATCGGCACGATCGGCCATATCGACCATGGCAAGACGTCGCTGACCGCGGCGATCACCAAGTACCTGTCCCTCAAGGGCGGGTCGGAGTACCGCGCGTTCG
>JANMNF010000237.1:0-1652 GCA_031373765.1 Chloroflexota bacterium
CGCCCGGCCCGTCAGGGCTTCGAATCGACCGGCCGCGCGTCGGGCGGACCAGAGGCCCGCGAGAGTCGGCTTCCGCAGTCGCAACTATTGGCGAGATGGTAGCACTCGGGAGACGCCCCGGTTGCGAAATGGTTGCGAGCGCGCACCACCGCCGAGCGTGGCGTTCAGGCGTTGTCGAGCGCCTGGCCCAGGTCTCGGATTAGGTCGGAGGCTGCCTCGATCCCGACGGAAAGACGTACGAGGTCCTCGGGTACCTGGAGCGACGTTCCGGCGACCGACAGATGGGTCATCTGAGCCGGAACTTCGATGAGGGATTCGACGCCCCCGAGGGATTCGGCCAGCGTGAAGATCTTGGTTCCCTCGGCGATCGCGATTGCGCGCTCCGCTGCCGTCCGCTGGTGCCGCCCGCCCGCTGCCGGGCGGAACGAGACCATGCCCGAACCACCGCTCATCTGGCGTGCTGCGGTCGCGTGCTGCGGGTGGGCGTGGGTGCCGGACGCGAGGCCCGGATGTCCGACCCACGCGATGTCCTCGCGATCCGCCAGGAACGTGGCGACCGCCAGTGCATTCTCGACATGACGCGCAACCCGCAGGTGCAGCGTCCTGAGCCCACGCAGCGCGAGGAAACAATCGAACGGTCCCGGCACGCCGCCCATGGCGTTCTGGAGGAATCGCAGGCGTTCCGCGACGGCCGGGTCCCGCGTGACGGCAATGCCCAGGACCGTGTCGCTGTGGCCGGCGAGGTACTTGGTCGCCGAGTGAAAGACGATATCCGCCCCATGGTCCAGCGGGCGCTGGAGGGCCGGCGAGGCGAACGTGTTGTCGACGACCAGCAGCGGGCGGTCGGGCGCTCCGGCATACCGGTCCGCGATGGCCTTTGCCGCCGCCGCGATGTCGATCACCTTGAGGAGCGGGTTGGTCGGCGTCTCGAACCAGACCAGGCGAGTGCGCTCGGTCATGGCCTCCCAGAGCGCGTCCGGGTCGCCCGCAAGGTCCGCGTAGCGGGCGTCAACGCCATTACCGCGTCGGACGCGTTCGAGATATCGGTACGTCCCGCCGTAGACGTCGTCGCCAACGACGATCTCCGAGCCGGACGGCGCCAGTTCGGCTATTGCCGCGGTCGCCGCGGAACCCGAGGCGAAGGCAATCCCCTCCCCGCCGCCCTCGAGCGCGGCGACGGCCCGCTGCAATCGATCCCGGGTGGGGTTGACCGACCGAGCGTAGTCGTAACCGCCCCGTGGACGGTTGACGCCATCCTGCGCGTACGTACTCGTCTGGTAGATCGGCGGCGCCACGGCCCCCGTCAGCTCGTCGGGCTCAGCACCCGCGTGCACGGCGAGGGTCTCGAAGGAAAGATCGGCGTTCAGGTCGTCGGCGCGCATCGTCCGCATCATCGCACCGTCGCGGCTCGTGGGCGACCCGGTGCGTGGCCGTCGCGGCTCGTGGGCGACGCGGTGCATGTTCCCGGGACAACCCGTTGCCGGGACAAACCCCGTTTCCCGGACAACCGGAGGCTGGCGCGCGCACGAATTTATTGCTACTCTGGACGCGCACGTTATTCGAAGTCACCGTCCCGGTTGACCCGGGCACCCACGAGGTCCGTCCGCCATGTTTGCCCAGCGTCTTCGGGTCTGGAAGACCGTCTTCAACAC
>JANMNF010000258.1:0-3611 GCA_031373765.1 Chloroflexota bacterium
GAAGTCACCGAGCTGAATGATCCGAAGAGCTCCGATTTCGCCGGCAAGGCTGGTCGGCCAGCCGCGGTCGTTCGTGGCGATGATGTCGGCACCGAGCTCGATCGCCGTGCCGACGACGATGGCATCGGGCATCGAGATCCCCGTCGCAGCGCGCAACCGCGCGGCGCTGCGAGCGACCTGGTACGTCACCTCCGCGAGCTGGATCGAGGCAAAGAACCGAAGGAAGCCCTCGACGTTCGCCATGGTCGCATCGCCCGCCCGTAGATATGCGAGCGTCGCCGAGGCATCGAGCGCAATCAGGGCACCAACGGCTCGAGGTCGCCGTTCTTCGAAGCTGCTGGTCCACTTCGGGCAGGACAAGTCGGACTTATCCGGCAAGGCACATGTTCACGTCCTGGTAGACGGACGACTTGATGACGCCCGTGCCACCCAGAATGAACGCTTGCATGGGCCGCCGAGGACAGAGTCCGTTGATCGTCGCCTGTGGCAGCCCTAACCCCAGGTTGGCATACAGGATCGGCCCTCCGTACCAGCCGGCCACCGCCGCCCCGGCCAGGGCATCCGGATAGCCGAGACCTGACGCGAGGAATGCGACATCGATCTGCGTGCCGAACACGCTCGCGAGGACCGCAGCCGTGCTGTATCGATCGGGCCCTGCGATCCGATAGGCGGTATTCGTGGTCGTGTACTGGGCCAATTGGAGGGCCACGGCATCCGAGATCACGCCCGGCCCGCCGAGCACGATGATGTCCTTCGGCTGGAGACGCTGGAGTTCGGCAACGGTGTCGGCGGAGATCGAATTGGTCGCACTGAAGAGAATAGGCTCGCCAAATATCGCAGCGATCGGAGCCGCGGCCAACGCGTCGGGGAAGTTGTACGCATAGGCGATGAAGACGTCCTCGACGCCGGGATTGAATGACGCCTGACTGATCGCGGCCGCGGTGGCAAATCGGCTGGATCCAGCCAGTCGGGTCACCGTGCCAGTCGTGAACGAATGGAGGCTGGCTTCGACCGCCAACGAGACGGCACCGACGCCACCAAGGATCACGATGCGGCCCGGATTCAGACGTGTCAGCTCTGTCTGGGTCGCGACCGGTAACGTCGCACCGGCGTACAGGATCGGCGATCCATCGCGCCCGGCGACGGCGGCCCCGGCAAGCGCGTCGGGGAAGTTCTGGCCCGTGGCGATGTAGACCGTGTCAACGCCCGGCGCGAAACCGGCATTCGAGATTGCCGCCGCCGTTGCATATCGATCCGGACCGGCCAACCGGGAAATTGGCACCGAGGGATCGACGGCGATCGTCGCGCTGGCGACTCCAGACCAGGTGCCGGCGCCGTTGCCCCATTGGACATAGACGTGGCGGGTCCCACCCGTCTGCGATCCGCCGTAGGCCGCGTTCGCAAGCTGCCAGCCGAGCGCGCCGCCAAAGACTGGCCTGAGCTGGAACGTGACCATGGTCGGATCGTTGGAGATGCGGACCTGCGTAACCGATGCACCAGCGTCGGGGGTCAGCTCGAGGCCGACACGCAGGAAGTAGGTCGACGTCGCGCCGCCGTTCAGCGTCGCGGTACCGGCAGGTCCAGTCGATGCGCCAGATACATGGGTGACCCACACACTGGTGTCGGCGGCCTGGACACCATGTGTGTCCGACGGATCGAAGGTGACGGACGCAAGGTGCCCGGCCGAAATCCACGCCGGCTTCCGGAAGGTGTTCGCCGGGTCCGTGGTCGGGTGGATCGCTGCGTACATTCCAACTTCGCAGGGGCCGGAACAGGGTCCATTCGGCGGATATGCAGCCAAGAGGACGTACACGGTTCCGTCGAGTGCAACGCCGACAGACCCTCCCACTGGACCGGTCTGTGTCATCTCCTCCGAAACCGACCACGACCCACCTGCGAAGGCGACCGCGTCAACCACAAAGCCGGTGAGATTACCGCCTCCACTGGTCCAGAGTCGACCATTCCAGAACGCCTGGTTGAATACACCATAGTCACCCAATATCGGAGTGAGTGGATTGATGCTCGGCACGGCGTACGAGGTCGACATAACCGACGACGCGGCATTCGTGCCTGACACCACCATGACCTGCTGCAAATTGCCTGATCCAACTGCGGCAGCGTACCCATTCAAGGTCGGCACTAGAGAAGCAGCGATCATCGGGTCCCGAAGCGCTCCGTCCACCACCTCGGACACCGGGACGGAAGCACCCCCGGCGAGAAGATCCGCGACGTCGAAGACGTCGATGGTGGCCCCGATCGGCGGCACCGTGCCCGCACACTGCGAACCTGTGTCCTGGTATCCGACGAGGATCTTGTTCGTCGTCGTGCCGAGACTGACTCGCCTGGCGTTCCCCGTGAGCGGCTGCGTATACACGGTCCACGTTCCGAAGGCATCGGCGGTGTCGGACAAGGCGAGGCGCAAGCTCGTCGAGTTGCAGCCAGCGACGATAAGCTCCGCGGCATACCAACGCTGGCTCAGGAGGTCCCAGATGACCGTCACGCTCTGTGGGTTCGTTGGCTCGGCGCCGAACAGGAGCGACGTTGGAAAGCGCGACCATTCGAGCGTATGGCGGTCGATCAACTCGATCGATGCACTCGAATTGCTGGCTATCGCCATCTGATCGGCGCTCACGGCTAGCGCATTCGGCCAGATATCGGCAGACGTGCCGTCTTTGGCCTGTATCGACGGCGGGAGTTGGAGTTCCGCCAGCCAGACGAAGGTCGCCGTCACCGAGTGCTCGCCGGCTCCGAGCGTACACACACCGGTCCCCGAGCAGTCTCCGCCCCAGCCAATGAACTTGGTCGTCGGAGCCGCGGTCGCGGTCAGGTCGACGGTGACGTCGAAGTACCCCCAGCACCACAGCGTCCCGACCGGGCACGTCATGACGGTGGTGACCCCTTCCATTGCGGTCACGACACCGTCGCCGTCTCCCAACTTGGTGACCAGGAACGGATACGTTCCGACGACCGCCGGTGCCGTCCCGAGGGCCGCCGGTGCGGCCGGCGTTACCGTCGCTTCGGGGGTCGCCACGCGAGCGATGCGTCCGATCCTCGGCGCCCCAGGGCCGTCAAGCTTGACCCGCCCGAGCGGCCGTTCGCGGGCGACGGGCGCGGCAGGCCTTCGCGTGCCCTGACGCGTTGCCGTCCCGGGAACACCGTGAATCACACGGCCACCGCTCGAGGGCGCGGCCGCCGCCGCGGGCCCGACGCCGGTCGCGGCGAGGACAAGGCAGGCGCTCATGACGAGACGTGCGGCGATCCTGGTCACCCCGGCCCTCCAGTACTCCTTGACCCCGTGTTCACCGGCTCGCGCCACAGCCGACGTGCAGGCCGGGTCATACTGCACGACGCCGACGCGCCGCGATAGCCCCGAATTTGGCCTCGCGTCAGTCCTCGGCGGGCGCGCAGGGAGGCCGCACACCGTGTCTGCGATGATCCACCCATGCAGGTTTCGGACGGCCCGGACATCTACCTCGATGGCGCCGGCGAGGCGCGACTCCACCAGGCCCTGCGGCGATGCTGGCACCCGGTGGCGCGTGTGGACGAGCTCGATGCCGCCGGGGCGCGCCCGCTCCCGGTGACCCTGCTCGACGAGCAGCTCGTGATCGTGC
>JANMNF010000262.1:0-9212 GCA_031373765.1 Chloroflexota bacterium
GCCCTCGACATCATCGACAACCCTCGCGGCGCGAAGATCGCCGGATCGGGCTTCCCGGTCTACAAGGGCGCGGGCTCGGCCCTCCAGCGCGGCCTGATCAACTGGTTCCTCGACGTCCACACGCGCGAGAACGGGATGACCGAGGTCTGGCCGCCGGCCGTGGTCAACACGGCGTCCGCGATCGGCACGGGCCAGATCCCCGACAAGGAAGACCAGATGTACGTCGTCACACGCGACGAGCTGTACCTGATTCCCACGTCGGAAGTGCCGGTCACCAACCTCCACCGCGACGAGATCCTCGACGCGGCCGAGCTGCCGATCCGCTACGCCGCCTACTCGCCGTGCTTCCGGCGCGAGGCCGGCGCGGCCGGCAAGGACACCCGCGGCATCCTCCGGGTCCACCAGTTCGACAAGGTCGAGATGGTGTTCTTCGAGAAGCCGGACGACTCGAATGCCGCCCTCGAGTGGCTCGTCGAGCGCGCCGAGATCCTCCTCCAACGCCTCGGCCTCGCGTACCGCGTCCTGCTGATGGCGACCCGCGACATGGGCTTCGTCCAGGCCAAGAAGTACGACCTCGAAGTCTGGTCGCCGGGGGTCGAGGCCTGGCTCGAGGTCAGCTCGTGCTCGAACTTCCGCGACTACCAGGCGCGTCGGATGGCGATCCGCTACCGGCCCGAGCCCGGCGCCAAGCCCGAGCTCGTCCATACCCTGAACGGCTCGGGCCTGGCCCTCGCCCGGATCGTGGCCGCGATCATCGAGACGTACCAGCGTCCGGACGGCTCGATCGAGGTTCCCGACGTGCTCCGGCCGTACCTCGGCCGCGACACGATCACCGCTCGGGACTGACGCGTTGAGCGCGGCGACGGGCCCTGGCACGGTCGAGGCCCGCCTTCGTGCCCACGGGCTCGAGCTGCCCACCGGTCACACGCTCACGACGCTCACCGAGCGCCCCGAGCTCGACCCGCTCGTCGACGCCCACCACACCGGCCTGTGGGAGCCGTTCATGACCGAGAGCGAGGTCGCCAACCGGATGTTCCCGCGCGCTCATGCCGACTGGCCGGACGACCAGCTCGTCCTTCTCGATCCAGCGGGCACGGTCGTGGCGACGTCGAACGCGATGCCCCTCGCCTGGGACGGCACAGAGGCGGACCTTCCCGCGGGTTGGGACGAGCAGGTCCTCCGGAGCGCGGCGGACGTCGACGCGGGTCGCGCGGCCACAGCGCTCGGCGCGATGCTGATCGTCGTCGGGCGTCAACTCCGCGGCGGCGGCCTCTCCGGAGTCATGCTCCTGGCAATGCAGGCGGCCGGCCGGGCGGCGGGCTACCGGGCGGTCATCGCCTGCGTCCGCCCGACCGAGAAGCATCGCTACCCGCTCATCCCGATCGAGCGCTACGCCACGTGGACCCGTGACGATGGGCTGCCGTTCGATCCGTGGATCCGGCTCCACGTCCGGCTCGGCGGCCGGATCGTCCGAGCAGCGCCCCACTCGATGGAGATCCGCGGCTCCGTCGCCGCGTGGGAGGCGTGGACCGGCCTGTCGTTTCCGGACAGCGGCGACTACATCCTGCCGACCGCCACCTCTCCGGTCTCGATCGACCGCAAGCGCGGCGACGGCGTCTACTTCGACCAGAACGTCTGGGTGGTCCATCCCTTGGACTGATCTCGCGGGGAGCCATCCGCTCGGCACGGCCGCCTCGATCGGACCGCGTTGGATATCCTCGGACGACGCCGGATCTCGGCGGTTCGTCGCGCGAGGGTTTCCGACGTCATGCTCAATCTGCTGATCCTCCTGGCCGGCGCGGTCATCCTGGCCGTCGGTGTCGTCCTTGGAATCATCCTGCCCCTCGGCCGCCAGGTCCCCGGCGTCCGCGGCGCGCCTGTCCCCCGCGCCCATATCGCTCGCGGCGTCATCGCCGCGGCCGTCGGGATCGTCATCCTCGTCGTCGGAATCTCGGCCCCCTTCGTCGAGGTCCCGGCCGGCAACGTCGGGGTCGTGACGAACTTCGGCTCGGTCCAGGCCGGAACCCTCGAGCCCGGGCTCCATGTCGTGATGCCGATCGTCCAGCACGTGGCCACGATCGACACGCGCGTCCAGCCGCACCAGTTCCAGGAGATCGACGCGGCATCGTCCGAGTACCAGACCGTCAAGCTGACCGGTGTGATGAACTACCACGTCGACGGCCAGTTCGCGTCCGACCTCTACCAGCGGGTCGGGACCGACTTCGCGTCCAAGGTCATCGATCCCGCGTTCAACGACTTCATCAAGACCGTCGTTCCCGAGTACAAGGTCGACGCGATTCTGGGCGCCCGAGACGAGATTCGGGCGAAGGCCAAGGACGCGCTCGCGGCAAACCTCGCCCAGTACCACATCGTCGTGGACGACATCTACATCGCGAACATTGCGTTCAGCGAGGGCTTCCAACAGGCCATCGAGGCCAAGCAGGTCGCCCAGCAGCAGGTCCAGACGGAGCAACAGATTCTCGCCCAGAAGAAGATCCAGGCCGATCAGGCGGTTGCCCAGGCCCAGGGCCAGGCCGACGCGAACGTGAAGCTGGCCGAGGGCCAGGCCACCGCGACTGTCGCTCTGGCCAACGGCCAGGCGACCGCAAACAAGGCGCTCGCGGCCTCGCTCTCTGACCAGATCCTCCAGTACCAGTACATCCAGAAACTGACCGACAAGATCACGGTGATGCTCCTCCCATCAGGGAATGCATCGATCTTCGACCTGAAGGGATTGCTGGGCCAGACCGGGCCGTAGACTGGACGAGGGCTGGCGCTCCACTTCACCGTCCCTCACCTGGAGGTTCCGATGGCCGAGGTCCTGCTGTTCCATCATGCTCAGGGGCTGACCCCCGGCGTGGTCGCCTTCGCCGACGCGCTGCGCGCCGCGGGCCACGTCGTCCACACGCCCGACCTGTTCGATGGCCGGACCTTCGCGTCGATCCCCGACGGCATGGCGTTCATCAAGGAGCAGGGCTTCGATGTCATGGAGGAGCGCGGCGTGCGGTCCGCCGACGACTTGCCAGCGGGCCTCGTCTACGCCGGCTTTTCGTTCGGGGTTATGGCGGCGCAACGGCTCGCCCAAACGCGCGCCGGGGCGCGGGCCGCCGTTCTCTGTTACTCCTGCCTCCCGATCACCGGAGAGTGGGCCATCGGGCCCTGGCCCGACGGCGTTCCGGTCCAGATCCACGGGGCCGACGCCGACCCGTTCTTCATGGACGAGGGCGACGTGGACGCTGCCCGCGAGATCGTCGCGCTGGTCAATGACGCCGAGCTGTTCCTCTATCCCAGCGACCAGCACTATTTCGCGGACAGCTCGCTTCCCTCGTACGACGCGGCTGCGACAGCACTGCTGACGACACGCGTGCTCGAGTTTCTCGCTCGCGTCTAGCCGGCGGTCCCGGCGCAGGGCGCAACGGGCCTGGTCCGGCCCAGCCAATGTCCCTCACCCGAGGCGCCAGAACTCGCCGACCAGCCCCAGGTCGTCGAGGATCGCCTGATTCTGGTCGCGCGATCGCGGATGCCAGTCCGGAGCGACGCGGTCGGACCACCATGCCGTGGCGAGCTCCGCGAGCTTTGTGATCGAGATGGTCGTGCCGCCGGCACGACCGGCGAGCCAGCTATCTACGTGTGCTTCCGACCGGAAGACGAGCATCGTGCCTCAGGTAAACCGAATGTCGTTCCACCACTCGCGTGCCGGCACCAGGACGTGGAAGACCGGGGCCTCGTCCAGCGGTCGTCCGCCAACGACTTCGAGATCGACGGACTCGCCGCAATCGGGACAGGTCGTGTGGATCGTGGAATCGACGTGGAGCGCTGCACCGATCCCGAACGCATCCCAGCCACAGTTGGCGAACCAGGATCTCCCGGCCGCCTCGACACGGTGGGGCGTCTCGATCGCCGAAAACGGGTTGGCCATGAGGATTGCGCCTGACGCATCGAGCACGAGTGCGTGGCCGTCGTGAAGGCGCGCCCACGCGCCAGTGATTTCGGCGGCTGAATCTCGGGTTCGGGCGGCCACCTCCTGGAGCGTGGGCGAGCGGCCAAGCTCGACGAAGGCTGCGTAGGTGGCGTTCCGAATGGCGAGGTCGTGCGGGGTCATCGCGCCCTCTTCAGATGCCTAAAGATCCCGGGCCCGTCAGGCACGCGTCCGTATCGCGGCGAATCGCTCGGCTGCGGCTTCGATCATCGCGTCGCTCGCGGTGAGCGAGATCCGGAACCAACCGGGCATCATCACCGTGGTCCCGGGCAGGATGAAGAGATCCTCCGCGGCCATGCGCGCGACGAACGCCTCGTCGTCCGGTTCGGGGCTGCGGGCCATGATGTAGAACGTGCCCTCGGGGTTCGTTGGCTCGTACCCGTGCTCATCGAGAACCGACACCATCCGATCCCGGCGGCGATGGATCGCGCTCATATCGATGCACAGGCGCGAGATTTCCCGCAGGGCCCGCTGGAGCGTGTTGTTCGGGAACCCGTAGCCGTTGACGAACCTGGTCAGCGTGGCGGCTTCGCGCAGCGCCGCGCGATCCGGAATCCGGGGCGAAATCCCGAGGTATCCGATGCGCTGGCCCGGGGCGAGCCACTGTTTGCCGTACGAGTACAGGACCAGCGTGTGGTCGTAGAACTCGGCCGGACTTGCCGCTCGGCGTCCATCCATGACGATCAGCCGGTAGGCCTCGTCGCTGAGGAGGTAGATCGGGTGCCCGTACCGCTCTGACGCGCTCCGGAGGACCTCGGCGATGGCCTCGAGCTCCGCCGGTTCCAGCACGCGCCCGGATGGGTTGTGGGGCGTATTGAGCAGCACGGCCCGGGTGCGCGGGGTGATCGCGGCCGCGAGTTGATCCGGATCCGGCGAAAAGCGCGGGGCCTCGAGGGGCAGGACGACCGGGACCGCCTCGGCGCCGCGAACGAGGATGTCGTAGAAGAACCATGGCGGGTCGTAGTAGATGACTTCGTCGCCAGGCTCCGTGACCATCCGGATCGCGGTCGCGATGGCACCCCACCCGCCCGTCGTCATCGCGATGTCCTCGGCCCGCCAGGGCATGCCGGTGTGCTCGGCGAGGTCCGCGGCTGCCGTCTCCGTGGCAGCCGGATGATCGAGCATGTACGCGTACCAGGAAGGATCCCTGGGCTCCGTGTGCTTGATGATGGACTCGACATAGGTCGGGATCGGCATGTCATGCGGATTGCCGAACAGCAAGTCCATCACGCCCGGTTGCCCGGCCCGTTCGGTATGTGGCGAGCGTGCGTACCACTGGTAGAACGGCAGACTCGCCTGGAGCGCTTCGATCCGACCCTGAGTCATGCCGTCTCCCGATCCGATACGTTGGCCGCGATCATGCCCGAGTGCGAGGGATCGCGTCGTCCCGCCCGCACTCCCTATTCGCTCGGTCGCCGCGCGGCGAACACAACCGTCGAGTCGTCGGCGCTCGCCGGGCTGCCGCTGTACAGGCCTTCGATACGGATGTCAACGAACCCGGCCGCTCGTAGCATGAGCACAAGCTCCTGCGCGAAGTACAGGTTCTCCTGGAGCACGTTCTCCTCGGTTGCGATCACCTTCCCATCACGCCGCAGCACGGCGCGCATCTCGCGGGTGTAGCGCTGGAGGAGTGGGTCGAAGTCCAGGTATCGCCCGATCAATTCGAGCTCATCGCCGTCGGCGAGTGTCCGTCGGTCACCCGATTCGCGCCAATCGTTCGGGCCCTTCGGCCGATGTTCGGGCAGCCAGTCGGCCCACCGATCCTTGTCGACTTCGTCATAGGGAAGGTAGTGGTTGAACACGAACGCGCCACCCGGCACGAGGTGCTCATAGACCCGGGACATGGCGAGCTCGTCGTACGCCCGTTGGCCACCCAGCCCGAACGAGTCGCAGCAGTAGACGGTTTTGTAACGGCGCGGCAGGTCCATTTCGTGGAGTGCCGAGGTGTGGAGGGCGGGGCTCAGCCCCTTGCCTCGCGCGAGCGCAGCTGCCTCCGCCAGCATGTCCGGGGAGAGGTCGACACCCTCCACATCGAAGCCTTCGGCGGCAAGCGGGATCAGCAGCCTCCCGGCGCCGCAGGCGAGATCGAGCGCCGGCTCGCCATAGGTCTCGATGGCGGATCGGAAGTACGCCAGCTCCTCCGGCGTCGCCGTATTGAACTCGGCCCACCACCGCGCGATGAGCCCGTAGTGCCAGGTCTTCGGGCGCTCGTCCGTCAGGCGTTCGTCCATCAGGCGTTCGTCCATCAGCCGGGGACGGCGGACGGGTCGTCCCGTCGGAGGAGGATGCCGAGGTAGGCCTTCCAGGCACCGACATCACCGTCCCGGGAGCCCGCGAGCCCCGCGAAGATCTGTGAGGTGTGGTCGAGATCGTGGACGGACCACGTGGCCAGAAGCTGGCGCAGGGTCACCTCACCAAGGGACGCATGCAGGCCTCTGCGATCGAGGTCACCCGGGGCGATCGAGATCGCGAGCGCGGCGAGACTCTCCGCCCGGAGGTCGGCGAATTGCGCGACGAGCTCATCGAGGGTGACGTCACGATCCCGTTCGGTGTGTGCGAAACGGTCGAACGGATCGAACGGCTGGGACGTGCCGTCCTCGAGAATCCTGCGCACTCGAGGCATCCAGTCGTCCAGCTCCGCGCTGATCAGGTGGCCGACGACATCGCGCGGTCGCCAGCCTCCATCGACATCGGGCGTGTCCGTCCAGGTTTCCGGGAGTGCTTCGAGAAGTGCTCGGACCACGACCGGCGTGCGCCGCAGGAGATTCGTCGTCTCGTCCAGGAAGGCATCCATTGCCGGATTGTACTAACCGTCCGCTATACGCCGGCCACGCCGTCTGGAGTCGGTGGGGCGACATCGCCGGCGTCGCCGATGAGCTGGAATTGGCGCCACAGGACCACGACGAGCACGAGTGAGCCGATGAATCCGAACCAGAACGGGGCAGTGAGCCCGAACGTTCGGGCCAGGAGACCACCGATCGGCGTCCCGATCACGATCCCACCGACATTCGCGACCCGGTAGACGCCGCCCACCCGCCCGAGCAAGGCATCCGGTACCGCTCGCTGGCGGACAACGGTCGAGGTGGTACCCCAGGCGAACTCATGCACGCCGAGCAGGACGAGGATGCCGAATGCCACTGCGGGCAGTGTGGTCACGGCGAGCGTCAGGTGCGTCAGCGTCTCGATGATCAGGCCGCCCCGCATGATGTCGCCGAGCGAAAAGCGACGTTCGAGCCGGCCATATAGAGCGGCCCCGATCAGCCCACCTGCCGCGGATGCCGTGATGAGCAACCCGAATCCAACCTCGTCCAGGCCCAGTCGATCTCCGGCATAGAGCACCAGGACTGACCAGGCCGCCCCGAAGGTCACGTTGAACGTGAAGATCGTCAGGGCAAGGGTTCGCATCGGCGGATGGGCCATGAGCCAACGAAACCCCTCGGCCATCTCGGATCGCAGGCCGGTTCGCACCGCGATCTCCCGTTTGGTGCTCGTAACGACTCGGGAGACGAGGAGCGCACCGAGGGCGAAGGCCGCCGCGTTCGCCGCAAACGGCAGCGCCATTCCCGCCGCGAACAGAAACGCACCGATCGGCGGGGCCACGAGCTGATTGGTCAGCAGGAATCCGCCCTGGAGTCGCGCATTGGCAATCCCGAGGTCTTCGCGGGCAACGAGGCCGGGCAGCAGCGTGCTCGATGCCGAATCGGCGAAGGTCTCGGCCGTGCCAAGAATGAAGAGTACGGCAAGCACAACGGCGATATTCACCGTGCCGCTGGCAATCGTTGCGACCAGTGCGATCAGGACGATCGCACGACCGACATTGGCAATGACCACGAGCCGTCGGCGGTCGAACCGATCCGCGATGGCACCGCCGAGGACCCCGAACAGGAACACGGGCAGGCGTTCGCTGAGCAGGGCCATCGACACAAGCAGCGGATCTCGCGTGGTCGACGCCACCAGCAATGGACCCGCCGACAGGACGATGCCATCGCCGACGTTGTTGATGAACGTGGCGGAAAGAAGGAATCGAAAACTGCGCCCGAGGCGCGCGGGCGCGACCATTTCGATGATGGATGCAAACAATCGGGACACGATGGGCAGGATAGCCGCCGAGCGCCGCGGGAATGTGCCGGGTCCGTGCCGGCAATCCGGCCGAGGCACCCTCACAATGGCCTCACATCACAGGAGCCACCCATGACGCACGAGCATCACGAACACGATCACCACGAGCACGAGCCGGTCGAGTACGCCGACGCGGTCCGCGGGTTTCGCGAAGAAAAGGACGACTACTTTCGGACCGGCGCCGGGAGCCCGCTGCCGCCGGGTGAACGGGAGGGGTTTGTCGGGCTCCCCTACTTCGATGTCGACGAGGCGTTGGTCTTCGAAGGCCTGACGTTGGAGCCGTATGCCGGGTCCGAACCGGCCAATTTCAGTATTCCGACCTCCGACAATCGCCTGCGACCGGCGACGCGAGCGGGTATGTTCCGGTTCAGCGTCGGGTCCGTCCCGTGCCAGTTGACCGGCTATGCCTTCGAGAACAGCAAGTCCACGTCCATCTTCGTGCCGTTCCTGGACGGAACGACCGGCACGGAAACATACGGCGCCGGCCGCTACCTGGACATCGAGCCGGAGGAAGACGGGACCTACACGATCGACTTCAACCTCGCCTACCACCCGTCGTGCGTGTACGACACGAAGTTCTCGTGCCCGCTCACACCGGCGGAAAACCGGTTGCCACACCGCGTCGAGGCGGGCGAGCGCCTCGCGCCACAGGGTTAGCCCCGCGGCGCCTTCGCCGCGATCCGGACGACCGGGATCACGCGCTCCGTGACCTGCTCGGGGTATTTCCCAAACCACGGGTTCTGAGCAACGTGCTGCTCCCAGAGCCTGTCGCGCTCCTCGCCGGTTACCTCGGTCGCGGTTGCATCAAAGGTCTCGTTGGCGACCTCGACGGTGACGTTCGGTTCGGCCTGGATGTTCGCGAGCCAGCTCGGGTGCCTGGATCGATTGCCACTGTTGGTCCCGGCAATCACGTAGCCGTCGCCGTCGGTCGAGTAGGTCACGATCGAGCGCCGGCGCTCTCGGCTCTTCGCGCCGGTGGTCCACATGAGCATCAGCGCGTGGCCAGCGAGCGGACCCTGGCTGGGTTTGCCGCCGTTGGCGCGAAGGTCGGCGATGAGCTGCTCTTCCCAGGCCTGAGCGTCGGTCGTCATTCGAAGCGTCCTTTCGGGTGATC
>JANMNF010000300.1:0-11551 GCA_031373765.1 Chloroflexota bacterium
GTCTCGATCCCGAGCTTCCGCCCGACGTTCGTGACCACGAACAGCAGGTCGCCGAATTCCTCGCGTCGGTTGGCGGCATCGGGGGCGTCGGCGAGTTCGGCCAGTTCCTCGGCGACCTTGTCGAGCACGCCGCTGATGTCCGGCCAGTCGTAACCGATGGCAGCGGCGCGTTCCTGCATCTCCTGGCTGGCCGCCAGAGCCGGCAACGAGCGGCTGATCCCATCGAGGGCACCCTGCGGCGCGGGCTCGCCGGAGTTTGCGGGTTGTGCGGCTTGGTCGGCGGCCCGTTCCACCGCCTTGATCCGCTCCCATTGGCGCGTGACATCCGCCGTCGTCGCCGCCGTCGCGTCGCCGAACACGTGCGGGTGCCGGCGGACGATCTTCCGGGCAATGGCCGTCTGGACATCGGCGAGGTCGAAGATCCCGGCTTCAGCGGCAAGTTGGGCGTGGAGGATCACCTGTAGCAGGAGGTCGCCAAGTTCTTCGGCCAGCGCAGGTGTTGCTCCCGCCTCCAGGGCGTCGTAGACCTCGTACGCCTCCTCGAGGAGGTGCTTGCGCAGCGATTCGTGGGTCTGCTCCCGATCCCATGGGCAACCGTCGGGGCGACGGAGTCGCTCGCTGATGTAGGGCATGGCCCACGGGCCCGCATCCGCGAGCTCGGGGGCAAGTGGTCCCACGAAGAGTGGCCCCCGCAGGTCGTCGGACCCGAGTTCGCCGATCGTGGTCGCGTCACCGCCGGCGCGGCCAACGAGGTGGTCGAGCGGGTACAGGCGGGACAGAATCGCCAGCGGATCCCCGGCCCCGGCCCCGGCCCGATGCCGACCGGGAAGATCTTCGATGGTCGAGGGCGGCGATCCACCGAGAACCGCGGCCGGAACGATCAGGACCGGGCGCGAAGCCTCGATGGGCGTCCCGGCGAGGGTCTCGGCAACGATGACCTGCAACCCTGCGGAGAGATCGATCCCCCAGCGGTCTCGCGCCTCGGCGACGAGCTCGTCGAGCACGCCGGGCTACTGGGTCGCGGTACTGGAGCCGGTATTCCGGGTGATCTTCGCTTCCGACTTCTTGAGCGAATACCAGTTGGTGAATGCGCTGTTCTTGAAGGTCGTGATCTGTTCGGCGGTAGGTGTCCGCATTTCCTCGCCGATCACCTTCCAGAGGTACACCCCCTGGTTCGCGATCGCCACGACGTCGGTCAGACCGCCGATCGTCGCCGCGAAGATCGGCTTTTCCTTGACGTCCCCGAGCTCGCCCATGGCCACCCAGCCGATGTCGCCGCCGCTGGCGGACTCGGCGCCGTCGCCCTGATCACGAGCCATCTGCTCAAAGTTCGCCCCGGCCAGCAGCTTGGTCCGAAGCGCCTTCATCCAGGCCTCCTCGCCATCCCCGTACGGTCGCATGACCTGGACGATGTGCCAGCCGAATGCGCTCTTGAACGGGGCCAGCAACTGGCCCGGCTGGAGACCCGGGGCGAAGATCGCGTTCGCGAACGCCGTGTCGATCGCGCTGGTTGGGTCGTAATACGGGAGTTTGCCGCCGGTGGTCTTGGCCTGACCCTCGTCCGAGTGCTCGCGAGCGAGAGCGTCGAACTTGGTGGGGTCGGCAACGATCTGCGCGTACAGCGTCCGTGCCTCCTCGGCCGCCGCCTTCCAGGCCGGATCTTCGGCGGGGAGGGTCGCAGCACCGCCCGGGTCGTCCTTGGGCGAGACGAGGATGTGGCGGACCTTGACCCCATCCGGCTGAGGCGTGGCGACGGTCAGGAAGATCTGTTCGACGTGACGTTGGAGCGACGGCTTGGAAAGGCCGGCGACGATCTTGTCGTCGAGACCCCGGCGAACGAGATCGCCGCGGACCGCGGCTCGGTAGTCGGCCGTCTTGATCGACGCATCGTCGAGCCGGATCTGATAGGTCTCATCCACGGACTTGTCGGCAAGCTCCGTGAACTGGCCAATCCGGTAGACGCCGTCGGCGCCCTCGATGACGTCGGTCGGGGTCTTCAGCGAGGCGGCAAACACCGCGGTCATGAACGCTTCGTCGTAGCCGCTGTCCTTGGGCAGCCATGACAGATCTCCATCCTGGGCCGCGGTGGCCGAATCCGACACGGATTTGGCCACGACATCCCAGGCCTTGCCGGCCTTCAGATCGGCGAGCGCGGCCTCGGCCTTGGTTTTCGCGGCGGCCTTTTCGGTATCGCCCGGCTTGCCCGTCACGGCGTTGTCTTCGGGCGTCACCTGGATGACCCAGATGTGGCGCTGCTCGTCGGTGGTCGCTTCGACGAGGATCTGGGCATCGATGTCCGCCTCGGAGACGGTCACGCCTTCGGTCTCGGCGAGCTTTGCCTGGAGGGTGATGTCGATCAGCCGCTCGAGGGCGATCGAGGACAGGCTCTGGCGTCGCTGCTCCAGGAATTGGAGCTGGCTGGTGGCGGACGCGTCCGACAACCGGCCGGCGGTCTGAAGGGTCCTGATTCGGGACTCGGTGTACTTGATCCGGAAGTCTTCGATCGCATATCGGGTCCGCAGCTGGTCCTTCGTGATCGTGGTGCCATCCACGGTCGCGGCGGATCCGAAGTGGTCGTCATACCAGCTGAACCCGGCAAAGCCGACGAGGATCACTACCGCGGTCACGATGACGAGCACGAAACCGAGGTTGGTCAGAAAGGTGCGCCGATCCTCGGAGTTCCAGCCGGATCGGCCGGATCCCTTCACGACGGGCTTGGCACGGAGAGTCATGCGACGATCAATTCCTGCACATTGATGACGGCGCGGGCGTCTGCCGGCGCACGGACGGGGCGCGTATCGTACCGCAACGCTTCACCGGCCCCGAGCAAAGCGTTCGAGGAGTGCCAGGTAGGGCGGTGCATCGCGCTCCCAGGACAGCTCGGCGACGATGGCGGCGGCACGATCCACGGCCTCGCTGCGCGCAGCGGGGTCGTCCACCGCCCGGAGGATGGCGTCGGTCAGATCTTCGGCATTGCCGGGCTCGTAGGTTGCGACGGCCCCGTCCGGAAACGTTCGTTCGACGAGCGGCAGGCGCGAGGCAATCGCCGGACGGCGCATCGCCGCGTACTCGAGGATCTTGGTTGACAGGCTCGAATCGGTGAAATCGTCGCGTCGTGTCGGCGCCAGACCGATATCCGCCCGCGCAACCGCTGCGGGAACGTCCTCGAGGGGAATCCGGCCGTGCAGGGTCAGCCGATCGCTGATTCCAAGGCCACTGGCCAAAGCCGCGAGGCCATCGTTCGAATCACCGCGGCCATAGACGTCCAGCTGGACGGGCAGGTCCGGCCGCCGCGAAACGATGTTGGCCACCGCGCGGACGGCCACGTCGAGCTCGTAGGTCGGGGTCAAGGCACCGGCGTAGACCAGCCGGAGCGTGCCGTCGGCCATGAACGTGCGGGTCTCGTGGGCTGAGGGATCGAAGCGGGCGAGGGACGGCGTGTTGCGGACCAGGCTGACCTTGTCGGGCGCGACACCGAGCCGGACGAGCCGATCGCGCAGAGCGTCGTTGACCGTGATGGCATGCGAGGACGCCGCGATCGACAGGCGCTCGGCGAGGAGCAGGGCGCGATGGACGATGGGATTGCCGGCCCTCGGGAATCGGCTTCGAAAGAAGTCCGGCATCGATTCATGGAGATCGATGAGCACGGGCAAACCGACCAGTCGTAGTGGCAGGGCAGCGAGGACCAACCAGTCGGGAAGCGTTGCCACCTGCACCAGCGCGTACCGTCGCCGAGGCTGGGATCGGATGAGCGTCCACGCGACCCGCATGAAGAACGCCATGTATTCGGACAGGTAGGTGCCGAGGCCCGCGCCCTGGTGTCGCTGGACGTCGAGGCGACGCACGTTTACTCCGTCTACCGCGCCCATCGCGTCGTCGTCGGGACGCCGGAGCGAGATCACATCGACGGAGCGACCCGACGCGAGGATCGCCTCGGCCTGTCGCCGGACGCGGGGGTCTTCCTCGTAGTAGGAGTGCGTGATCAGGACGATGGGCCGCCTGGCCCGCTGGCCCGCTCGGGACCCGTTCATCGACCCCGGCGTCGAGGCCCCGTCCGGCGTCACCGTCCGCGCCGCCGCTTCACGGCCTGCGTGACCCGCGCCCTCCATCGCCTCAGGAAGAGCCGAAGGGGCATCGGCAAGCGATCCGTGGGGGTGCGGGTCTCGGCAAACTCGACGGAGAGGCCCAGTCGGCGTCGGTAATCGAGTTCGCGCTGGCGCACCTCCGCCAGGCGCCGCTCGACCTGCTCGACACGCCGGGCGGGGGCGAGCGAGACCCAATCGGGAAACGCCTGCCGGGCGACGGGGCGGCTGGGTGTCCGATACGCGGCCAGCAGCTTCTCCGCGCCCACCGGGGCATCGTGATTCGCGGC
This sequence comes from Chloroflexota bacterium, assembly GCA_031373765.1. Classification (GTDB taxonomy): domain Bacteria; phylum Chloroflexota; class Limnocylindria; order Limnocylindrales; family CSP1-4; genus UBA5189. The sequence goes on from JANMNF010000300.1 coordinate 4,373, forward strand.
GACATGGGCTCGGCCGCGTGCGGCCAGCGAGAGCCGGAGATCCGTGTCGGTGATCAACGCACGCAGTCGATCCACGACCGTGTCGGGATCCAGGCTGTAGATCGGTGCATTGGGGAACGCCTGCGCGCTCGCCGCCTGGATGTTGGCAACCGCCACCCGGCTCGAAGCCATCGTCTCGATCGAAACGAGCTCGTAGTCGCCGGTGATCAGGTTGTCCACGACGATGTCGGCGGCCTGGATCGCCGCCCGGGCCTCCGCATGCGGGACGCCCTCGAGGAGTTGGAACTCGAACGGCACACCTTCGCTCCTGAGCTGCTCGATGGCGGGCAGCAATAGCTCCGTGCCCTTCGTCCCGCGGCGGCTCGGGACATGCAGGATGCGAGGCACGGCTCGCTGCTCAGGCGCCTGCGCGGGCCACTCGGTGAGGTCGATCAGTCGGCCGAGGACCTCCGCATCCGGGACGTAGTCGAGATAGTCCGGGGCGGTGACGAACTGGCGGTCCGCGTAGGTTCGGAAGATCTCGACGACCTTGGCGGTCCGGTCATCGTCCGGCCTCAGATCCGAATACTTGAAGTAGCTCCATGGGTTGCGTTCGATGTGAACGCGCATCTGGCGACAGTCCGAGCCGTGCCAGGTTGCAAAGACCTTCTTGCCGAGGATCCGGTAGATCGGCAGGTCCCACAAAGGCGGCACGCCACCCCAATCATCGGGGAAGAGCGAACGCCCGAAGTGGAAATGGATGATGTCGAACCGATCGATGGCCTCCTGGAATGTTCGCCAGAAGATCTCGGGATCGCCAGATTTGATGTTGATCTCGCGATCGACGGCGTAGCGGTATGGGTTCTCGTCGTAGACCCAGACCTCAGCCTCGTGGCCCAGCCGGCGAAGGGCGCGGACGACAACGCCGGCCTGATCGGCCGGGTTGCGAGCCGCGTGGAGAATGCGCAACGGCTGGCTCATGCCGGCAGGCCCCGAGCGCCCGCTCGTACCGCCTCGACGAGCTCCTTCCCGCTGTTCACGATCAGCGCTCCCGACGCGCGAGCGAGCTCCAGGGCACGCGCGACATCCACGTCCTGCTCGTTGTCGCCATGAACCGACAGCGCGATCCCCAGCGTGCGCCACCAGTTCCACGGGTCGACGATCGTTCGCAGGCTGATGAAGGCGGCGAGATCCTCGGGGAGTGTGGCACGGAGCTCGGCAGCCGGATCTCGACCCGGCTCCGGATCCGGAGCACCGGGGGCGGGCAGGACGCCGATCACCAGGAAGGCCGCGTCACAGTCCGCCCGCGCGTCGCGGAACGCTTCGACGATCGCGGTCGGCACGACACCGGTACCGGGGGCCAGGACCAGCCCGATCCGGCACGCCGACCCGGCGAGCTTGGGCCGCTCGGCGAGATGCGTGGTCGCATCCGGTCGTTCCTCGAGATAGGGCGCCAGCCCCGCGTAGGCTCGTGGGTACGAAAACGCCTCCGCTGCCGCCCGACAGCGCTCGGCCGCGACTCGATAGAGCACCGGGTCATCGAGCAACCGCCGGATGAGCGGCAGGGCCTCGTCCGGTGACGAGACGAAGAGCGGATAGTCGGCTCCGAGGATGGTGGCCTGGGCGGTTGTGCGGTTCAAGATCACGGGTACTCCGGCGAGACAGTAGTCCAGGAGCTTGGTCGAGACGACGAGATCATTCATGGTCGATCCGTGCCCATAGTCCCACAGGCTGAGCGCAATCCCGCCCTCGGAGAGCAACCGGACGACCTCGTCGCGAGCAACCGCACCGTGCCAGACGACGCCTTCCGTCGTTGTCAGTCGCCGTTCGAGATCGTCGCCCCACGCCTCCGCGCCCATGGGGCGGAAGATCTCGTCGCCGATCGCGTGGAACTCGAGATCAGGGAAGTCGGGCCGCAACACCTCCAGGAAATCGATCATCCGCGGGACCGGGTAGAACGGATGGAACTTGCCGGCGTAGAACAGTCGGCGTACCGGCGCCGGCTGGGGCACCGACACGCCGTCGCTGGCAACAGGCGGGATCGCCGGGGGCAGGATGATCGTCTTGCCGCGGCCGGCGGGGATGGCCGCCTCGAACAGCGCCCGCATCTCCTCCGACTGGACGACGACGTACCGACTGGCGGTCGCGATCGCTGTCAGATCGGCGATATGCGCCGGATCCGAGAGGTCCCGCTCCGGTTCCAGGATATAGGTGCTCCAAAGACGGTCACAAAGCCCCTGACGGGCGATAGCGGCGAGGCACAGGGCGAAGGTCCGCAGGACGATCGCATCGAAAGGCCGCTCGTGATGGAGGGTCTCGATGAGATCGAGCGCCTCGGCCGCGTACAGGCCCGTGGCCGGCACGAAGCGACGTTGCCGCCGCGGATCGACCAGCGTTACCCGTGGCAGGCGTCGGATCTTGTCGGTGATGAGCCGGGACCGCTCGGGGGCACGGAGCGGGAGGACGACCTCGACGTCGGAGCCTGCGTGGAGGGTCTCGGCGACGGACTGGACCCAGATCGAGGAGCCGATCACGCGGTTGAGGTCGGCCGGCGAGTACAGGCAGACGCGCCATCGGCTCATGCCACGGCCTCAACAGCGTTCCGGATCTCAGCGAGTTCCGTCGGTCTGCTGCTGACGCGCGCCTCGATCCCCTGCCGATCCGGACGAGCCGAGAATCCGGCCGCGACGCCCTCGCTCGGTACGAGCACCAGATCGAACAGCCGCGCGACCGACCCCCACGCAGTGACCGCGTCGGCCCCGTGGTCGGTGACCAGGAAGATGGACGGCAGGCCTCGGCCCGCGAACCAGTCAACGAGCGCGGCGACGTCATGCTGGACGAACGCATCCGGATGCGCGATCTGACCGAGGCGGTACGCCCATGCGCCGCGGTTACCGGCGCTTGTCGAGGTCACGAGCAGCGCACCCGGGAGGGTCCTTGCTGCCTCTGCGCGCTCGAGGACCAGGGCCCAGTCTTCGGGACGCAGCTCGATCAGGCGGCTCGACCGGCCCCAGACGGCGAGGTCGTCGTCATCGGCAATCACCGCGAATGACGAGATCTCCGGCTCGCCGATCGCCCAGCGTTCGGCGGCCTTTCGAAGCCGAGCGGCCGCCGCCGTCCGTTCCGGTGACCAGTCGCGAGCCTCGACCGGAGGCGGCGGGGGGCCCGGGACCCGGATCGGCGCCAGGAATGCCGTTGCGAGGTCGATCGGAATCGACCGCCAGCGACCGCGGTCCTTGACACTGGACGCAAGAACCCCCGCCGCCAGTCGAATCCGGGATAGTGGGCCGGTCTGGCGATTCCGCAGCCAGCGCCAAGCGCCGCTCACCCGGTGCAAGCGCGGAGCGGGCGGAGTGTCAATCGGCGCCCGGAAATCAGGCCGCCCCAGGGTAGGGTCATCGGCCGGAGTGTAGCGGTAGGGCATGCTACCGTACGCCCCGCATGACTTCGACGCTAGAGACGCCCGTCGCCTCCTACGGCGGCGGCCACCCGAACGCCCTCCGCCTCATCGCCTCCGGGCTCACCGACATCTGGTCCCGTCGGCGCCTGACGCGCTATCTCGTTTCGGCGGACCTGAGCAAGCACGGGGCGGACACAATCCTCGGCAACATCTGGTGGATCCTCGATCCGCTCCTCCAGATGGGCGTCTACGTGGTGTTCGTCACGCTCCTGGTCGGCGGGCGCGGCTCGATTGAGGACTACCCGCTATTCGTGTTCGCCGCGATCCTGCCCTGGAAGTGGTTCTCGTCGGCGATCAACGACTCGATCCTGTCGGTCGTGGCACGCGAGCGGATCATCAAGCAGGTCCACTTCCCCAAGATCGTCCTGCCGGTTGCGGCGACCGTGTCCGGGATCGTCAACTTCGCGTTCGGCCTGATTCCGCTGGTCGCGATGATCCTGCTGTTTTACCAGCACCGCCTGGCGTGGACGCTGATCCTGATCCCGTTCGTGGCCGTGGTCCAGTTCGCGTTCACCCTGGGCCTCGCGATCCTGGCCTCGGCGATCAACGTGTTCTTCCGTGATGTCGGCAACGTGGCGCGCCATGTGCTACGCCTGTGGTTCTACCTGTCACCGGCCCTGTATTCCGCCGAGCAGGTCAGCAAGGTCTCCGTCAATCACCCCGAGGTCGCCGTGGTCTTCGGACTGAACCCGTTCAGCATCCTGTTCGAGGCGTACCGGGCCGTGATCTACGAAGGTCGGCCCCCTGCTTGGGCCGGACTGCTGGTCTTGCTCCTCCTGTCGATCATGGTGCTGGCCGTCTGCACGTACGTGTTCAAGCGCCTGGAGCCTTCGTTCGCGAAGGTCCTGTGATGGTGAACCCGTGACTATTCACTCCGCAGCCGACGCGGACCTCCCCGCCATCGAAGCTCGCGGCCTCGGTGTCCGCTACAACCTGCGCCTGACCCGGAAGACGACGGTCCGCCAGACGTTCTCGCAGGCTCTCAAGCGACGCGACGGACCGACCCATTTCTGGGCGCTCCACGATGTCGATTTCCAGGTGAACCACGGGGAATCGCTCGCCGTGATCGGGCCGAACGGCGCCGGCAAGAGCACGCTCCTCCAGGTCCTCGCCGGCATCATCGAGCCGTCCGAGGGCCTCGTGACGATGCGCGGCAATGTCTCGAGCCTGCTGACCCTCGGGGCAGGCTTCGATCCCGACCTGACCGGCATCGACAACATTCTGCTGGCCGGCGCGTTCATGGGCATCGACGATCGAGAGATGCGGCGGCGACTGCCGGATATCGTCGAATTTGCCGACATCGGGCCGTTCATCGATGCGGCCTTGAAGACCTATTCATCCGGCATGCGAGCGCGTCTCGGCTTTTCGATCGCGACGGCGGTCGATCCTGACGTGCTGCTTGTGGACGAAGTCCTCGCCACTGGCGACCAGTCATTCCGGGAGAAAAGCCGGAAGCGGATCGAAGAGCTCATCGCCGCAGCCAAGGGCATCGTTCTGGTCACCCACGACATGCACTGGGTCACCATCTTCTGCAACCGGGCGATGCTCCTGGAACAGGGTCGCGTTGTGGCGGATGGCGATCCGGCCGAAGTGGTGGCCATGCATCAGGACCACATGGAGGCTTCGCGGCTGGCCAAGGAAGAGGAAGCCGCCAAGCATCGCCTCACGGGCGTCCTGTAGCGCAAGCGCCGACGAGCGCGCCCGGTGCCCGCGTAGCGATCGGCACGAGGAGCGCACTGCTACCAGCGGTTGCCGGTGACCCTCCCGTAGGCCTGCAGGAGCCTTTCGAACTGGGTGGCCCAGTCGTACCGAGCGGCTGTCGCCCGCCGACAGCGCGCTCGGAGATCCTCGGCGGCCGCGGGATCCATGTCCAGGATCGACCGGATCGCGACGGCGATCGACGCGGGTTCGGTCGGATCGCACAGCGCACCGAGCGGACCGTCCGGATCGTCAATGACGATCCGCCTTCGCTCCGGGAAATCCGATGACACCACGGGCGTCCCCGCGGCGAGGCACTCGAACAGCTTGTTCGGGGTGGACAGCCGCTCGTTGATGGTTCGTGGCTGGTTGGCCATGACCCCGACATCGGCTGACGCGACCCAGTCCAGCAGACCCGACGGTGGCACCGGCGGCAGGACGTGCACGCGCCCGCCGAGGTCCAGCTGGCCGATAACGGCGCCCAATGCCGCCTCCTGCGGACCGGACCCCATCAGGACGAGGTGGGCCGATCCGAGACCGGGTTCGCGCATGGCGGCGATGATCTCGGGCAGGCCGCGGTCCTGCATGAAGCCACCGTGATACAGGACGACCGGCACTCCGGATGGCAGCCCGAGCGTTACGCGGAGATGGTCCGGCCGCGGGTCCGGCGGCTCGTATCCAACCTGAGCGTTGAGGACAACGGTCGGGCGTGCCACGCCGAGGCGCCGTTCGAGTTCATCGGCCAGAGACTCGTTCACTGTGAGGACCGCTGCGGCTCGGCGCGCCCATGACCGTTCACGCCGGACGAACAGGGCGCGGAGCGGACCTGGCAGCCGGGCGATGTTGTTTCCCTCCGCGTACAGGTCCCGTGCGTCGTAGACAAACGGAGCATCCGCACGCTTCGCGAGATCGGAGGCCACCGGCAGGGCCAGAAATCCCATTGCGTGATAGATGTCGGCCGGGCGATCGACGAGCCGTGCCGAGAGCATCTGTGTCCTGCTGCGAGCGGCTGTCCGAGCCATCTGCGCCAGGGTTGCCATGAGGCGCGCAGGCCTTCCGCTGCCGGACGACGCAGCCCGGGGCGCCGAACCTGCGTCGACCCGGCACAGGGCGAGGCCTGGAGCGAGCGCCTCGCGATCCGGCAACCCGCGCTCAGCTCGCGCGATCACCAGGACATCGTGGCCGCGTTCGCCGAGTCCAAGCGCCATCCGGCTGGTTCGGGCGTCGAATTCGCCGCTCGACGGCAGCACGAAGGTGATTCGTTGGGGGAGCGGTGCGGCTTCGTCGCCCTGGCCGGGCCCACGGCCGCGTTTCCCGGCGGGGATGAGATCGCCGTACAGCGCGAGGAGACCGGCGGACTGGGCCTCCCAATTCCAGCGCAGCCGTGCCGCGGTCAGGCAGCGCGCCCGGAGTCTGGCCGTCGCCTCCGCATCGAGGTCGAGGATGGACCGCAAGGCGGCCCCGATGGACGCCGGGTCGGCCGGGTCGCACAGGGCACCGAGTGGACCATCTGGGTCATCGGCGATGATCCGGCGCCGTTCCGGGAAGTCGGACGACACGACCGGAACCCCGGCGGCAAGGCATTCGTACAGCTTGTTCGGTGTGGAGATCCGCTCGTTGGCGGTCCGCGGCTGATTCGGCATCGCTCCAACGTCCGCCGAGGCGACCCATTCCGCCAGGTCGGCCGGAGGGACGGGCGGAATCAGGTGGACACGGGCGGCCAGATCCTCGCTCGAGGCGATGCGGCGGGCCAGTTCCGAGGCCATGGGACCTGAGCCCATGAGGACCAGGTGGGCCTGCTCGAGCCCGGGGGCCGTCATCGCGAGGATCAATTGCGGCAGCCCTCGATCCCGGAGCAGGCCACCGTGGTAGAGCACGATCTTCGTATCGCCCGCCAGGCCGAGCGCTACCCGAAGCCGGTCCGGCCGGGCCGAGGAGGGAGTGGACGACTCTCGAGATGGCGCTGGCGGAGTGTTGCGAACGACGAGCATCCGCCGCGGGGCGGCGATTGCTCCGAGCTCCGCGGCAAGCCCATCGTTCAC
>JANMNF010000351.1:0-25554 GCA_031373765.1 Chloroflexota bacterium
ACTTCCAGCTCGCCCCTGCGCGGAGGCCCGGCGAACCAGCCGGCGTGCGAGCGATGGCCCGGTGGAGCGACTGCCGGCACGCTCGTTTCAAGCGAGATGGCTGAATCCAGCCCTGGGCCGGACAGTCCTGCGGTCACGCGCCAGCCCGACTCCGGGATCCCCGCCCAGGCAATGGCGACCTCGAGTTCAAGGGAGCCGGTGTCCCCATCGGCTTCCAGGCCCGCCTGGACGACGACGTCCGCAAGGTAGGTCGGGTTGGTGGCGTACAGGGTGATGGACCGGGTGATCCCGCCGTGCCACCACTGGTCCTGATCTTCGATGTAGGTCGCGTCCGACCACTTCACGACCGTGAGTCGGAGGTCATTCAGGCCCGGGCGGAGGTGGGTCGTGATGTCGAATTCGGCGGCAAGGTGAGAGTCCTTGCTCAAGCCAGCCTCGACCCCGTTGACGGCGACGATGACGACGCTCTCGGCGGCGCCGATCGAGAGCACGACCCGGCGATCGGCCCAGCCGGCGGGGACCGCGAAACTTCGCTCATAGACCCCGGTGGGGTTTTCGTCGGGCGGTTCGGGGGGCAAGCCGGCAAAGGGCATCTGGACGTTCGTGTAGATTGGCCGGTCCCAGGTGTCCTGCATCGTCCAGCAGCCCGGAACGATGGCTTCGCCCCACGTATCACCCGGAGGCTCGTCAGGCCGATGTAGGAGCTGGAACCGCCACGTTCCATCAAGGCTCAGCCGATCACCGTGCTCGATGGAGTGCATCGGGAGGCGGCCGCGGGATGTGAGGGCCGGGTCAGCCCATGGGGGAGTCCGCTCCATGGCTCGGGCTGTCAGCCCTTGGTCGAGCCGAGCGTCAAGCCGCGAATGAACTGCTTCTGCAGGACGAAGAAGACGATGAGGGTCGGCAGCGCCACGATGATCGCGCCGGCGGCAACGAGGTTGTTGTCGGTGAAGAACTGGCCCTTGAGGCCGCTCAGGGCCGAAGTGATCGGGCGTTTGTCACCGGTGAACATGAGGATCAGCGCCCAGAAGAAGTCGTTGTAGATCCAGGTGAACTGCAACGTCGCGAGCGCCGCGAGCGGCGGTCGACAGAGCGGCAGGATGACCTCCCAGAACGTCCTGAAGACGCCTGCCCCATCCACGATCGCGGCCTCGTTCAATTCCTTCGGAAGTGTCTTCATGTAGTTGCTGAGGACGAACGTACAGAACCCGAGCTGGAACGCGATGTGGATCACGATGATGCCGATGTACTGGTCGTAGAGCAGCCCGTTGTCGCTCACCAGGCGCGGAATCGGCAGGGCGAGGTACATCCGGTAGAGCGGGGTGATCACGACCTGCTGGGGGAGCAGGTTGCCGGCCGTGAACAGCATCAGCAGCAGCAGGTTGAAACGCCAGCTGTATCTCGAGACGGCGAAGGCAACCATCGATGCCAGCAGGAGGGTCAGGACCACCGCCGGCAGGACGACGATCATGGTGTTGCCGAAGAACTTGGGCATGTCGATACGGGTCCATGCGTCAATGAAGTTCTGGAACCCATAGCTCCCGCCGATCGACACATAGCCCCGGGCATTCCCGCCCGTGTCGGCATACGGACGGAGCGCCGTATAGGCCGCCCACAGGACAGGGGAGAGCCAGACGATGCTCGTGACGATCAGGAACGCATGCAGGACGTAGCGCCCCAAACCGCGCCGTTTCCGCGGGTTGGCCGCTGCATCGTGCGTGATGGTCAGGGCCCGCGCCGTCATTCCGCATCCGCCTTGAGGGAGCGAGTCAGGTAGTAGATGATCGGGCCCACCGAGATCACCAGCAGGACCATTGCGAGCGCAGATCCAAATCCGATGCGACTGGCCTCGCCGATGATGTTGTTGGTCACCAGCACGGACAGTATCTCGAGGCCGTTGAGGCCCCGGTTGGTGATGTAGACGAGGTCGAAGGCGCGGAGCGACTCGATGACCGTGATCACGAGCACCACGACGTTGATCGGGCGGAGCACGGGAAAGACGACCCGAAAGAACGTCTGGCGCTCGCTCGCCCCGTCGATGGATGCCGCCTCCCGGAGCCCCGGGTCAACTGACTTCAGGCCGGCGAGGTACAGCACCATGATGTACCCGATGTGGCGCCAGCTCGCCGCCACGAGGACGGCCCACAGGTTGATGTTCCGGTTGCCGAACCAGTCGATTGCCTGCGGAGTGCCCGCCGTTCCCAGGATGCTGTTGATGAGGCCCTGGTCCGGCGAGTAGATCAGCTGCCAGATGAACCCGACGATTGCCAGCGACAGGACCACCGGGAGATAGATGGCGCTCTGGTAGATCCGCGTGCCACGAATCTCCTTGTCCAGCAGGACGGCCAGGAAGATCCCGATCGGCGTGGCGATGAACAGGAACACGGCCAACCAGATCAGGTTGTGCTGGATTGCCGGCCAGAATGGGGGATAGACCCCGCTGAAGAGGTCCGTGTAGTTCTTGAGGCCGATGAACTTGATCCGATCCAGACCGATGCCGTTCCACGAGGTGAACGACAGGATGCCTGAGGCGATCGTGGGAAGCCAGATGAAGAACACGTGGATGGCCGTCGGGATTCCGACCATCAGGCCGAGGATCACCTTGTCGCGCCGGGTCAGGACGCTGAATCGGCGCTTCTGGCGGGGTGGCTCGGCCGCGCCGGAACCGCCCGAAAAGCCGAGCCGGCGGCGCGTTGGCGCCGCCGGCTCGGGGAGCCCGCGATTGACGGAATCAGTCACGGGTTCGTCTCGTTCTCAGTGGCTCACTGAGGGGGCAGTGAGTCGTAGAAGGACTGGATGGTTCCGAGGAAGGTATCCAGGTTCTGGTTGGGGTCGTTGAGGAAAGTCTGCAGGAAGCCCTGCATTCCATTGCCGCCGGCGAAGTCCGGCCGCGTGTCCCGGTCGAGGAATTGAGCGATCGCACCGGACTTGCCGATGATCTCTGCCATCTTCTTCTGGAACGGCGAGTAGCTGCTGGTGTCGGCGTCCTTGGCGGCCGCGACATTGTTGGGGCTGGTCTTGAGGAACTCGAGCTGGGCAGGGCCAGTCGCGATGCACGCCAGGAGCGCCTTTGCGCCTTCGGCGTTCTTCGGTGCCTTGCTCAGCATCAGGCCGTCGATCGGTGCGTCAATGGCGAGCTCCGTGTCCCACGCGTTCCCGAGGACCGGGAACGGGAAGAAATCGAGATCGTCATGGACCGCCGGGTCGGTGGTCTGCTCGCCCGCGAAGGTCCCGAGGAAGTACATCGCGGCTTCCTTGTTGATCATCGACTGGGCACCTTCCTGCCACGTCCGCCCGAGGGCGTTCGCCTGCGTGAAGGGGAGCAGTTCCTTCCAGAGGTTGAAGACATCCTTCACCCGCGAGTCGGTCCACTTCTCCTTGCCGGCCATCAGGTCGACATGGAACTTGTAGCCGTTCTGGCGCATGTTGAGGATATCGAAGGTGCCCATTGCCGGCCAGCCGTCCTTGTCGGCGAAGGCCAGCGGTACGAGCCCATCAGCCTTGATCTTGGCGGCGAGGGTCTTGAAGTCCGCCCACGTGGTCGGGACCGTGTAGCCCTTATCGGCGAACAGGCTCTTCCGGTAGATGACGACCCACGGGTAGTTGTACATCGGGATGAAGTACTGCTTGCCGTCGTCGCCGGTGGATGCCTGCTTGAAGGCGTCCGAGTAGTTGCTCCCGGCTGTGGCCCAGACATCGGAGATGTCCGTCGCCAGTCCCTGGGACGCGAAGAATCGCATTCGATAGCCGGCGAACCAGGTGAACACGTCGTCCGGCGTGCCCTGGAGGTACGAATTCAGGCTGTCCTGAAACGCGCCGTGCTCAACCGTATTGATCTTGGGTGTGGCCGTGGTCTTGGTGGCGCAGTAGTTGAGCATGGCCGCGAAGGCGTCCTTCGGGACCTGGTCCGAATAGTTCGACCCAATCGTGACGTCGCCGAGGGGCGGAGCGTCGGTGGGGGCGGCGGTCGGGCCGGCCTGAGTGGCCGGTGGCGTCGCCGGTGCCTGGGAAGCACCACCGCCGCACGCGGCAAAGATCAGCAGGAAGGTGGCGCCAAGCGTAACTACCCGGGCGCCGGATGATCGGCGCAGCGTTCGTGCGCCGTCCCGTGTCCCGATCGTCTGGCTGAAGTCTGTCATCTAGGGGCTCTCCTCCAACAAAGGTCAAATTGCGTCCGTTCGCACATAAACCGACACGACCTGACGGCAGTGTGAACAAGTAGTGGCGGCTTGTCAACGGAATTGTCCACATTACCGGGTGCTCGCCGCACTTTCCGGCGTTGACTTTTGTGCGAAGCTGAGCCACGCTATCAGAACCAGCTACCGTCGGCCCGAAGGGAGTGGCCAGTTCGTGCTTGCCCGTCAACGTCAGACCTACATCCTGGACCGGGTTCGGGAAGATGGTGCCGTGCGCGTGGGCGATCTGGCTCGCGACCTTGGGGTCTCGGACATGACCGTCCGGCGGGATCTGGAGCTCCTCCACCAGCAGGGCCTCCTCGAGAAGGTGCATGGCGGTGCCACGGCCTCCTCGGGGAGCTCCCTTTTCGAGCCTGGTTTTGTGGTGAAGTCAGAACTCGAACTGGACGAGAAGGAAGCTATTGCGGCCGCTGCGGCACTTCTTGTGGAGCCCGGCATGGCGATCGCAGTTTCGGCGGGGACCACCACGTATGCACTGGCTCGACGGCTTATCGACGTCGAGGGGATCACCATTGTCACCAATTCGGTGCCAGTGGCCGATGTCCTTTATCGCCTCGGGCGGCCCGACCAGACGATCATCGTGACGGGTGGCGTTCGAACACCGAGCGATGCCCTCGTCGGTCCGTTTGCGGTTGCCGCGCTGCGAACCATTCACGTCGATCTCGTCTTCATGGGCGTCCATGGGATGGATCCGCACTCGGGGTTCACGACGCCGAACCTGCTGGAGGCCGAGACCAATCAGGCCCTCGTCGAATCGGGCAGACGGCTTGCGGTCGTGGCCGATCACACGAAGTGGGGCGTCATCGGAATCAGTTCGATCGCCCGACTGGATCAGGCCGACGTCCTGATCACCGACTCTCGGTTGTCCTCCGATGCGCAGGCTGAGCTTCGTCGCGCTGTCCGCGAACTCGTGGTCGTGGAGGCCGGAGCCGGCAAACCCGTGGGCTTGCCTGCGTGACCAGCCCATCAACTACCGGTGGCGGCTCCAGTGGGGCCGACAGGCGGGATGCGCGTCCAGATCCTGGCTTCGATAGGCTCGAGTCCGAGCCCCACCGGCGGCACAACCCGCTCCTCGACGAATGGGTCCTCGTCTCAGCGGGGCGCACGAGTCGGCCGTGGCAGGGGAGGCGCGAGACCGCGGCTGCCGACACGATGCCCCACTACGATCCGAAATGTTACCTCTGCCCCGGGAATGTCCGGGCGAACGGTGACTACAACCCGGACTACTCCTCGACGTACGTATTCACCAACGACTTCTCGGCGCTGCGGGAGGGCACATCGACCGAGCGGATCTCCGACGGTCTGCTCCGCGCTGAAGGCGAGGAGGGGGCCTGCCACGTCTTGTGCTTCAGCCCTCGGCACGACCAGACCCTGGCCCGGATGCCGGTCGGCGATGTTCGCCATGTCGTCGACGTTTGGGCGAACCAGAGCGAGGAGCTCGGAGCGCGGCATCGATGGGTCCAGATCTTCGAGAATCGCGGACAGATCATGGGAGCATCCAACCCGCACCCGCACGGTCAGATCTGGGCCGGTTCCGCGCTGCCACGCGATGCGGCGAAGGAGGACGCGACCCAGGCACGTCATCTGGCCGAAGCGGGCCACCGCCTGCTCCTGGACTATGTCGCCCAGGAGCTGAACGGACCACGCATGGTCGACCAGAACGACGATTGGCTCGTCGTCGTTCCGTTCTGGGCCTCGTGGCCGTATGAGACGCTGCTCCTCAGTCGGCACCCGGCCGCGCATCTCCACGATCTTGACGACGCGAAACGCGACAGTCTGGCGGCCATCCTGGTCAGGTTGCTCACTCGGTACGACAACCTGTTCGGCCTGTCATTCCCGTATTCCATGGGCTGGCACCAAGCACCCTTCGGTGGCGCCCCTTCGGACCACTGGCAATTGCACGCACACTTCCTGCCCCCGCTGCTCCGCGCGAACGTCAGAAAATTCATGGTCGGCTACGAGCTGCTGGCGGAGACGCAGCGAGATCTGACCCCAGAAGTTGCTGCCTCAGACCTGCGGGCCGCGTCGCCGTTGCACGATCCGGCGGCAGCTTCGGATCTGGATCTCGATAGCGGGCGCTGATCGTCCGGCGCAAGCCTCGTTGCGTCGAACTCGTCGCGGCCCGCTACGATCCATCCAGGAGGGCTGAATGCAACGCTGGGGAGGTCGATTCTCAGGCGCCACGGACCCGCGGGTCGTGGACTTCACGCGTTCGATCGAGATCGATGCCGCCCTTGCCGGAGACGACATCGACGGCTCGATCGCGCACGTGCGGGGTCTTGGCCGGATCGACGTGCTCAGTGCGGACGAGGTCACCGCCTTGGTTGCTGGCCTCGAGGGTCTCCGGGCTGAAGTCATCGCGGGGACGCTGGCACTTGATCCGACGCTCGAGGACATCCACATGAACCTCGAGGCCGCCCTTGAGGCACGGATCGGGCCCGTCGCGCGCAAGTTGCATACGGGCAGGTCACGCAACGATCAGGTCGCCACGGACCTGCGCCTCTGGACACGGCGGGCGGTCGACCGGCTCGATACTGCGATCGTGGCGATGGAGCTGGCGCTCGTCGGACTCGCCGAGCGGGACGGGGAGGCAATTCTCCCCGGGACCACGCACATCCAGCCGGCCCAACCCGTTTTGTTCGCGCATCACCTCCTCGCCTATGTAGAGATGCTCGAGCGAGATCGCGGTCGGTTCGGCGATGCCAGGACGCGGCTCAATGTGTCGCCCCTCGGCTCTGGCGCACTCGCGGGTGTCGGATACCCACTTGACCGGGAGGGCGTCGCTGCGGAACTCGGATTTGAGGGCATCTCGGCCAACTCGCTCGATGCCGTCGCCGATCGCGATTTCGTCGTCGAGGTGCTCGCTGCGGCGGCGCTGACGATGGTCCATCTGTCCCGCCTAGCCGAGGAGATCACCTGGTGGTCGAACCCGCGGTTCGGGTTCGTTCGCGTCGCCGACGCCTTCTCGACCGGCAGCTCGATGATGCCCAACAAGCGCAATCCGGATCCGGCAGAGCTGGTGCGCGGCCGTTCCGCCGGCGTCATCGCGGCCGTCGGCGAAATGCTTACGATCCTGAAGGGCCTGCCGTTGGCCTACCAGCGCGATCTTCAGGAGGACAAGCCACCGCTGTTCCGCGCGATCGGGACGCTGGAGGCGTCGTTGGGTGTCATGACTGGGCTCATCGAGACGCTTACGATCGACGCCGCGCGGATGCGGGCCGCAGCCGATGACGGATTCACTACGGCGACCGCGGTTGCGGACGCACTGGTGCGGTCCGGGCTGGCGTTTCGGACCGCCCATCATGTGGTCGGTTCGCTGGTTGCGATCGTCGAGGCGCGAGGTGCGAGGCTCGATCAGGTCACCGACGAGGACGTTTCAGGGGCGCTCGCTCGCGCAGATGATCCGGCGGCGCCGGCGCTGCGTGCGGATCCCGGCATCGGCAACGATCTTCGCGCCGCGGCCAGCGTCGAAGGGGCCGTTGCGTCGATGGAAGTGGTCGGGGGAACCGCGCTCGGCAGGGTGGCTGCGGCCCTGGCATCGGCTCGCGCGAGGCTGAGCCCGTAGCCATTCCGACTCCGCGGTACCTTCGGCGAACGGTCGAGGCTCAGGACCGCGCGGCTGTCGCGACGGTGCTCCGCGGGTCGGACCGGTCAGCGGGTCGAGTGACCGTCGCCGTCCACGCCGCGATTTCCGCCCGCCTGGACACCCCGAGCTTGGCAAGAATGTGCTCGACATGCGAGCTCGCCGTCTTTGGGGCGATAAACAGCTGAACCGCAATTTCCGCGTTGGTCAATCCGCCGGCGATCAACTGGGCGACCTCGAACTCGCGAGCCGACAGCGGCCGCCATGGTTCCTCCATGCTGCCCCGCCCACGTCCAATACGAGCGAGCTCGTCCGCACGAGCCACGAGCGGCGCACTGCCGAGCGTGTCAGCCAGCGCCCGGACGGCTGCGAGCAGCGATGCCGCCTCGCCGAAGCGACTGGATCGCATCAGGCACTGGGCCAGGTCGAGCCGCGCCCACGCAGATTCCCAGACGCGGCCGAGGTCCGCCCAGCCTCGGTCCGCTCGTTCCAGGCCTTCGCGGGCGGCCGACAGCGAACCCGTCGCAAGGCGGAGGAGTCCGTCCGCGTGGGCGAGTGCAGGCCCGGCGACCACCTCCCAGTCGGCGAGATGGGCTCGAACCGCCTCGAGCCACTGCTCCGCGCCCGCCGGACGCCGTGCCGCCAGGAGCGCCCGAGCTCCTGTGACAACGAATGGGATCAGGAGGGCGCGTTCTCCAGTCCGGATGGCGATTTCAAGTCCCGCCTGACACCGCTCGGCGGCGCCGGCAGGGTCGCCCTCGACGAGATCGAGCTCAGCAAGGCCCCAGAGGGCAGGCAAGAGGTACGCAACCTCGTTCATGTGCTCAGCCGCTTCGAATGCCTCGCTATACCATCGATGGGCTTCCTGGACTTCGCCACGACTCATCGCTACCAGGCCCAGCGTGTCGATCGCTCCAACGACGCCGCGGCGGCAGCCGCGCTCGACCAGCTCGTGTCGTGCGATGTCGACGGCATCGTCCCACCGACCAGCCGCCCAGGCGATGAGCGCCGACGCGGCGGCCATCTGCTGTCGACAGTGGGATTGCTCGATCGCGTCGGCGTACCGAATCCCCTCGCGAATCGCCGTCTCGGCTGCTTGGTAATCAAGAACGCGGGTGGCCGCGGCGGCGATGTTGCGGAAGGCCGTGACTCCGACCGACTCGTAGCCCGCGTCGCGCGCGTCGCGTGCAATCTGGAATGCTCGCGTCAGGCCAGATTCACGCCCCGAGACGATGTCGACTCGGGCCAGCGAAAACGCAATGTCGAGCGCCAACTCCGGGCTGGACGACGACTCTGCCAGGCCAAGTGCGCGGGTGGCATCGGCCACTGCGTCTTCGAGATTGGATGCGTCAATCGACAGGAATGCTCGGACACCGAGGATGTCTGCCACAAGGATGTCGCGTTCTCGCGATGCGGGCAGACGCTCGGCTTCCTCAAGCGCGAGGTCGAGATGTTCGATGATCCGCCCGGCTGGATGCCCTTCACGGGATGGCAACAACAGCGCCGTGACATTCATGGTCGCGGCTTCAATGGGCCGACCGGCCTCGAGGTATTTCTCCCTGGCGCGTTGGGCGGCCTCAAGGGCATGCACGTTCCGCTCGATGGCGGACGCGGCGTCGGTGTAAGCCGAGAAGATCTCGGCCTCATCGAGAGCCGGCATGTCTTCGGGCAGGTTGTCGATCGCCCGGCGGAACAGCTCGTAGGCTTCTTGCCGGCCCGACATTCTGGTCGCCGCCTGAGCGCCCACCAGGGCCGTCCGAAACGCCTCCGCTCGAAGTCCCGCGCGCTCGAAGTGGGCCGAGGCATGGATCTCCGAATGGCCCTCCAAGGTAGCCCCAAACTCGCCGGCACGGGCATGGAGCCGGCGCAGGTCGTCAATCGGAAGGGTCCGATACAGGACGTCTCGGAGCACCTGGTGGCGGAAGTCGATGAGGCCGCCAGGTCCCGGGGCAAGGAGATACGATCGCTCGGTGAGCTCTTGGATTGGAGCGTCGAGGTCCGCGATGGGCCGATCCATGATCCCCGCGAGGACCTCAGGAACGAAGCAGCGGCCGATCACGGCTCCGGCCCGCGCGACCTCACGTGCCTCCGGCGAGAGAAGGGCGACCCGGGCAAGGACCGCATCCTCGATGGTTTCCGGCACGACGGCGTCTCGAATGGCCAGACTGTCGCTTCGGGCGTCCTCGCCGAGTGCGCCGAGGAGCTCCTCGATGTGGAGAGGTATCCCGTCCGTCCGCTCGTAGATCGCCGTCACGACGTCGCGTGAGGCCGGGAGTCCCGTCCCCAAGATGAGCGTTGTCATCAGCGCTGTCTGGTCACGATCCAGTGGGACGACGCGGGCTTCCTCGGCCAGGCGTTGGGAGACGAGGCGGGATCGCCACTCGCGGAAGAACGACCCGGGCGGAAGTTCCTCGGTTCGGTACGAACCGACCAGAAATAGCTTGGCCTCCCGGCTTCGGCGGGACAACTCCCCGACGATCTCGAGGCTGATCTCATCCGCCCACTGAAGATCCTCGAAATCCAGCATGACCGGGCGATCGAAGCTCTCGATCAAGCGATCCACCACGTCGAGGACGTACATCCGGCGTGAGCCCAACGCGTCTCCAGCGCGATCCCGCTGCATGACGAGGAGGTCGTCACCGAGGGTTCCAAACTCCTGCCCACGGCGGAGTGTCCGTGCGAGCTCTCCAATGAGAGCCGACGGGACCATGTGGTCTTGGGGGGCCAGGGATCCGTTCGCCCTTAGGAAACCCGCCGCGGAAGCTTTCCGCCGAATCGCGGCGAGGAGCCTGCTCTTGCCGACCCCGGCTTCACCGGCGAGGAACAGCATTTGACCATGGCCATCTGCGGCCTCCGCAAGCCGCCGCTCCGCAAGATCGAGCAAATCATCACGCCCGATCAACGTGGGACACAGAACCGATCCGATGTTGCTCATGAGGGCCGAGTGTACTGCCCATTTTCACGCCCGCATCGGTCATTCGACCGATCAGCGACGTGCCTCGGTCACGTTGTAAACTGCCCTAGAGTTCCTGGGTCGTGGCGATCGCCAGGTCCCGGATCAGGTGAGGGTCCGGCGCGAACGCCGTCGCGAGGATCACGTGGAGCGTCGCCTCGGTCTGGCTGTTCGGCAGTTCGATCGAGGGCAGCGACGGACCGTCCAGCCGGCCGTCGATCTCGATCGTACGGTCGCCTTGGAGTGAATCGGCCCGGATGACGCCCATCCACGCGGTGATCGTCTCGTCGAGCCCGCTGGCTACGGTGGCCTTGACCCTGACCCGGATCTCGACCCGGATTTCCTGAAGCTTCCGCGCCCGGGCCGAGTGAAGGGTGATCGTGCAGTGGAAGGGCAGCCCCAGACAGAGCGGAGCCGGATCCACCGTGACCGAGCCGGAAACACCGTCAGCGCCGACATCGGCTGCCCCGTACATCGCGAACTCGCCGACGTGGACCGCTCCGGCCCGGAGCAGGGCCGTCGGCTGGAGGACCCGGACCGGCCGCTCGATGGACGAGTCGAACCCGCCGGGGACATCAAACCTGGCGAGGACCGTCCAGCTCAGCCCGGCGACTCGCGCCTCGAGTGTCGCTGGCCCGAGCGGCGGTACGGGCAGCTCGAAGGTCCAGTCCCGCGTCTCGCCCGGCCCAAGGTGGATGTCGCCGGCCAGCTGGACCGGCTCGAAGACGAGTTCCCGCCGCTTCGTCTCGGTATGGGACGAGGTGTGGCCGTTCGCGTCGGTCGTCGTCACCTGGTACTGCCAGTGCTCGATCGCCCGCAGAGCAACGATCAGGCCCCGAGCGTCCACGGTCCCGTGCGACACGACACTCAGCTTGCCGGGCACGAGCCGGCCGGGGAGGAGCTCGTCCCGCTCCAGCTCCAGACGCCAGTCGACGCCATGGCTCGAATCGTGGAAGACGGCAGTCATACCCGCATCATGAGTGAAAGCCCTGTGGTTGGCAGGATCCCCAGGTGATCGGCGCGCGATACCATCCGCGAAACGTCCCGGAGGCTGGCAATGCTGACGCTCGATACCATCCAGCGCGCTCCCAAGGCTCTGCTCCACGACCACCTCGATGGCGGCCTTCGCCCTGCGACGATCGTGGACCTCGCGGCCGAGTACGGCTACGGCGGCCTGCCGACCACGGATCCGGAGGAGCTCTCGGCGTGGATCCGACGCGGAGCCGACAGGAAGTCGCTCGAGCTATACCTCGAGACGTTCGTCCACACGGTCGGCGTCCTCCAGGAGCGCGACGCGATCATCCGGGTTGCCGCGGAATGCGCTGAGGATCTCGCAGCCGACGGGGTCGTGTACGCGGAGGTGCGCTACGCACCGGAACTTTCAACCGAACGGAAGCTGACGCTCGACCAGGTCATCGAAGCCAACATCGAGGGATTTCGAATCGGTTCCGAGCGCGCCGCCGCCGCGGGTCATCCCATCGCGATGAAGATCCTCGTGACCGCGATGCGCCAGGCAGCGCGCTCGGTCGAGGTTGCCGAGGCAGCCATTCGGTGGCGAGACGCCGGGGTTGTCGGCTTCGACATCGCCGGCCCGGAAGCCGGATATCGACCGACGCGCCATCTCGAGGCGTTCGACCGGATCCGCCACGAGAACTTCCACATCACTATCCATGCCGGGGAATCGTTCGGCCTGCCGTCGATCTGGGAGGCGCTCCAGTTCTGTGGCGCCGAGCGGCTGGGCCACGGAACGCGGATCGTCGATGACATCACGGTCGAGCCTGACGGCACGGTCCGCCTGGGTCGTCTGGCGGCCTTCGTGCGGGACCGACGCGTGCCGCTCGAGATGTGCCCGACCTCGAACGTTCACTCCGGTGCCGTGGGGGCCGTCTCGGAGCACCCGATCGACCTGCTCCGTCGGCTCCGCTTCCGGGTCACCCTCAACACCGACAATCGGCTGATGTCCGGCGTCTCGATGTCGTCCGAATTCGCGGCGCTCGATGCAGCGTTCGGGATCGGCCTCGGCGAGATGGAGTGGCTGACGATCAACGCGCTGAAATCGGCGTTCGCTCCGTTCGACGAACGGCTGACCCTGATCAATGAGGTCGTCAAACCCGGCTACGCGCACCTGCGGGCGGAGGATTCGCGGGCGGTCGTCGCCGGCTAGCGCCTTCTGCTTCGCGCTCAGCGCCCCGGCTACGGGGACGTCGCGAACGTGTCGCAACTCGCGGCCGACCCCTCGCGGTAGCCCGTGGAGAACCACGCCTGACGCTGCTCGGCGGAGCCATGGGTCCAGCCCTCAGGGTTGACCCGTCCCTGGGTGGCCTCCTGGATGCGATCGTCGCCGACGGCGGCCGCCGCATCAAGCGCTTCGTTGATGTCGGTCGAGGTCAGCGTCTTGAGGAACCCGGTCTCGGTAGCGTGGGTTGCCCAGACGCCGGCGAAGCAGTCGGCCATCAACTCGATCCGGACCGACGCGCTGTCGGCGCCGGTTCCACCGTCCTGCTCGTTGAGGATCCCGAGGAGATCCTGGACGTGGTGTCCGTATTCGTGGGCGACCACGTACGCCTCCGCGAACGGCCCACCCTTCGCCCCGAAGCGGGACTGGAGTTCCTCGAAGAAACCGAGGTCGAGGTAGATGTATTTGTCGCGCGGACAGTAGAACGGGCCAGTCGACCCGCTGGCCACACCACACCCGGACGAGGTGGACCCGGAGAACAGGACTGTGGTCGCCTTGACGTACGGCGCCTTCGTTCCGGCCAGGGCGGTGGTCCAGTACGCCTGGACGCTGTTGACATACCCGACGATCCGGCAATCGGCGCGGGCGTTCGCGTCGGCACCCGTCTTGCATTCTGTGGTCAGTGTTGAATTGCCTGGACCGACCACCTCGCCATTCGAGCCGTCGGTGAGGCCATTGAGAGCGGCGGGATCACCGCCGAGCACCAGGTAGGCAATCACGAGGATCAGGCCCAGGCCGCCGCCACCCACGGCCATGCCCGTGGCTCCGCGACGGCCACGAATATCCCGGACCTGACCGGGATCGAGATCGGCTCCGGGATTGAATGACATCAGGGGCCCCCAGGTGCGGCTGGTTCGTAGGGCCGTCATTCTAGCTTTGCCCTGCTGCGCGGGCGTCCCGCGCGATCTCAGGGCTGACCTGAGCTCCGACGCGGGACGATGTCTCCGCCACGAGATGCCACTCGCTGTAATACGAATACGGACGTCGGCGGAGCGGATCGGTCAGGCGGAGCGTCGACTCAGAGGTCTGGCCGGGCAGGCGCCGACGTGGCGCTGGCGGTTCGCCGAAGTGAACGGACCTCGGGTCGAGCCGCAGGACCCCGAGGACAAGGGCGAGCCTTTTCAGGCGCATCCCACGGAGCGTGCCCGACTCGAGTCGCGAGATCGTCGACTGCGACATGCTCACGCGCCACGCCAACTGCCGCTGCGAAAGGCCCAGATCCAGGCGACTCGTGCGAACGAGCTCGCCGATCACGGTCATGCCCTCACGGACCATGTCATCGCGGGTCGCCTCGGCATACTGATCAAACGGACGAGTCAGGAGCATCTCGGCATGAGTGTCTCGCAGCCGACTCGACGCGCCCTTACCCCTCGGTCATCTGAGCCTTACGATCCGGCGCACGTCGGGGGCTTCACGGATCCGCCGACCAAGGCCAGGCGGCTCGCGGCCGCTTGAGAGCACTGAACAAATGACCACGAGTGGCATATATGTCCGCGAGGCACATCCATGGCCGCGAGGGGCACACAAGCCACAACAATTGGCATACATGTCCACGAGTGGCATATATGACGGCGAGGGACATCTCCCGGATGGGGGGTCGACTGAACCCGAGCCGCCCGACCTAGCTTGCGCCTTGATCCTGGACGGTCGTCGGGAGTTCGGCCAGCAGGGGAGGCGTCCAGGCCCAGGCGGCACCGTGGTGCTTGCCGACGGCACCATGGCGCGCTGCCTCGACCCGGAGCGGCAATCCGAAGATCTCGATGAAGCCGACAGCCGAGGCGTGATCGAACGCATCGCCCTCGTCGTAGGTTGCGAGATTGCGGTCGTACAGCGACAGCGGCGACTGTCGACCCGCAACGACGGCCGATCCATGATCCAGGCGCATCCGGACGTCGCCGGACACGACCCGCTGCGAGGACAGAATGTAGCCGCGCAGGTCCCGGTGGAGGGCCGAGAACCACAGCCCGTCGTAGGTCAGCTGGGCATGTTCGTCGGCGACCAACCGATTGAACCGGAGCGTGTCCTTGGACAGGGTCAGTCCCTCGAGCGCTCGATGCGCCGCGTGGAGGATCGTGGCAGCCGGCGTCTCGTAGATCTCGCGGCTCTTGATGCCGACGAGTCGATCTTCGACGTGATCGACGCGCCCGACGCCATGCGCCCCGCCGAGCACGTGGAGCCGATCCACGAGTTCGACCGGCGGCAGGAATGCGCCATCGAGCGCGACCGGGATGCCACCTTCGAACGAGATCGTGACTTCGACCGGATCCGGTGCCGCGGACGCGGCGACCGTCCATTCGTAGGCGTCGGGGGGAGGCGTGACCCATGGGTCCTCGAGCACGCCCGTCTCGCAGGAGCGGCCCCACAGGTTGACGTCGATCGAATAGGGCGAGGCCTTGGTGATCGGGATTTCGATGCCTCGCTCGGCGGCGTAGTCAATCTCCTGGTCCCGCGTCAGGCCCATCCCCACCCGCATCGGAGCGACGACGCTGAGCCCGGGATCGAGCGCATGGACGGCAACATCGAAGCGAACCTGGTCGTTGCCCTTGCCGGTGCAGCCGTGCGCAACCGCATCGGCGCCCTCCTTCTGGGCAACCTCCACGAGGAGCTGGGCGATAAGCGGTCGAGCCAGGGCTGTCGCGAGTGGGTAGGCACCCTGGTAGAGCGCGTTGGCCTGGAGATGCGGCCAGACGAAGTCGGTGATGAACCGTTCTCGGGCATCGACAACGTAGGCACGTGAGGCGCCTGCGGATATGGCCCTGCGCTCGACGCCCAGGCGGAGCGATCCGCCTCCGACATCGACGGTCAGCGTGATGACCTCGACATCGTGCTGTTCCCTGAGCCAGGCGACCGCGACGGACGTATCGAGACCGCCCGAGTAGGCGAGAACAACCTTCTTCATCGGATTCCCTCCGTGCCGGCGCCCGGGGCGGTCGGCGACTGTAATTCGGTGAAGCGGGCGAGCCACCGCTCGAGGGCGGGCTCGTCCGCGAAGAGCACGAGGAGCGTGTTGTCGCCAGCAACCGTGCCGACCTGCTGGGTCAGTGCGGATTCGTCGATCGCCTGGGCAATGACGGCTGCCGTGCCGGGTGTTCCGGTCAGGACAAGGATGAGGCCACTCCGCCCGACCGTCACGGGAATGTCCGACAGGATCCGCCGAAGGTGTTCGTCGCCATCGGACGGGGAGCGGGCGAGATCGTCTGCAAGCACGTAGAGGTGGCGATCTCCGCGCGAGACCTTGGCCAGGCCGAGCTCGGCGATATCCCTCGATACCGTGGCCTGGGTCACCACGAAACCACGCGCCGCGAGTCGATCGGCGAGCTCCTGCTGGCTCCCGATGCCTTCGCGGGCCACGATCTCCCGGATGATTCGCTGTCGATCGCGCTTGCCGACGAGCCCGGTTCCGAGCGCTGTTGCCATTTTCACGATGCTCCGACGCCACTGGTCCTTGCCGATCGGCCGACCGTAAGGCGCGTCCCGAAGCTCGGATCGTCGAGCGCGCGCCCAACCGCGCCGGGCAACGTGCCGTCGGCGATGATCGCCTCGGTACCCTCCCACGCCAATGCGCCCAGCGCGGCCCGCACCTTGGCGACCATGCCCCCGGCGATTGTGCCGCTCTCGATCAGCAATTCGGCTTCAGCTGCCGTGAGCGTGTCGAGCTTCTGGCCCGAGGCGTCGCGGACACCGTCGACGTCGGTCATCAGGATGAGCTGCCGCGCCCCGATACCGGCGGCGATCCCCGCAGCGACGTCATCGGCGTTCACGTTGCAGACGATCCCGTCCTCGTCGCGGGCGAGCGGCGCCACTACCGGGACCTGGCCGGCGACCATCAGTGCATCGAGAAGATCCCGCCGCAGCCCGACGACCCGGGCGACGAACCCGAGATCCTCGACGCGTTCGGCGATCAGCAGGCCCCCATCCACGCCCGACAGGCCCACCGCATCCACGCCCAGGGCACGCAGCCCCGAGACCAGCTCACTGTTGATGACGCCTCGGAGAACCGCAGCGGCCACCTCGAGCGAAGCCGCGTCGGTCACCCGGAGGCCGCCCCGGAACTGCGACACGACACCCATCCGTTCCAGCCACTCGGTGAGACGCTTGCCGCCGCCGTGGACGAGGATGACCGGACGCCGCCGAGCCAGCGCCGCGACCTCCGCGAGGACGGGTGCCTGGTCGGCGATCGTGGTGCCGCCGAGCTTGACGACGACAGTCTCGCTCATGTCGTGTACTCCGAGTTCTCGCGTACGTAGGTTTCCGTGAGATCGCATCCGAAGGCCTCGCCCGACCCCGCTCCAAGCCCGAGATCGAGGCCGATCATGATTTCGGCGCCGTTCATTGCCTCGCGGGCCGCGGCCCGATCGAACGGCTGCGGGCCGCCGGCGGTGCCGTCGAACACGAGATGACCAGCGATCCTGATCCGAAGGCGATCCGGATCCAGTGCCGCAGCCGTACCTGCCCGCGCGCGGGCCGCTTCCGAGTCCACGCCGCTCGCCTCGAGGACGGCGCGGCTCGCGAGCTTTGCATTGCCGGCCGCGCCCGCTATACGACCCCAGTTCGGGTCCTTCCCGTGGGCCGCTGCCTTGACCAGGCTGCTCGAGATGACCGCCCGCGCCACGGCTCGGGCATCGGCGTCGTTGGCCGCGCCGGTCACCTCGCAGGTCAGCAGGCACGTGGCACCCTCGCCGTCTGCCGCCTGCTGGCGCGCGAGGTCGCGAGCCACCGCCTCAACGGCGCGTGCCAGCGCGTCGGCGGCCGGAGTCCCTGTGAGCACCGGATCCGCGGCCGAGGCGCCCGAGGCGAGCAGGAACACAGTGTCATTTGTGCTCGTATCGCCATCGACGGACAACTGGTTCCAGGTCCGAGCCGCTGCGGGCCGAAGGATTGAAGACAGCAGCTCCGGGGATGCAGCAGCATCGGTCAGGATCACCGACAGCATCGTGGCCATGTTGGGATGGATCATCCCGACGCCCTTGGCGATTCCCGTGACGCGTACCTCGGACGTGCCGCCAGCCACCTGGGGCAGCGCAACGATCACGGTTGCAGACTTGGTCCTGGTGTCGGTCGTCCGCAGGGCCGTAGCGGCGGCCTCCAGGCCTTCATCGGTCGGCGTGAGGGCCAGGGCCAGGATCCCGACGCCCGCTTCGACCTTGTCGAGAGGCAGCCGCGTTCCGATGATCCCGGTCGAGAGATGCAGCACCGCGAGATCCTCAATACCGAGGGCCGTCGCGACGATCTCGCCGACCCGGATCTGATCCTCGTCCCCGGCGCGTCCCGTGGCCGCGTTGGCTGATCCGCTGGTCGATACGACAGCTCGTACCCAGCCGTTCGAAGCCGCCAGGACAGCCTTCGACCGACGTACCGGCGCGGCGGCGAACATGTTCGGCGTGAAGACAGCGGCGGCAGCCAGCGCCTCGCCGGCGCTCGCGATCAGCGCGAGATCTGGACGCCCGCTGGCCTTGATCCCGGCCGCCCGGCCTCCGGCGACGAAGCCTGCGGGAATCCGGGCCAGGCGCGCGACGATAGGGAGCCCCGAATGAGCAGGGGAGCGGTTGCCGTGCTGATTGATGAGCGTCATGGCGCCAGCGGCAGGGCTTCGAGCCCTGTCGTCTCCGGGAGGCCGAACACCAGGTTCAACGCCTGGACACCCTGGCCCGCAGCGCCCTTCACGAGGTTGTCGATCACGCCGAGCGCGAGGATGCGCCCAGTCCGCTCATCAACCTGCACGTGGACGCGGACGTGGTTGCTGCCGAGGACATGCCCCGTAGCCGGCGGCGCGGCGACGACGCTCACGAACGGTTCGTCGGCATACGCACCTGCATAAAGATCATCGAGCTCGGCCTGGGAGATCGCGCGGGTCGGGCGGACGTGGCAGGAGGCCAGGATGCCGCGCGTCATCGGAATCAGGTGTGGCAGGAAGGCGATTCCGGCAAGCGCCGATTCCGTCCCGGTGCCCTCCGCGAGCGCCCCGAGTTCCTGCTCCATCTCGGCCGTGTGCCGATGCGAAAAGACGCCATACGCGCGAACGCTCTCGTTGACCTCGGCGAAGAGCATCTCGGCCTTGGCTTCGCGCCCGGCCCCGCTCACGCCGCTTTTCGCGTCGACCACCAGGTCAGCGATCAATCCCGCTCGAGCCAGCGGCGCCAGAGCAAGGATCGTGGCCGTCGGGTAGCAGCCCGGGGACCCGACGAGGGCCGGGACCCCTGCGGCCCGCTCGGCCCCGGCGGCAACGAGTTCCGCACGATGAAGTTCGGGCAATCCGAATACGGCCCTGGACAGCAATTCGGGATGCGGATGTTCGAACCCGTACCAGCGCGGGTAGTCGGCCGCGTCGTGCAACCGGAAGTCCGGACCCTGGTCGATGACGGTGATGCCGCGTTCCAGGAATGCGCCGACACGAGCCGCCGCCGTGCCGTGGGGAAGCGCGAGAAAGACCGCATCGACCTCGGACTTCAAGTCCCCATCGAGCGTGAGACCAGTCGTCGACAGATGGGGATGCACGCTGCCGATCGCATCGCCCGTTCGATCACGACCGGTGAGCCCGACCAGGTTCACGGCTGGATGACGATCCAGCAGCCGGACCAGCTCCCCGCCGACATACCCGGTCGCGCCGATCACGCCGACGCGGATCGGGTCTCCGGGCGCGTGCGAACCACCGTCGAGCATCTCCATGGACGCATGACTATACAGAATGATGAATAGTCATGCATCACCGGAGGCCCGCCGGCCCTTGTCGCCGAGCCGTTGCGGGCCGGGAGCCCGCGGGCCCGGGCCGACCTCAGCCTGGAATCACATCCGGACGACGGTACGGTCCGGTGACCACGACTTCGCCGCTTGCCTCGAACGGGGTAGCTCCGGTACCGCGGATGACGTAGCGATGGTGGACCTCGGTGGCTCCGGCGGACAGCATGGCGTTCACAGGGCAGTACTTGGTCGCCGAGAGCTCGATGCTGCGACGGATTGCCCCCTCGTCCACGTTCGGTCCTTCGACCTCATGGGTCACGTCGATACGGGTCAGGATCTGCGGATATTCGTCCCGTTGTTCCGCGTGGACCTGGACTGAGTAGGCAGTGATCCGCTGACGCTTTTTGGTGGCGATGGACACGACATCCATGGCACTGCACGCCGCGAGCGCGACCGCGACTGTCTCGACCGGGCTCAGTTCCGGGATCGCCTCGTCATCGCCCCACCGAAAGGCGCGCCCGGTTCCGGTGGTCGCGGCAAACGCCATGCCGTGCTCGTGAACGAGCGTCGCGGTCCTGATGGTGGGCATCGTCGATCATCTCCAGGTCGTACTGTGGACGCAGGCCGATCGTAGACCGGACGGCATCATGCCGCTGGGTCGCCGCCTCCGTTGTTGGTCGATTGCGACGCCTCGCGCGTCCGGCGCGGGCCTTCGAACTGCTCGTGATACAGCCGTGCGTACAGGCCGTTCGCGGCAAGGAGCTCCGCGTGCGATCCGCGCTCCACGATCCGGCCGCGGTCATAGACGAGGATCAGGTTCGCGCGCAGGATCGTGGACAGGCGATGGGCGATGGCGATCGTGGTGCGACCACGCTCGAGCTTCTCGAGGGCGGCCTGGATCAGCCGCTCACTGACCGTGTCGAGGGCCGAGGTCGCCTCATCGAGGATCAGGATGCGGGGATCCTTGAGGAGCACCCGGGCGATCGCGATCCGTTGCTTCTCGCCGCCCGACAGCTTGTAGCCACGCTCGCCGACGATTGTGTCGTAACCGTCCGGGAGTTCCATGACCCGGTCGTGGATGGCGGCGGCTCGAGCGGCGGCTTCCAATTCGGCCTGCGACGCCTCTGGCTTGGCGTAGAGCAGGTTGTCGCGGACGCTTGAGTGGAACAGGTACGTCTCCTGCGTGACGAACCCGATCACCGAGCCGAGGGACTGCAGGGTCAGCTGGCGAATGTCCGTGCCGTCGATCTCGATCGAGCCCGAGGCGACGTCATACAGCCGAGGCAGGAGGTAGGTCGTAGTCGTCTTGCCCGACCCGGATGGCCCGACGAGTGCCACGAGCTCGCCCGCGGCCGCCTCGAAATCGATCCCTTCGATGCCGAACGGCTGGGCATGCTCCGAGGGCGCGTGCTCGGCCGGGGCGTTCTCTGCCGGTGCGGGTTCCGCGGCCGCCGCTGCGCTTGCGTCCGCCTCGTGTGGATCGGCCGCGTGCGGGTCGGCGGCCTTGACGATGGGCGGGGCTACCGGATACCGGAACGCGACGTCGCGGAAGCGGACGGCACCTTGGACCGTTGCCGGATCCAGCGCGACGGCATCGGGCGCGTCCACGATCTCCGGGTCCATCTCGAGGTACTCGAAGATCCGATCGAACAGGGCCAGTGCGCCCTGGATCTCCACCTGGACCCCGAGGAGCTGGCCGAGCGGAAAGAAGAGTCGTGACTGGAGCGTCGTGAACGCCACGATGTCCCCGATCGTGGGCGCCGATGGGTCGCCGTTGATCGCGAGCCAACCCGCAAGCCAGTAAACGAACGCCGGCGTGATGCTGAAGACCGTCCCCACGATCATGAAGAACCAGCGACCGACCATGGCCTGACGGATCTGGAGGGCCGCGAGCCGCTTGTTCAGTCGGATGAACCGGGTGACGGCGGCGCCCTGCTGGCCGAAGGTCTTGGACAGCAGCATCCCCGAAACCGACAGCGTCTCCTCGGTGACCGCGGAAAGTTCGGCCAGCGACTTCTGGGTCTCGCCGCTCACCTCACGGCGAACCTTGCCGACTCGATAGGTCAGGTACATGAAGAACGGCAGCATGCCCAGCGACAGCGCCGTGAGGCGCCAGTCGATGATGAGCATCGCGATGACCGTGCTGATCGCCACGGCGAGGTTGGCCGTGACTGACGACGCGGTGTCCGTGACGACGCTCTGAACGCCACCGACATCGTTGGCGAGGCGGCTCTGGATCTCGCCCGTCTTGGTCTCGGTGAAGAAGCGCAGCGGCATGCGCTGGAGGTGCGAATACAGGGCGGCTCGAAGGTCCTGCATGACGTTCTGGCCGATGACGTTGTTGAGATAGCTCTGACCGAGGCCGATGAGGCCCGAGATGATCGGCATCGCGATCATCAGGCCGACGTACAGGTTGAGCCGCCCGAAATCGAGATTCGGAATGGCATCGTCGATCAGGAGCTTGAGTAGGATCGGGTTGATGATCCCGAGACCGCTTGTGAGCAGGATGGCGATCGTGACGACCCCGACCTGCACTCGGTAGGGCCGGAAGAAGGCGACGATGCGCCGGATCGTGTGGGCGCGACGCTCACGCGGAACGGGCACGTACTCAGGCCCGGATCCACCACCGTGGAAACCGCCGCGGAACGTCATGGGATCACCGATCGGGCGAGGCCTCGCGGTCCCGTTTCGGGGGCCAGAGGACCGGTGGTGAGGTTCACCACGCTGTCAGCGTGTTGGCCTCCGTGATGCCCTGTGCCTCCAGCCAGCGCTCGGCATCGATGGCAGCCCGGCAACCGTCGCCGGCCGCCGTCACCGCCTGGCGGTAGCGATGGTCGTGGACATCGCCGGCGATGAAGACGCCCTCGATCTTCGAGTTCGTCTCGTCCTGGACGACGAGGTAGCCCTTGGCATCGACCTCGAGGACGTCGGCGAACGCCTCCGTGTTCGGCTTGTGGCCGATCGCGATGAACAGGCCCTGAACCGGGAGATTTCGCTCCTCGCCGGTGACCGTGTCCCGGAGGGCGAGGCCCTCGACCTTCGATTCGCCGAGCACTTCGTCGATGCCGGTATTCGTGTGGACTTCGATCTTCGGATTGGCGAGCGCCCGGTCGACCATGATCCGGCTGGCCCGGAACTCGTCACGCCGGTGGAGCATGTGGACCTTCGTCGCAAATCGGGTCAGGTAATTCGCCTCTTCGAACGCAGTGTCGCCACCACCGACCACGGCAATCTCGCGGTCCTTGAAGAAG
The DNA here is from genome assembly GCA_031373765.1 of Chloroflexota bacterium. GTDB lineage: Bacteria > Chloroflexota > Limnocylindria > Limnocylindrales > CSP1-4 > UBA5189. Next base: position 22,898 of record JANMNF010000351.1, read on the forward strand.
AACCCATCGCACGTTGCGCAGGCCGAAACTCCACGACCGCGCAGCCGCGTCTCGCTCTCGAGGCCAAGCCACATCGCCGATGCACCGGTCGCGACGATGACCGACTGGGCCCGGTACTCGACACCCCGTGCCCAGAGCCGGAATGGTCGGCTCGAGAAATCGACCCGCTCGACATCGACGTCAACGATGTGGGTCCCGAATCGCTCGGCCTGCACCCGGAAGGCGGCCATGAGCTCGGGTCCCTGGATGCCATCCGGAAAACCCGGGTAGTTCTCGACGTCGCTGGTCAGCATCAACTGGCCACCGGCGGCGGAACCGGCAATCACGATTGGTTCGAGGTTGGCCCGAGCGGCATAGATGGCCGCGGTCAGGCCGGCTGGCCCCGATCCGACGATCACGACCTTGGCCTCCGTTCGTCCCGGTCGATCCGAGATCGAGATCGGGGCTCCGGCCGCCGAAGCCGGGGCGTCTGGAGCGAAAGAAATGGAGAGCCCCCCGAACGGGGAGGATGCGTTCGAATCTGTCATTTGCCCAATCGTAGCACGCTTCTCGATACCCCAGGGGAGTATACGACTCCGTGTGCCTTCGGCCCGACGGACCGGCTCACGGGAAGAATTCTCGCATCGTGTTGGCCGAGCATGTCTTGGCCAGACAGGGCAGGCCCCACAGCCCCTGGATGGTATGCAGCAGGGAGTAGTGGTTGTGGGCGGTCGGGGAGCTGAAGACGATCTTGCCCTTCGGGCTGATGAAGATCGTGGCGACCTTGCCGCCCCCGCCGATCGAAGTCGATCCCTCGTCCCAGGTGATGATGATGAGCCCGTCGGCCTTGAAGGCACTCGAGTCGAGAATGGTCGGGAGGAAACCCTTGAGCCAGGCGTCACCGGTCTTGATCGAGCAGTCGTGCATCGAAATGCACAGGTTCGGCACGATCATCCAATAGTTGGCGACCGTCGGGTTGAAGTGCGCGAAGTCGGTGATCTTGGCGCAGCGGGTCGGGTCGCCCGAGATCTGGGTGAAGCTGATCGCGGGGTTGTGCTTCCGGGTATAGGTGCCCGACCCATCGGCACCGCCGGACGCCGAGGCGCCAGTGAAGCAGCCCAGTGGATAGTTCTGGGCCGCGACTCGCCAGTCTCGTCCCGATGCCTCGATCTGGTCCGCGAGATTCGGGGCGGTCAGGTTGTGGTTGCTGTTGTCGGTCACGCCAAGCGTCGAGCCGGCGAACATCGCGAGATAGTTGGGCTGGGACGGCTTGGCAACGGCGGTGTAGTTGGTCGCCACCTCGTAAGCCGTGATCAGTGAGTTCAGGTAGCGGGCATCCGTGAGGTTGCCGATGATCTTGGTCGACTCGGTGTTTTCGAAGACGATCTGGTAGATGTGGCGGACATTCGGCCATGCACCGGTCGCAATCGTTGAGGTCGGGGTGGGCACGGGCGTTCGCACGGGCGTGGGAACGGGCGTTCGCACGGGCGTGGGGGCGGGAGTGGACCGCACCGTCGGCGTCGGGCTCGTGGAAAACCGCGGCGTAGGACCGGCACTGGAGCCGACAGTGCTGGTGGGCGACTGGGTGAAGATCGTCTCGCCGCCCGTCGGCGAGGGCGTAGGTCCAACGGCCGTATCGCCGGTCGGCGTGGGTGTGCCGGCCGGGAACAGGTTCGCTAAGCCGCCCGGGAACAGGTTCGGGATACCGTCAAGCCGCACGGGATAGACGATGGCGCCGAGGACCGCGATCAGCAGTCCGAGCCGGGCGAAGGTCTTCATGACGGGCGCAGGTCCGCGAGCACGGTCTTGCCAAGCAGGTCCAGCTTGTCCGTCTGCCAGACATCGCGGACGCTGAAGACGACGCTCTGGGCGCCGGCATCCCCGAGCTCCGCAAATCGATCCGTCACCTGGGCCGGCGACTCGGCGCCATTCGCCCCGTTGGCATCGATGTGGACGTTCTGGAGGGTTGACCGCTCGATGTCCTCGTAGGGACGGCCGAGGTCATCGCAATGGCGTCGCAGGACGGAATACTTGTGATGCAATTTCTCCGGACCGCCGAAGACATTGCACGCGTCGGCGTACTGCGCGACCAGCCGCAGGGTCTTCTGTTCGCCGCCACCCCCGATCATGATCGGAATCCTGGGGCGGCTGAGAGCCTGAGGCGAGTTGAGCAGTCGGGTCGCACGAACGTGATCGCCAGCGAAGTCTTCCTCCGTGCCCCGTTCACCCGTCCACATCGCTTGGGCCATCCTCAGGGTGTCCTCAAGCATCTCGAAGCGTATCCCGAGCGACGGAAACGGAAAGCCCAGCCCGGCAGACTCCTCCTGATTCCAGGCCGCACCGATACCGAACCAGGCTCGGCCGCCGCTCAGCACGTCCAACGTTGTGGCTGCCTTGATCCAGAGTGCCGGTTGTCGATAGTGAATTCCGCCGACCATGAGCCCGATTCGGGCACGGTCTGAATGCGCGGCCACGTAGCCGAGCGCGGTCATCCCGTCCAGCATCGGTTCTTCTGGCCGGCCGACCCCACGGATCTGGAAGAAATGGTCCATGACCCAGATCGAGTCGAACCCGGCATCATCCGCGGCTCGGACAACACGTGCCAGCGTCGGGCCCAGCTGCGCCGGCCCCCCGGGCCACGTGAACGAACTGATCTGCAGCCCGAATTTCACGAACGA
>JANMNF010000359.1:0-1850 GCA_031373765.1 Chloroflexota bacterium
TGGCGTCGCACGGTCGGAGCGTGACGGAACGTGACACGAACGCCGAGTCGGGCCGACTCCGGGGCCTGACGGGCCCGACTGTGTTCGGGGCGTCCATGCAGTCGACGCGGGAGCCGACAACCGCGGCGGATCCGAGCCGGGACGGAGCCGGAGCCGATCAAAGCCGCCGCCTGATCGAGTTCGCCTTTGAACGAATCCTTCGAACTCATGCTCACCGACACGTCGCTCGGGGAGGCCTATGAGGTCCTGACTACCCCAACCTCAACGCGCACGTCGCAGAGGAGGAGGCTGCGACCCTTCTCGGTGGTTTGGTGGTGGCCGCTTCGATCGCTATCGAAGACCGGGCACGCACCACGTGACCTGCCGGGCACGCACCACGAGACTGCCGGGCAAGCACCGCGCGACTGCCGAGCAGCAAACAGATCCGTACAATGCCCGCGATGTCAGACCAGTCCCAACCCGTGATGTGTCGCCCTCATGCGGCCTGAGCTTCCCGATGCCATCACCGGGCCAGGGGTCGTGGCAATTGGTCGCGGCATGCCACGCGACCACGCGATCGCCGTCGCGGAGGTGCTTTGGGCATCCGGCGTCCGCGCCTTTGAGATCCCCCTGAGCTCGGAGGATGCACTCGATGTCATCAAGAGCCTGGCGAGTCGCTTCCGGCCCGATCAAGTTTTGATCGGCGCGGGCACGGTGCTGTCGGTCGAAGCGGCCGAACAGGCACGCGACGCGGGTGCTCAATTCATCGTCATGCCGCACGTGGACGTCGAGATCATCGGTTGGGCTGTGGCCCGGGGGGTCCCGAACCTTCCCGGAGCCATGACCCCGACTGAAGTGCTCGCTGCGTGGCGCGCCGGAGCCAGCGCCGTGAAGATCTTCCCGGCGTCGGTCGTCGGGCCTCAGTTTCTCACCGAACTTCGGGGGCCGTTTCCCGACATCCGCACGGTCCCCACGGGAGGGATCACCCCGGAACTCGTGCCGTCGCTTATCGCGGCCGGTGCCGCGGCCGTTGGCGTGGGTTCCTGGCTGTCGAATGCAGCCGACTTGCGCACGCTTGAGGATCGCGCCACGACGTTGTGCGCGATCATCGACGCGGCGCGCGAATCGGTCGCGCCGGTTTCGGCCGACCAATGATCGAACCGCTGCCCATCGGGCCATCTCTCGATGTGGTGTCGCTTGGCGAGTGCATGGTGGCGATGGTGGCAGCCCAGCCAGGACCGCTCGCCGAGTCTCGGCAGTTCGACGCTCATGTCGCGGGAGCCGAGGCGAACGTCGTCGTCGGGCTTGCGCGTCTCGGTCGCTCGACTGCATTCCTCGGGCGGGTTGGCGACGACGGCTTCGGGACGGCGGTTGTGCACCGCCTGCGCGGAGAGGGTGTCGATGTCACCGGCGTGACCGTCGACCAGGCGCATCAAACGGGGATCCTCGCGCGATCGCGCGCCCAGGTCGGTCAGGCCGAACTTCGCTATTACCGGGCCGGCTCGGCCGGGTCGTTCCTGTCCCCTGCAGACGTCGAGCGGCACGCTGCCACCGTGCGATCCGCGCGAATCCTGCACATGACCGGGATCACGCCGGCCCTGTCCGCGACCTGCGCTGCGGCTGTGGACGCCGCGGTCGCCCTCGCCAGGGGCGCGGGGCGGATGATCAGCCTGGATGTGAACTATCGTCGACGTCTGTGGGCGGAAACTGATGCTCGGGCGGCCTTGTTGCCACTCGCGTCCCAGGCGGACGTTCTGATCGCCGGGCCCGAAGAGGCAATGCTGCTGATCGGTCGCAGCGGAGATGGAAGCAGTGCCGATCTGGCACGCGGGCTCCGGGCGCTCGGGCCCCCGATCGTGGTGATCAAAGCG
>JANMNF010000051.1:0-13342 GCA_031373765.1 Chloroflexota bacterium
GTGATCGCGAGGCTGTCGAAGCCCTGAACACCGGCCTCATCGACGAGGTCCGGGATCCGTCCGAGCCCATCGAGCAGGCTGAACTCGGAGTGGGTGTGGAGATGCGTGAAGTCGCGGCCGGTCAGCGTCGTCATCGGGAGATCAATGGTAGTCGCTGCCGGCTGGTGGTTGTTTCACAGGCGGGCCGGGAGGTCGCGCACGAAGCTGTCTATCGCGGTGGCTGATCCACGGGCGCGATGAGACCGTTGACCTTGTCGTCCGAGCGTCGAACTCGGATGGTCGCGCCCACGCTCATGCGTCCTGCCGCTTCGAGCAGTGTGAAGTCGAGCCACTCCTCGACATCGCTGCCGTCATCTGGTGGCGGCTGGCACGGGTAGGCACCTGCTGGCGGCCCACAGCGGACGACGACGGGCTGGCGCAACTGGGTCCCTGATGGCACCTTCCTCGGATCCCGAAACGGATCGTGGACGTAGTGGTCGAACCACAACTGGCCGTAGCGGGGCGACACGACCCGGACCCACAGGCTGGAGATCGACCATGCCTCGCAGCGACTCCCGGTTGAGTGCCGAGTCCGCGGTGAAGGCTGATGGCCCGAAGTCGTTGGTCACCATCCGTGCTGCCAACAAGGTCGCCGATCAGGAGAAGCGCCGTGGCTCCGTGCACCAAGCTCAGGTGACCAGGCGTCTGCCCTGGCGTGTGCGGGACGTTCAGGTCGCCGACCAGGTCGCCTTCCGCCAGCGGTCGCACCGCTCGCCGACCTTCGTGGCGTTGGGCCCTCCGCATGGAGGGTGCCACGGAAACGGTCGGCGCTGGCATCACGACAGGCACCTGGGACGACGGCGAGGCCGTTCCGCAACACGCCACTGGGTACAGACCGCTAGGTTACGGACCGAGGAAGCGGATGCTCTCGAGGATCGGCGCGACATCCGTCGTCATCGTGGCGAGCTTCCGGTCGTCATGAGCATCGAGAGAGGTGACGACCGTCTGCGCCTCGCTGCTCGAGCCGACGGTGAACAAGTAAAGCCGGACTGCTTCACCGTAGCCGATCGCGAAGACGTGGCCGTCGTTGATCCACAGGACGTTCAGGCAGGAGCGCACGTCGGACGGGCAACCCGGATCGACGTTCACGTACGTGTCCGAGATCTGCAGGCTGAACGTCGTGGCCGAGATGCCACCGCCGATGGTCACGACCTTCGGGTCGGACACGACCATGTCAACGTTGCCGACGAACCACGCGGTCAACGCGGCCGGCGTTCCCGATACATCCAGGAGCGCCCCTCCGGTCTCTGACGAAGCGCGTGCCGTTCGCCAGAGGCGAAGCGCGTTCGAGCTCGAGGTGGCGTCGAACTCGATCTCATCCGAGTTGTCGGCCGTGTTGAACCACGTCTCGTCGGCGAACGTCATCTGCAACCCGGGCAGGAACCCCACCGATGTGAACGTCCCGGGTGTGATGGGGCCCTGGCATCCGGGCTCGCACCGTGACTGCCATGGTGCCGCGGTCGGGATCGGCCTCGTATCGACGCTCTGCCAGGGCTTCGCCTCCAAGTACGCCTTGTTTGCCTCGAAGCCAGCGTTCGTTTCGACCAGCGACAGGTGAAGGCCGTCGCTCTCGAGCGCCCAACGGATGGTGTCCACTTCACCCCCGCAAGGCCCTCCGCCCTCGTAGCTGAGGCGGACGTGCTCGCCCGTCGCAGCCATGTCAGCCACACACGCCATCGCCGCGTCACCTTCTGGGCGCACCTCGATCATTGCTCGCCCCTCCTCGAAGGTCCACGTGTAGACCGCGCTGTGGGCGCCGTCGGCAGATGCCCCAGCCGCGATGAGCTCAGTTGCCGTCAGGCGAACCTGCCACGAGCCCTCCAGCAACGCGCCCGGGGTCGGCACCGGCGCGACGACGACCGCCGGACTCGGCGCGGCTGTGGCGCAACCCACCACGAGCGCGCCAACGGCGAAGAACGAGAACAGCCGGTTCATCGGACGCTCCTCCTTGGTTATGGGCATGGCGGCAGGCTATCGGGTCCCGCTCGCCGAGCCGTAGAGCTCGGCAGAGGCAAAGGAGATGCCGAGGGCGGGTTTGGACCTGCCACCCGTCACGAGCACCGTGCCGTCCTGGAGCAGCGTGGCAGTCGGGTAGGTGCGCGCGCCGACCATCCTCGCGGTGGACGTCCAGGATCCGGAGTCGGAGTGGTACAGCTCGGCGGGGGCGACCGGGCCCCCTGGATCGTCGTTCGACGTCCGACCCCAGCCACCCGCGATGAGCACCGTGCCATCGGGCAGCAGTGTGGCCGCGGCGTAGACCCGGGCAACAATCATGCTGCGCGTCGCGGTCCACGAGCCAGTGCCTGGGTCGTACAGCTCGGCGGAGGCCGTCGGGTGGTAGCTCCCGCCGTCGTTGCTCCCGCCCGCAACGAGCACGCGCCCGCTCGGGAGCAGCATGGCGGTGTGCCCGGCACGGGACTCAACCATTGCTCCGGCAAGCGTCCAGGTCCCGGTGACTGGGTCGTACACCTCGGCCGAGGTGAGGGAGCGGGTGGCGGCGTTGTCGCCGCCACCGAACCCGCCGACAACAAGCACCTTGCCATCCGGCAGGAGCGTGGCCGTGTGGTATGCACGGTCCACGGTCATCGTCCCGGTCGGAGCCCACCTCCCACTCTTCGGATCGTAGAGCTCGGCGGAAGAGACCCCGAAGCCGCCCGCCACGAGCACTCTGCCATCGAGCAGGAGCGTGGCTGTGTGGTCGGTGCGGGCCTCGACCATCCTGGAGGTGGCGGTCCAGGAGCCAGTGTTCGGGTCGTATAGCTGAGCGGATGCGAGACGCTCGGTGCCGTTGCTACCACCAGTGACGAGCACGTTCCCATCGGGCAGCAATGTCGCAGTGTGGTCGGCTCGTGCCTCGAACATCCTGCCCGTGGCGGCCCAGGACCCCGTGCCCGGTTCGTACAGCTGAGCCGAGGCGAGAGGATCGGTGCCGTTGCTACCACCAGTCACGAGCACGTTCCCATCGGGCAACAGCGTGGCCGTGTGCCAGGTCCGGGCCTCGATCATCGAGCTCGTGGTGGTCCACTCCGAGGGCAGGATCGGCTGCGCCCGAAAAGCGCCCGCGGCGATCGCCCCGACTACGAGGACCAGCGCAAGGACGAGCAGGAAATACGCCAAGCCGATCGCGGGGTGCCCGAACGTCAGAGCCGTACCCATGATGCCGCGGAGCGGCCGGGAGCGGCCACTCGCGATCGCGGCACGAGCGATCGACGCGGGTTCGAACCTGGCGGTGCCCTGGTCGGCATCGGAGCGAATTGCAGCGGCGAGGCGTCGCTCGAACTGGTCGAAGTCATGCATCGCGAAGCTCTCCACGAAGGCGAAGCAACAGGCGCGAGAGACGGCCGCGGGCGCCGGATGACGACATCCCGAGTGCGCGCCCGATCTCGTCGGAGCGCAGCTCGGCGACGTAGCGCAGGGCGATCAGGGCCCTGTCGGTAGGATCGAGAGACGCGAGGACGCGGCGCAGGTCGGCGCTGGCAATGCCGTCGGCAAGGGGATCCGAGCGGAGGTCCGGCACCACTTCGAGTTCGATGTCGGCGACCGAGATCTCGCGGATTCTTTGCCGGCGCGAACGCATGATCCGGCGTGCCTCGTTCGCCGCGACCGCGACGAGCCAGCTGCGGACCTGGCCTGGCTCCTTGACGTCGCCGAGCCGCCGCCAGGCGATCGCCCACGCTGCCTGGGCCGAGTCCTCCGCCAGGGCAGGGTCCCGGCAGATGACGTAGGCGACCCGCAGCAAATCACGGTGATGCCGCGTAACAAGTTCCGTGAAGGCCGCTTCGTCGCCCTCCACGGCCGCTCGCACTATCTCGGCATTCTGGATCGCCATCGTGTCCACCATGCCAGAGGGATGCGACGCGAGCGCGGATTGATTCAGGAGGCGTCCGACTCCGTTCGAACTCGAGGCAGCGAGTCCGCCACTAGCCTCTCCCTCTACGCGCTCGTTGAGTCGCCTCGGTCGAGGTCCCAGCGGGGCCCGCGTCGCTGCGTCGGCGGCCTATCCGAAGGACTCGACGATCCGCATAGGGCAACCGAGCGCGGTCAGGGCTACGTGCGCAAACTCCCACCTATTGACACGTGGGGCTGCGTGAAGTCGCGGCCGCTCAACGTCGTCATCGGGGGGTCAATGGTAGCCCGAGTGGCCTCCGGCGAGTGGGGGTCGGTCGCTGCCACGGTCGGGTACGCTTAGGTCGCCGGCGCAACCACTGGCTTCCGGCAACCTGATCCGCGCCGTAGCACGGCCGATTGCTGGACACGCCACAGAGCGCAAGACTATCGTATGGATGACGGCGACATGGCCCGACTCCACCATCGGCTCTGCTCATATGGACCCGTGAAGGACTTTCCGCCGACCCCGGCTGACCACCGGCTCGTCCTGCAGGACTTCGTCGCGAACAACTTCGACCGCTGGCCTGCGCACTGCAAGATCTATCCCGAAGGTCTGCTGGTGCGACCCGGCCTCCATCATGACACACCCGCAACAGCTTCTCACGCAATGGTGATGGTCAACCGGGCGCTCCCTGCCCTGGCCTATCGAACCGGCTCCAATCGAGACGCCTACACGTCTTGGTTGATCTGGCCGCCGATCAGTACCGCCGTCGACCATCGGTTTCCAGGTCACAGCGCCACAGTACCTATCTCCGTCTCGATGCCGAGCGCAGAAACCGGCCCTACGCCCGTGTCGGGGCCTGTGGCACCCGCCACATCGTGGAGATCGGGGCGTCGTCGAGCACGGCCGGGAAGCGACCGATCCGCCGGAAGCCGGCGCGTTCATACCGGTGATCGTTGCCGGGGTTCGTCGACTCGAGGTACGTCGGCAGCGCTGCGGAATCCCATCGGGCGAGGTCGTCCGCCAGGAGGCGCTGGCCGATGCCCTGGCCCCGATGGTCTGGATGGGTCGCCAACAGGCTCAGGTAGGCGTGCGGCTCGTCCTCCGGGTGGTTCGCGGCGAACCGCTCCCATAACTCGGCCATCGCTCGTGCTGCAGCCGGTTCGAGCGAGGCAACGACCAACTTCTCGACAGCTTCCTCGCCAGCGTTCGAGAGCTCGGTCCCGTCGGGTGGGATCCAGACCGATACGGCGGAGGCGTCGTCGGTCATGAATACGGTCGAGTACCGGAGCGCACCTTCGACGTACAGCTGCCAGAAGGCCGCGTGGTGGACCGTCACGCCATCAGGTCTCGCGAGCGCGACGCCCCAGACTGGGTCGTGAATGAACGCCAGCGCCAGTGTCTCGGTAACAAGACCGAGGTCGTCGAGGGTCGCCGGCCGGGAGGGCATCAGTGCGCCGGTCAGGGCCCGATCAGGCCGGCTGCGACGGGCGCGATCCGCGCGACCCAACGGGCGTACTGCGCGCCACTCGGGTGCAGGCCGTCGGAAGCAACGAGGGAGCGGTCCGTTACGGCACCAAGGGAGATGTCGTAGATGTCGACGACGGTGATCCCGCGGGCGGTGGCGAGGGTCGAGAGAATCAAGTTGTTCTCCCGGATCCCCGCGGCCTGCGTCGTGGGATCGCCGTAGTCGGCGCCTGCTGGCGTCACCGTGTAGTCGGGCGTCGTCACGACGATGATCCGGGCCGCACCGACCCGGCCGACGAGGTCATCGAGGATCCGGAGGACGTTTTCGCGGTAGGTCTCCGCCGGCACGCCCTGGACGACGTCGTTGACACCGATCAGGAGCGTGATGAACTCCGGTTGGAGCGACGCGACCTGGGGCAGCTCAGCGTCGATGACATCGCGTGACGTGTAGCCGTTGACCCCGAGGTTGGCGACGAGATCAAGTGCAGTCGATCCCCCGGCCGGTCCCCCGGCCGTGAGCGCCGCCACGAGTTGGTCCGGCCAGCGGGCATCGATGGAGACGGAGGTGCCGATCGTGTAGGAATCCCCCAGGGCGACGTAGCGCAGGCGGGTCTGGGGGCTCATCACCGGGCCAGGTTGGCTCGCGGCTGTAGACCCGCTTGGCCCGAGGGACCCGCTGCCGTTAGACCCGCTCGGCCCGAGGGACCCGCTGCCGTTCGGCGATGGCGCGCAACCGGCGAGGACCGCGGCCATGAGTCCGAGGATGACATTTGTCGCGCGCGCCATGGCATGCCGACGCTGCCTCAGGGCAGGTTGGCGAAGGCATCCACGAGGACGCCTTCGAACCGCGTCGGGTCGATCCGGATTCCGACCTCGGCGTTCGCGGCCAGGCCGTACCGCTCCTGGCGGAACGACAGCCCCTCGCACACGGTCCGCCCACGAGCCGGCCCATCGGTCGTATCAACGCGGACGTTATAGGCGGCAACTGATACGAGATCCGGGATTGCGAGATGCGCCACGGCGACGGCATCGTGGATCGCGGTCGTCGTTCCGCCATACCACTCCCCGACCCGCTCGATCGCGTAGTCGACAAGCTCGGCGGCGATGCGACCGGACGCCGTCCCCGCGTCCCTGATCCGCCGCGAGGCTGCAGCGTCGAGGGTGGCCTGGTGCGTGACATCGAGGCCCATCATCGTGATCGGGACACCGGACCGGAAGACGATGTCTGCGGCTTCGGGGTCCGCGTAGATGTTGAATTCAGCCGAGGTCGTCGTGTTGCCCTCGCCGATGGACCCACCCATGATGGACAGGTGGGCGATCTTCGCGGTCAGCTCGGGATGGAGTCGGAGCAACAGGGCGATGTTCGTGAGCGGGCCGATGGGCGCGATCACGACGGGTACCGGGGAGTCGCTCAGCAGCCGGGCCATGAGTGCGACCGCCCCATCTGGGTGAACGCCAACCGGCGAACTCGGTAGCACCGTCCGCCCGATCCCGCCCTCGCCATGAATGGCCGTCGCCCGAACCACCTCGCCAGTGAGCGGTCCTGCGGCTCCCTCCGCTACCGGAATGTCGCTCCGGCCGAAGGCGTGGAGGAGCCGGAGCGCGTTCTCCGTGCAGTGGCGGACGTCGGCGTTGCCACCGACCGTGGTCACGGCCAGGAGGAAGATCTCAGGGCGGGCAATGGCGAGTCCGATCGCCAGCGCGTCATCCAGACCAGGGTCGCTGTCGATGATGAGCGGCAGCGGGCGTGCCACCGTGCCGAGGGGTGCCGTTCTCGGGATCGGCGGGGCAGCGTAGAACGTCGGGACGGCACCGTTTTCGAAATCGCCATATCCGGATCGGGCCATTCGACGCGTCAGGCCTGTTCGTACGGTTGGCCGACCGCCGCGGGACCGCGGACCCGTCCGACGAGACCGGCCACGACGATGATCGTCACGACGTACGGGAGGATGCTCAGGAATACCGTCGGGACATCGACGCCGACCGTCCCGAGCCGAGACTCGGCCGATCGGGCAAACCCGAAGACCAGGGCTGCGCCGGCCATGCCGACGGGGTTCCAGCCGCCGAAGATCATCGCCGCGATGCCGATGAACCCAATCCCGGCCGACATGCCGATCTGGAATGAGCCGGTTGAGACGACGACGAGATAGGCCCCGGCAATTCCAGCCACCGCTCCACTCGCAGCCAGCGCGCGATAACGGATCTTGAGGACGTCGATACCGATCGTTCCGGCGGCCTTGGGATTTTCGCCGACGGCGCGAAGGCGAAGGCCCCAGCGTGTGCGATAGATCGCCAGTTGCATGGCAACGATGAGGAAGAAGCCCGTGTACAGGAAGAACGAGCCGTTGAAGAACGTCGGCCCGATGATCGGGATCTCCGACAGGAACGGAATCGGCGTGTTGCCGATCAAGCCGGGCTGGTTCCACTCTGGCTTGACCTGAAGGATGCGTGTGTACATGAACGTGGTGATCCCGGCGGCCGCCAGGTTGAGGACGGTACCCGCGATGACCTGATCGACGTGGTAGCGAATGGTCAGGACGGCCAGGAGGAGCCCCAGCAGCGCGCCTGCGATGATCCCGATGCCGATCCCCGCAAGAGGGCTTCCCAGCAGCGATCCACCGATCGACGTCGCGCAGGCGCCGAGCAGGATGATCCCCTCGATGCCGATGTTCATGACGCCCGACCGCTCGCCCAGGATGGCAGCGAGACCGGCGAACACGATCGGCAGGGCAAATGACACCATTGCCGAGGTCAGGCCGACGAGACTTGGGTCCTTGCCGCCCAGGATCCCGGTGAGGACCGCAAAGATCAGCGCGAAGATGGTGACGGCCATGAGGCGCCGCCACGTTTCGGCTGACGGGGACCGGAACTGGAGGCCGGCCATGATCAGGCTGATCACGCCAGCTGCGGCGAAGGTCATCCCGACAGGAAGCGACAGGTCGGGAACACGGACGACCGACTCGTCGAAGACGAGCTTGTAGACGGTGAGCTGGTCCCCGGGAACGCGAACCAGACCCACCCACAGGGCGAGGAGGCCGGCCACGGCATAGGTGCCAGCGCGGATGAGGCCGTTGTTCCGCGCTCGCCGTTCGGTGGCGGAGAGCAGCGTCAGGGAGGTGGTCGTCTCGGCTCCGCTCACGTCGGGGTCTCCGTTGGCCGTGGCGTGCTCGGGGCTGTCGCATTGATCTTGACGCGATAGATCTCGCGTACGAGCCGCGGAGCGGCGACGAACATGATCACCAGCGCGGAGATGAAGGCGAGGAGGTCGATCGGCACGCCCGTCGCCAGCGCCATACCCGGCCCCCCGGCGCGAAGGGCGCCGAACAGGAGCGCGGCCACAACCACCCCGCCGGGCCTGGTACCGCCAAGAAGAGCGATGGAGATCGCATCCCACCCGTATCCCGGGCTGATGGTCGGTGACAGGTAATGCGTGGTGCCGAGCACCTCGCCTGCGCCGGCTAGACCGGCGAGGCCGCCCGACACGACCATCGCCAGCACGACGGTCCGACCGGCGTGCATGCCGGCGTACCCAGCCGCTCGCGGGTTGAGTCCAGCGGCCCGGAATTCAAACCCCTTCGTGGTCCGGAACATGAGCCACGACGTCCACGCCGCCGCGATCAGCGCGATGACCAGACCGAAATGCACGCGCAGCTTGGGGAGATCAAGGAGCAGCGGGAGCTGCGCGGATTCCTGGATCGGCATGCTGATGGGCGTGGTTCCACCAACCGGTTGAAGAACCGGCGACAGGAGCAGCGCCAGCATGATCTGTTGGGCAATGGCGTTGAGCATGATCGTGGTGATCACCTCGTGGGCGCCCGTCTTGGCCTTCAGGATGCCCGGAATGAACCCCCAAAACGCCCCGCCCGCAATTCCCGCGACGAGTGCCACCAGGATGTGGAACGGCCCCGGCACCGGGATCCAGATCCCGGCCCAGACGGCGAACATCGCGCCGATCTTGAGCTGACCCTCAGCACCGATGTTGAAGACGCCCGATCGGAACGCCACGGCAACCCCGAGTCCCGCGAGGATCAGCGGCGTCGTGGCCAGGAATGTCTCGCTGATGGGCCGAAGGGCGATACCGATCTTGTTGGCGCTGCCCGATGCGAATGCGGTGGTGATCTTGCCCGGGTCGCCGAGCGCTCCGACGATCAGGGCGCCATAGGCCTCCGCCACTCGACCCAGACTCGCAGCGAGGGTGCCGATGGGATCCGCGCCGAACTTCGTGTAGAACTCGAGATCGCTCAGGATCAGGACGATGCCGCCGACGATGAAGGCAGAAATGATCGCCAGTACTGGAAGCTTCATCCGGTTGAGGAAGTTCCGGCCCTGGATCGATCGACTGAGGACGACGATCGTGATCAGGATCAGGACCTGCACACCAAGAGCGATGTAGGCCTTCTCGAGGAAGAACTGAACGGCGAACCCGATCGCCACGAGTGACCAGAAGATGCCCGAAAGTCCGACCGGCAGCCGGCTCATCGCACGCCACCCATCAGCAGACCGACCTTTTCGCGCGTGGCTTCGGCAGCCGGCAGGATCCCGACGATCTCGCCGTCATACATCACGGCAACCCGATCCCCGAGAGCGAGCACTTCATCCAGTTCGGTGCTGACGATGAGGATCGCGACGCCTGCATCCCGCTGTTCGACGATCCGCCGGTGGATGTACTCGATCGACCCGACGTCGAGCCCGCGGGTTGGCTGCGAGGCCACGACGAGCTTGACCGTTCGCCCGAACTCCCGGGCCACGATGACCTTCTGCTGGTTGCCACCGGACAGCGACCCGACGTCCGTCCCGATCGAAGGTGTCCTGATATCGAAGTCGGCAACGGCCTGGGTCGCAGCGGCCGCGACGGCCTCGCGATGGAAGCGAATGCCACTCGAATACGGCTCGCGGTGATAGGCGTCGAGGACGTAGTTCTCCGCGACCGTGAAACCCCTGACGAGGCCGTCCCGAAGGCGATCCTCAGGAATGTGCGCGACCCCGAGATCGGCGATGGCCCGCGGGTCCGAGGGAATACCGACGCCGTCCACGGAGACCGTGCCGGCATCGATGGCTCGGAGGCCCGTCAGGGCCTCGACGAACTCCGTCTGGCCGTTGCCCTGTACACCGGCGACGGCGACGATCTCGCCGGCGTGGACCTCGAGATCCAGGTGCTTGACCGTGATCTCGCCGCGATCATCGCGGACCTGGAGCTTGTTGATGGCGAGAACGACCGGGCCGCGCGCGGCATCCTTGCGCTCGACGGTGAGCTGAACCTGCCGTCCAACCATCATCTCGGCAAGCGCCGATTGCGTCGTTTCGGCGGGAATGACCGTGCCGACGACCTTGCCGAGGCGCAGGACCGTGATCCGGTCGGCGATCTCGAGGACCTCGTTCAGTTTGTGGGAGATGAAGATGATCGCGGTCCCGGCCTTCGCAAGGCTCCGGATGATCACGAACAGCTCGTCGGTCTCCTGTGGTGTCAGGACCGCGGACGGCTCGTCGAGGACGAGGATGTCCGATTGGCGGTAGAGGGCCTTGAGAATCTCGACACGTTGGCGGACACCCACCGGCAGATCTTCGATCATGGCGTCGGGATCGACATCGAGCCCGTAGGTCTCGGAAAGTTCGACGATCCGGGCGCGGGCTGCCGGCCGGTCGATGATGCCCAGGGGGCCGCGCGTCACCTCGGACCCCAGCGTCACGGAATCGGTGACGTCAAAGATCGGGACGAGCATGAAGTGCTGATGGACCATGCCGATGCCCGCCGCGATCGCTTCCGCCGGATCACGAAATGCCCGGACCGTGTCATCGACAACGATCTGACCCGCGTCCGGCCGGTACAAGCCGGACAGGATATTCATCAGGGTCGTCTTGCCGGCCCCGTTCTCACCGAGAAGGGCCAGGATCTCGCCGCGATCTACCTCGATGCTGACGTGATCATTGGCAAGGACGCCGGGAAATTGCTTCGTGATGCCGTCGAGTCGCAGGCGCATCGGTCGGGCCAACCTCGGACTGCTGGGATGGGCTCAGGAGCGCGACTGGGAGATGGCGGTGACGTGGAAACACGCTGGATTGCATTGCTCCCTCGGCGTCGAGGACGCCGAGGGAGCTTGCTGACCAAGAGTGGACGGAGTCCTACTTCTTGTAGTCGGCGACCTTGACGCTACCGTCGATGATCTTCGCCTTCAGGGCATCAAGCCCTGCGCTGAGATCGGCTGGCAGCATTGCCGCGAGATCGTGGAATGGGGCAAGCCCCACGCCTCCGTTCTCAAGGGTCCCGACGTAGTTCGTGCCACCGAGGCCGCCATCGTGCGCGAGCTTGATCGCGTCCGAAACAGCCTTGTCGATGACCTTCATGATCGAAGTAAGGATGACGCTCTCGAAGCCGGGAGCGGTGAGGTACTGGTCAGTGTCGACGCCAATCGCGTAGACCTTCTTGCCCTCGCCCTGAGCCTGCTTCGCGGCGGTGAAGGTACCGATACCGGTGCCACCCGCGACCGGGAGGATGATATCGACGCCTTCCTGGAAGAACGCCTTGGCCTGGTTGTTACCGAAGTCGGTATTGCCCCAGGGGTTGTCGGCGGGAGCGAAGACGCCCGTTCCGGCCGCTGTTCCGACACCAGGTGTCCAGCCAAGGAGGGTCACGTTCTTGCCCTTCTCCTGGTTGTAGTACTTGATGCCCGCGTAGAGACCGTCCATGAAGTCAGTGACCGGCGGGATCGGAAGACCACCGTAGGTCCCGATCTTTCCGGTTGCCGACACGCCTGCTGCGAGGTAACCGGCGAGCATGCCCGCCTGTTCCGTTGCGAAGACGATGCCGGTGACGTTGGCGATGGCCGGGTCATAGGCGTAGTCGACGATCGAGAACGCAATATCCGTGTTCTCTTTGGCCTTCGTGCCGGTGATGTCGCCCATGTTGAAGCCGACCGTCGTGATCTGGTTGCAGCCGTCGACCACGAGCAGGTCGATGTTGCTCGCGTAGTCGGCGTCCTTCTTGGACTCGAGGTTCTTGACCTCGGTCGCGGAGCCGGCCGCGAGTGCGTCCTTGAGGCCCTTCAGGGCGTTGTCGTTGAAGCCCTTGTCGCCGAGTCCACCGGTGTCGGTCACGAGGCACGCCTTGAACGGCGCCATGCTCTCGACCGGGGCGTCCGTCGGGGCCGAGGAGGCTCCGTCCGTCGGTGCGGTTGACGGGGCAGTCGATGCTCCGCCGCCACACGCTGCAAAGATGATGGCCGCAGTCGCGCCGAGCGCGAGCAGCCTGCTGGAACTACGCAATCTGTTCTCCTCCTGTGAGACCGGTTCTCCGGGGTCGTGGAACCGGTCGTGGCGGGCAGAATACGCTACCGCACGATCGTCCGTTGACGGGTGCAATTCGCGCCTCCCGTGCGCATGGTGCGGCCTGCACGCGAAAATGACCAGCCCCACGTCCTTCAGCATGAACCGAGGTGATGGATGCCCGATCGCCAAGCCGACCACGAGAGAGTTGCCGACCTCCAGGACCTTCACGAAGGCCGCCTTGGCGTGCCACTCCTGGGCGATGACGAGATCCGCGCCCTGCTGGCCTCGAAACCACGAATTGCGATGATCGGCGCATCAAACCGGCCGATTCGACCCTCATTCGGCGTCTTCGTCGCGCTCCGGCGAGCCGGGTACGACGTCGTGCCGGTCAATCCTCGTGAGAGCCTCGTGGACGGGATTCCCTCCTTTCCGTCGCTCAAGGCCGCGGTCGAAGCGACCGGTCCCGTGGACATCGTCGACGTGTTCCGTCGCGCTGAAGCCTGCCCGGTGCACGCTCGCGAGGCCATCGAGGTCGGTGCCCGTTGTTTGTGGCTACAGTTGGGGATCGTCAGCCGGGAGGCCGGCGAAATTGCCGCGGCAGCCGGGTTGTCCGTCGTGATGGATCGCTGCACCATCATCGAACACGACCGTCTCATCGGAACCTGAAAGGAGGGATCGATGCCTCAGATCCACCTGCACGCCGAGCCGGGCGACTACGCGAAGGTCGTCCTCCTGCCCGGCGAT
>JANMNF010000065.1:0-3604 GCA_031373765.1 Chloroflexota bacterium
TCGAGGCTCCTAGGAGCGCTCAGCTCCGCTCACCGGTCTCTCGGACTGGAGATACCGTCCGATCTGGCGGAACCCCATCGCCTCGTAGACGGATTCGCCAATCGAGCTGGACTGGAGAATGGCCGTCGTGGCACTCCATGCCTCGGCACCGGCGCGTATGGCAGCCCATGTCGCGGCCGTGCCGATGCCGCGCCGCCTGACCTCCGGCAGCGTGCCGACCGCGTAGATGCCGATGACGCCCCCACCTGCAATCGCCAGAGCGGTGGAAACGGGCCGCTCTTCGAAATACGCGACGACGGCCCGCACGCGGGGATCGTCGAGAAAGCTGGGCGTAAACAGGCTCCGGAGGGCCGGGCCGGCGTCGTTGCCCGCATACCAGTCCGCCGCGAGCTGGCGTCCGCCAACCCGGAGGTCGACGCCTTCGGGAGGCGGCGGAACGTCGACCGGGAGCGGGTCGAGGACGTAGACCGGCACTGGGCGCGGATTCATCTCGAAGCCGAGCCGCCTGGCTGTCGCGACGAGGCCCGGGTCGCGATCCTCGCGGATCTGGATGCTTGAGGCGAGGCCGAACGAGTCCATCCAGCCGACGGCCCGCCGGAGATCGACCGGAGCGCTCGCGACGCGGAGGGCAAGAATGGGATTGAAGAATGAAAACGGCGCGCCGGTCGCGATGGCCTCGATCGCGCCGAACTCGCGGCTGGCCGCCGAGGACCCCTCCGCATGTTGAACGAGCAGCCGGAAGGCGTCCGCGTTGTTGACGTCCGCTGCCTCGAGGGCCGCCCCGCCCTTCATCAGCGCCGCTCCTCCGGCGCTGGCCTTGCCCGGAACGCACGCCACAGCAACAGGTCATAGACGATCTTCAGGCTCCCGGCGATGACAAACGGGAGCGTTGTGAATCCGGCACTCGCGATCAGTGGCGCGGACAGAGCTGGCGAGAGCGCGGCGCCGGCGGTCTTCGCGATCCCGGTGACCCCGGCCGCGGCGGCACGCTCGTCGGGTTCAACCACCGCCATCACATAGGACTGGCGCGTCGGTACGTCCATCTGGCTGAGGGTGAAACGCAGCAGCAGCACGAAGATCGCCAGCGGCAGTGTCGGCATGAGCGGAACCAGGATCAGGAGCACGTTCGAGGGCAAGTGGGTGAAGACCATGGTGTTCACCAGGCCGATTCGTGCCGCAATCCGCGAGGCTGACAGAGACGAGACGGCCGCCAGCAGATTCGCTCCAAAGAAGATCGTGCCGAGGACCGCGGGTTCGACCCCGAACTTGAGGTGGAACCAGTAGGCCATGAGGCTCTGGGGCACGAAACCGCCGGCAAAGCTGTCGAGCGAGAACAGAATCGACAGGCGCGCCACGATCCCCTTCGATCGCCCGAGGCCCAGGCGTCGGCGGATACCATCGTCGGCGGACGGCATGATTGGGGCCTCTACCCCCGGGCCGACACGCGCAAAGACCACGGCCATCGCCAGCCCGACGATCGCATAACCGATGACGATCGCTCGGTACGCATCCACCGGCGCCACGCCGGAGCCAAGGAGGGCCTGGGCAAGCAGCCCCGCCGCCAGCGACCCGCTCGCCGTTGCCACGTAGCCAGCGAGGTTGTACCAGGCGAAGGTCGGCGTCCGGCGCTTGTCAGGGGTCGCCTGGCTGAGCGCCGCCTGCTCGACGGCGAGGAACGGACCGACCTCATTGCCGGTCGGGCTGATCACGCCGATTGTCGCGGCCAGGATCAGCAGCGGCACCCAGCTCGTGGCCGCGAAGAGAAGCCCGGCTCCGAGCATCAGCAGCGACCCGACGATGAGCACCCGCCGCCGCCCGATGCGATCGGCGTTCGTGGTCAACCACAGGGAGATGAGCGTGTCCCCGACGAGGGTCAGCGTCAGGATGGCGCCGATCGCGAACGCCTCGAGCCCGAGGGCCGCGAGGTACAGGACGAGGACCACGGCCAGGAACCCGTAGCCGAACATCCGGAGGACGCGGGTTAGGAACAAGAGACGCCCGTCGGCATCGAGCCCGCGCAGGCTGGCGCGAAGTCCGTTGTCGATCGCGTCGGGGGTCCGGGATGTCATCCGCGGAAGTCTACGGGCAATGCCCCGTCATCCGATTCGGGCCCGCGCACGTATCCATGCCGATTGCCACCACGACCCGGCTGGCCGACCAAGGCTCCAGCCCGGCGATCGATCCACCATCAACCAGGAGGTTTCCCGTGAATCTACGAGCGATCGCGCTCTCCACTGCCGCCGTCGTGCTGTTCGCAGCGTGCGGCGGAGCGGCGACCCAGGCCCCGACGGCCAAGCCCACACCAACCGACGCCATGATGTCTCACGATCCGTCGGCGTCCCCGGGCGCGACGGCCGGGGTCATGACCGATTCGGCCGCAGCCGACCTACGGACCAAGCTGGATCTCGCCCTCGGCGAGCACATCATCCTCGCCGCCAAGGCCACGGACGCCGCCCTCGGCGGCCGTTCGGACGAGTTCGCCGCGTACGGCGGACTGCTCAACACCAACGGTACCGACATCGGCGCGATGCTCGGGTCCGTCTACGGGGCTGGCGCCAAGGACGCGTTCAACGCGATCTGGAGCGCCCACAACGGATTCTTCGTCGACTACACGACCGGTGTCGCCACTCAGGACCAGGCCAAGATCGACAAGGCGGTCAGCGACCTGACCACCATCTACGTCCCGCAGTTCACCGACTTCATCGTCGGCGCGACCGGACTCCCCAAGGATGCCGTGACGCAGCTCACCACCGAGCACGTCCTCCAGACCAAGGCGATCGTCGATGCTCAGGCCAAGGGCGACTGGACCGCGGCATACGCCAACCTCCGACTCGCCTACGCCCACATGCAGATGATCGGCGACGCGCTGGCTCCGGCCATCGCGGCGAAGTTCCCTGACACCTTCACCGGGGAGGCCGTGAACAAGGGCGTCGACCTTCGGGTCGGGCTCAACCAGCTCCTCCAGGAGCACCTCTACCTCGCGTCGTTCGCGACCGGCGCCGCCCTCGGCGGACGCTCGGATGAGTTCGCTGCCGCGGGCACGGCCCTCAACACGAACGGCACCGACATCGGGGCGGCCATCGGCAGCCTCTACGGGGCCGATGCCAAGGACGCGTTCAACGCGATCTGGAGCGCCCACAACGGGTTCTTCGTCGATTACACGACCGGTGTCGCCACACACGACCAGGCCAAGATGGACAAGGCGGTCAGCGACCTGACCACCATCTACCTGCCCCAGTTCGTCGACTTCCTGGCTGGTGCCACGGATCTTCCGAAGGATGCGCTGACGCAGCTCACCCAGGAGCACATCCTGACCACCAAGGCCATCGTCGACGCGCAGGCTACGATGGACTGGAATGCCGTCGCTGCCGCCGACCGAGTGGCCGGCCAGCACATGGAGATGATCGCCGATCCGCTCGCGAAGGCGATCGTCGCGAAGCTCCCAGACCTGTTCCGCTGATCTCGATCCCGGCGGGTGGACGGTACGTCGTTCACTCGCCGGAACTTCACCCGACACGAAGGAGTTCCCAATGAAGACCCTGCTGGCCCTGGCCATCGTGCTGGTGGTGGCGGCCTGCGGCCCGGCAGCAAGACCGGGCTGGAC
>JANMNF010000090.1:0-3639 GCA_031373765.1 Chloroflexota bacterium
GCTGGACGCGAACATCCCGATGGTCATGACGAACCAGAGGGCGATCACCGGCCAGCGATGTCGGGCGCTCCAGATCGCGACCCGCACGGTCCACGGTTCGCGACGCGAGGGCATGGGACCGGATGATGACATCGGGAATCAGACTCCTGAAGTGGTGCGTGGACGCAACGAAATCGACGGGCGCATGACGCCGGAAAGCACACGTGCAAGGTGAAGTCGATACGGTACAGCCATGCGTCGACATCCGATATTCGCGGTAGGCCTGCTCATCCTCGCGCTCGCCGTGGCGCTGCCGGCGCTCGCCGCCGATCCGACATCGTTGAGTGGGCCGTCCGCGTCCGCGGGCACTGGCAAGGGTGACAAGACCAAGGCGGCCAAGGCCCCGAAGGTCGAGGTCACGCTCAAGGGTTCGATCGTCGCGACGACCGATGCCGCCGGCAAGACGACCTACACGCTCCAGAGCGGCAGCAAGACCTGGACGCTCCACGCCGGCCCAGCCTGGTTCTTCGGCGACAAGTACCCGTTGAAGCCGTTCGTCGGCAAATCGGTGACGATCATCGGCGAAACGCGCGAGGGATCGACCGATGTCGGGGTTGTGAGCATTGATGGCACCGCCCTTCGCGCACCGGGCAAGCCCCCCTGGGCGGGCGGCTGGAAGCACGTCGGCAAGCTGCATCCGGGATGGAGCCAGGAGAAGGCCGATCGCTTCAAGGCCAGGTTCGGGGATTGCTTCCCGCCCGGCCAGTGCAAGGTGAAGCACGCTCACGACAAGGCGAACCAGGGCGCCGAGGCCAGTGAGGCTCCGGACGCGAGCGAAGCGCCCGAGGCCAGCGAGAGCCCGGACTCCGACGAGAGTCCCGCACCGTAGTTTCGAGCGGCCGCTCCCTCAGGTGCGCAGCCCCGTCGGCAGGGGTGGCAATTCGACGTAATGGCGGACCGGCGGCACCGGGCGCAGGCCGGGTACTGCAGGCAGCGGCCGGAAGATCGCCAGGACGCGCCCGCCAACATGGGCCGCTGATGGCGCCACCAGTCCTCGCCACCCGTCTTTGAAGTAGGACTCCCCTACCCCCTGCATTTGCGGCCATTGGCGTCGCGCCGGGGCCAGCTTCTTGATCCCGTGCGCGGCGAGAACGCCGTCGGCGGTCAGGTCGGCGATGTCGGTGACGCGGACCGCGACCTTCCAGATATCACGAGGCATGCGGTTGGCGGGCGGAACGCCGAGTTCGGCAGAGTGGCGATACCACTCAGCCCATGCCGTCGCCTCCGTATCGGCGAGGTACAGCGCGCGGACCACATCGCCACGCTGCCAGCGTCCGTCGGACGGCTCCGGGGTCCAGGTGAACGGCTCGTCGCCGCCCCGAACGATCCGGAACCAGGTGCCGCGGACCGAGATCCGCGGTGCCGGCAAGGTGGCGCCCGTCACGACCTTCCGGGTCGGCACGATCAGGCGAACGAGCTGTTTTCGAGCTCCGCGACCAGTTTCGAGACGTCCCGATAGCGGCCCTTCCGGATCGCAATAAGCGGCCGCTCATCGCCGAGGGCGGGGATCGGCTTGTTCAGCCAGAGCGGGACGTAGGCCTCATCCATCGTGGTGGCGAGGCGATCGACGATTGCCACGAGATCCATGAGCCGGTCGCGATAGCCGGCCGATGGGCGTCGCTCCGAGCGGATCCACGAGGTGACGGTGGCCATCGCGGCACCGGTCGCACGGGCGATGTCCCCGGTCTCGATGCCGAGTGCACGGACGCGCCGGACTTCATCCGCGTATGGGCTTGCAACGGTCATTGGATCCTCCTCGAGGGTTCGTGGTTACTTGCCAGCGGGCTCGTGTAGCGCAAATGTAGCGCCGTAGTAGCGCTTCGTCAACGCGGCTGGCGCAGCTGGCGCGGCGGTGCAGGCCGGACGGCCCGACGGGCCGAACGGCCCGACGGCGATGCCTTCTCCCGGTGATGCGACTCGGCGCATCAGTGGCCGGCCGTGGCCCGGTCGGCCAGCCGTGGCGCGATCAGCCGACCGTGGTGAGGTCGGCCTCGCGCCACGATCTCAGCTGAACAGCGAGGCGTAGGCGTTGAGCGCGGGCTGGCCGCCGAGGTGCGCGTAGAGGACCGTCGAGTCCGCGGGAATCTCGCGCCGGCCGACAAGATCGATGAGCCCGGCCAGCGACTTTCCCTCGTAGACCGGATCCGTGATCATCCCCTCGAGTGATGCGCCGAGTCGCATCGCGGCGAGGGTGGATGCATCCGGGATGCCATAGATCCCCGCGTGATAGCGGTCATCCAGGAGGATCTCGTCCTCGCGCAAGTCCCGCTCGACGCCGATAGCCGCGGCCGTGAACCGCGCGATGCGCGCGACCTGTTCCCGCGTCTCGACCGGCTTGGCCGAGCCATCGATGCCGATGACCCGTCGCGGCCGCTCGCGGTCCGCGAAGCCGGCGATCATCCCGGCCTGGGTCGAACCCGTCACCGAGCAGACGATGACCGTATCGAAGAACACGCCGAGCTCGCGCTCCTGCTCCTCGACCTCGCGCGCCCATGACGCGAACCCGAGACCACCGAGCGGGTGGTCCGAGGCGCCGGCCGGGATCGCGTAGGGCTTGCCGCCCGAGGCCGTGATCTCGGCGAGCGCCCCCTCCCAGCTCTCCTTGAACCCGATCCCGAACCCGGCCTTGACCAGCCGCACATCGGCGCCCATGAGCCGACTCAGCAGGATGTTGCCGACGCGGTCGTACGTGACATCCGGCCAATCGACCCAGCTCTCCTGGATCAGCACGCACTTCAGGCCGGCAACGGCCGCGGCGGCCGCAACCTGCCGCGTGTGATTGGACTGGACGCCGCCGATCGAAACGAGCGTGTCGCAGCCCTGGGCGAGCGCATCGGCAAGGAGATATTCGAGCTTGCGCGTCTTGTTGCCGCCGAATGCGAGACCCGAATTGACGTCCTCGCGCTTGGCCCACACGGAGGCGCCGCCGAGATGCGCAGTCAGCCGATCGAGTCGATGAATGGGCGACGGCCCGAACAGGAGCGGGTAACGGGGAAACTCGTTCATGGGCGTGATGATGAGCCGCGCGCGTCGTACGATCAACCAATGACCGACACGCTGAGCCCGGAAATCGATCAAGCCCGCACCGAAATCGCCGCGCTCAAGTTGCGGACGCAGCTATTCATCGGCGGCGAATTTCGCGAAGCCGCCGGCGGCCGACGGTTCGTGACCGAGAACCCGGCTACGGGTCAGCCCATCGCCGAGGTTGCCGAGGGCGGCCCTGCCGATGTCGACGCGGCGGTCGCAGCCGCCCGGAAGGCGGCCGATTCGGGCGTCTGGTCGCGCATGAGCCCCGGCGATCGCAAGCGGATTCTCATTCGCTGGGCCGACCTCATCGAGGCGAACGGGCGAGAAATCGGGCTCATCGAGACCATCGATGCCGGGAAGCCGATCACCGACACCGTCGGACTCGACGTCCCCGAGACCGCGAATTGCATTCGATGGCACGCCGAGGCGACGGACAAGATCTACGGTCAGGTCGCACCGTCGCCCGAGGGCACCGTTGCCACGATCACGCGCGAGCCGGTCGGCGTCGTAGGCGCCGTGATTCCGTGGAACTACCCGGCCCAGATGGCCGCCTGGAAGCTCGGGCCGGCGCTC
>JANMNF010000138.1:0-1737 GCA_031373765.1 Chloroflexota bacterium
CGCTTTCCGGATCCTGCGTGACACGGGGCTCGCAGAGGACGCACTGCAGAGCGCCCTCGTCAGCGCGTGGCGGCAGCTTCCGCATCTGCGAGATGTCGATCGCATCGAGGCCTGGTTCCATCGCGTCCTCGTCAATGCCTGTTATGTCGAGATCCGGCGAAATCGCCCCTGGGCGGCCAATGTCCGCGTCCTCCCCGAGCTCGGGCCATCGACCCCGGACACGACCCGTTCGGTGGTCGATCGAGACGAACTCGAACGGGCCTTCCGCCGGCTCCCGGTGAACCAGCGGGCGGTCTTTGTCATGCACCACTACGTCGGCCTGTCGCTGGTCGAGGTTGCCGAAACGCTGGGCATCCCAGCCGGCACGGCCCGCTCGCGACTCCATTACGCAACACGGGCGCTCCGGACGACCGTCGAGGCCGGACGGACCGAGCCAATCGAGAAGGAAGGCCTGGCATGAGCGACGACCGTCGATTCGAGCAGAACGCTCGAGTGTGGCTGGAGCTCGGACCCACGGACGCTCCCGACCGGGTCGTGGAGGCCGCCCTGCTCGAGATCGATCAGACAAGTCAGGAACTGGATCTCCGGATCCCGTGGAGGTTGCCCAGAATGACTGCTCCAGTCCGCGTCGTTGCCGCCGCCGTCATCGGCGTGCTCGCGATCGGCGCCGCGATCTATGCCTTTGGTCCCGCCGGACCTTCAATCGGCGGGCTCGGCTCGACGCCATCACCTACGCCATCACCGGCGCCGTCACCCACGCTGTCACCCACTCCGTCGCCATCTCCGATGGCGGTCACGCCCGAGGCACGCCTGTCGGCGGGCCGCTATTTCGAGGTCCCGTTCGGACCCGGTGGGATGGACCTCTGTTACGGACAGGCTGAGTGCGCTGAGGACCCCGCCGACGACACGATGCGCTTCACGTTCACGGTTCCCGACGGATGGATCGGGGGTTCCGTCCACGTGATCTACGCGTCCGAGGGTAAAGCGCCACCCTCGGGGGCTGGCCTGGTCATCTCGCGGGGCGGGGGACTGTACACGGAGCCATGCGGGGACGAACCGCCACCGAACATCCTCGTCGGGCCCACCGTCGACGACTTCGTGAGCGCCCTGGTGGCGCATCCGAAGCTTGACGTCACACCGCCCGTGGACGTGTCCCTCGCTGGTAACGCAGGCAAGTACGTCGACCTGCAAGTCCCGCCCGATATCTCCGCCTGTCCGAGGTCCTACTTCCCTTGGGAACCCGGGATCTACGCACAAGGACCCGGAAGCCGCTGGCACCTCTGGATCCTCGATGTCGAAGGCGTTCGAGTCGTGGTCCAGAGCACGGACTATGTCGGTACTTCTCCGCAGCGCCAGGCCGAGCTTCGCGCGATCGTCGAATCGATCCAGATCGAACCCTGACCAGCGCCCTAGACTGGCCTCCACATCCGAGGAGGCCAGTCGTTCCATGTACTACGTTCGCAATGGCAGCGTCCCGCCCCAGCGCCACACGCAGCACCGACGGCCCGACGGCGGGCTTTACGCCGAGGAACTGTTCGGGGTCGAGGGGTTCACGGGCCGAAGTTCCCTGCTCTACCACCTCGTGCCGCCGACCGTCACCCACAAGATCGAGCCGGTTCGGCGCGTCAAGATCGACGCGGCCGACGAGCCGGCCCATCGCCATCACCTGGTGAAGGCCTGGGACCTGCCGGTCGGCGGGGACATCGTGAGCGGCCGGGTGCCCCTGTTCTTCAACCA
>JANMNF010000139.1:0-3850 GCA_031373765.1 Chloroflexota bacterium
GGGCCGACGAACAGGACGTCGACGCCGTCGATCGCGGCAATCGCGTCCGCCTCGCGCACTGCGCTCGGCGACTCGATCTGAATGATGCCTACGATGTCACGGTTCAAGGTCCGAACCTCGGCATGGGCGACCGTGCCGAGGCGTGCCCCGCGGGTTCGCAGCGCCACCCCACGAACGCCGTCCGGCGGATAGCGCAGGAATGAAACGGCCTCCTCGACCTGGGCCGCGGTATCGAGGCGCGGGACCATGATTCCGGCGGCGCCGAGGTCCAGCGCTCTCCCGACGCGCAACCGCTCTCCCGATTGAGGCCGCACGAATGCCGCCGCGCCGGTGAGCTCCGTCGCCATGAGCACCGGGATGAGCTCGGCTTCCGTACCCGCTCCATGTTCGAGGTCGGCGATCAACCAGTCGTAGCCGGCACTGCCGGTGATCTCCGTGGCGGCAGGAGACGCCATATCGGTCCAGGCGCCGAACAGCGTTTCTCCCGCCAGGATGCGGCGGCGAATGGTCGTGCGGGCGGTGTCAGTCATGGCCGGCATTGTGCGCCATCCGCAAGCCGGTCAATCGCGTCGGGTGATCCGGGGGCAAGCGTGGCCCGATATCGTCGAGTGATGGGGAAGATCCGGCGTCAGATCAGAGGCTTGACATCATGATGCCTTGTCATCAGTCTTCATGATGTGCCAACTCGAACGACACTGACCTTGGACGACGACGTGGCTGCCGGCCTCCAGCGTGAGGCGCAGCGATCCGGCCTGCCGTTCCGGTCCGTCGTGAACAGGGCGCTCCGGGCGGGCCTCGAGGCGCCCAGGACTCGACCGCGCCCATTCGAGGTTCAAGCCAAGGCGCTCGGGCTCCGCCCGGGCCTTGACCTCGATGACGTCGAGGGTCTGCTCGAGGCGCTCGACGGCCCCGATCGTCGATGATTCTCATCGACGCTAACCTGCTGCTCTACGCCTACGACACGTCGAGTCCTCGCCACGAGAAGGCGAGGCACTGGTTCGAGGCCGTCATGAGCGACGAGCCGGATATTCGATTCGGGCTGATGACCCTGCTGGCCTTCGTTCGGTTGACCACCGATCAACGCGTCTTCGACCGACCGCTGGAGACGGCACGTGCCGTGGAGATTGTCGAGTCGTGGTTGGCTCGGCCAAACGTGTCGATGGTGCACCCGAGTGAGCGCCATTGGGCAGCGCTGGCTGCGCGCGCGACAACGACCAAGGTTCGAGGCGCGCTGGTCATGGATGCGCACCTCGCCACCCTCACCATCGAACATGGCGCGAGTCTCGCCACCACGGATCGTGACTTCACGCGTTTTCCCGGCCTACGCTTCGAGGACCCGCTCGCCTGACCGGGTCGTGAACCAGGCACTCGTCGAAGCGATGGGTGTGCACTGAAGTCAGTCCGGGAACGCCTCGGGGCCTCGATCGGCGAGTTCTGAAGCTTCCTTCGCGGCATCGGCCGCGTCGGGCGGCAGCCACGAATATGGATAGCGGTCGTCGTCCAGAGCCATCGCCTCCTTGGTCAGGAAGAGCGGATGGAACGTGTCCACCATGACTGCGAGTTCCTCCGTCGCCTCGCGCCCGATCGATGCCTCGGCGGTGCCCGGATGCGGGCCGTGGGGAATACCCGCCGGGTGATCGGTGAATGACCCGACCTCAACGCCACGCCGGCTCATGAAGTTGCCCGCCACGTAGTAGATGACCTCGTCCGAATTGATGTTCGAGTGGTTGTACGGCGCGGGGATCGCGAGCGGGTGGTAGTCGAACTTGCGCGGGACAAACGAGCAGACCACGAAGTTCCGGGCCTGGAACGTCTGGTGGACCGGCGGTGGCTGGTGGACCCGGCCGGTGATCGGCTGAAAGTCGCCGATGTTGAAGCGGAACGGCCACAGGTAGCCGTCCCAGCCGATGAGATCGAACGGGTGGCTCCGGTAGTGGTAGGCGGTGACGCGATCCGTCGACCGGACGTCGACGATGAACTCGCCGGTCTCTTCGCGTGGCGCGACGTCCTCGGGCGCGTGGAGGTCCCGCTGGGAGTACGGCGAATGCTCCAGGAGCTGCCCGTAGTCATTCCGGTACCGCTTGGGCGGCTCGATCTCGGATGGGCACTCGAGCCACAGCATCCGCTGCTCCGAACCGGCGTCTGGATCCAGGCGCCAGGTCGTCCCGATCGGGAGCACGAGGTAGTCGCCGGGTCCGTAGCGGAGCGGACCGAAGATCGTGTCGCACACGCCGGTGCCCTCGTGGACATAGAGCATCTCGTCCGCGACACCGTTGCGGTAGAAGCGGCCCGGCTCCATCGGACCGGCCGGTCGCACGATGCCCATGACCACGTCGTGGTTGAAGAACAGGGGCACCCGGCCGCTCACGATGTCGCCGCTGACCGGCAGATCCCAGGCCTTGACCAGGTGATGCCGATGGGCCGGCTCGTCGGCCGCCTCGATCTTCACGCGCCGAACCGGCTCGATCCTGTGCGTGACGGTCGGCGGGACCAGGTGATACAGGAGCGAGCTACGGCCCGTGAAGCCCTCGACGCCGAACAATTCCTCGGCATACAGACCGCCGTCGGGCCTTCGGTGCTGGGTATGGCGCTGGGGCGGGACGCTGCCGTTACGAACGTAGTACATGAACGACTGGCCTCCTCGGGTGAGGAGGCCAGTCTAGTCGGGCGCGATGCCGACCGGACGGGGTCAGGGGCAGGCCAGGAAGTTGTAGCTTTGCTCCCAGCCCTGGATCTCGCCGACGAGGATGTCGGTCGTCTCGTCGATTGGCTGAGCTCCGGCGAAGTCTCCGGCGTGGAGGCGTCGGGAGATTTCGCGGACAAGCGTCAGCTGGTCCCGGAACTGCTGGACGTTGGCCACGTGCCCATCGTGGAGCGACGGCGGGGCCTCCAGCGCGGCCAGCTCGTCGAGGAGTGGTCCATCCATCACGATGAATTCGTCGATGGCCGCGATGCCGTCTGCTCGCTCGGCCTCGGTGGCCGTCTCGGCGTAAACCCGGATCATCCGGGGCTTGAGCTGGTCACGCTGTGCCGTCCCTGTGGTGCAGATTGCGTCGCGCGCACTCTTGAATGCAGCGACCGTGACGCTTGATGCTTCAGAAGGGGTCGGTGCGGCCGTCACTTGCGGCGAGGGGCTGGGACTCCCGACGTCTGATGCCCCTGGCCGAAAGAACACGAAGGCGACGCCGACCGCCACCACGACGACGATGGCCGCAGCCGCAAGGCGAGATGTCATGGACATGATGGGCAACCTCCACGGGACGCCGAAGTCCCGCTCTTGTGATGTGGTATCGATTTCAATGAGGGCCGCCTGGACCACTCGATCAGGGGCATCGGTTGGGCCGATCTCCAACCAGGCCCGAGCGTCTCGCTCGAATCGCCGGTCGTCGCTCATGCCAGACCTTCCTTCTCGGTGACAGGCTTGCGATCCGCCTCGATGGCGGTCCGTAGTACCCGCGTGGCGTAGTGAAGGCGTGAACGGGCCGTTCCGGCCGGGATCCCGAGCGTGTCGGCAACCTCAACCAGTGACAGCCCGACGTAGTGGTGCATCACGAATACCGCCCGCTGATCCACCGGGAGCCGGCGGAAGGCTCGTTCGAGTTCGTCGCGATCCACTACCGAACGGGTTGTATCCGGGGTCGACGGCCCGAGATCGGGCAGGACGCGGACGTTGGCTGCCCACGGGCGATTCCGACGGATCTCGACGTAGCAGGCATTGACGAGGACGCGATGGAACCAGGCCTCGATGCGATCGACATCTCGCAGATGCGGAAGCTGCCGCCACGCGCTGACGAGGGCGCTCTGCAGTGCGTCCTCTGCGAGCCCCGTGTCACGCAGGATCCGGAAAGCG
>JANMNF010000143.1:0-2776 GCA_031373765.1 Chloroflexota bacterium
GCGGCCGTGAACAACGGCAAGCCCCGGAGCGCCAGATTGACCTTGGCGACGACGCCAGGGGTCCGGATGTTGCCGGCTCGCCAGCCAAGGCTCGGGCCCAGCGCCACCGGGTCGACGAGTCCGACCAGCGTTCGTTTCGGATCGATGCCCGAGACGACCGCGCGGGCGGCGATCAACTCTGCCGAAGCCAGGACCACGCCGGTTGCCCGACCGTCCTTCGATGTGATCGCGGTGACCTCGACCCCGGTCCGGATCTCGACGCCGGCAGCGCGGGCTGCCGAAGCGAGCGCCGCCGACAATGCCCCGGGCCCACCGCGCGCAAAGACCGTTTCACCGGCCGCGCCGCCATCGTTGCCGGCCGAGTCCATGAGGAGCATGGCCGCCGTCCCAGCCGACCACGGCCCGACAGCGTTGTATCGAACGCCGCGCCAGGCGATGGCCGCGCGAACGGCATCCGTCTCGAAGGTCTCCGCGACGAGATCGGCCACGGCCATCGGCAGGATTCGCAGGATCGTCCGCGAATCATGCTTTCCGAGGCCTCGGAACGCCTTGCCGAGCTTCAGGCCGGTGATCGCGTCACCGATCCCGGGCGCATCGATGTCCGGCGGCGCGGAGCGTCCGAGCTCATCGAGAAACTTGCCCATCGACCGGACAAGGCGATCGAACCCGACATAGGCGTCGGCATCCGCCGCGGATCGGTCGCGCAATCCCTCGGCCGTCCTCGCGGCATCACCCCACAGGACGACCGCGGACCCATCCGGAGAGGGCGCGAACGCGCGGACATCGGGGCCCATGAGCGACAGCCCATGCTTCTTCAGGTCGAGATCCCGATGGACCGAGGGTCGGAGGCGACCGACGGTGTGGGCGAGCGCCGGAATCTGGAGATGAGGTCCGAGCTCCATCGTGTCGGCCGCGCCGCCCACCCGATCCCGGCGCTCGAGGACGAGGGTCTTGAGCCCGCCCTTGGCGAGGTAGGTAGCGGCCACCAGTGCGTTGTGCCCGGCGCCGATGATCACCACGTCCCAGCGCGGTGCGGGGCGTGGCGTGGCCGGCATCGCGATGGGTGTCGGCGCGGCGAGCGGGGTGTCGCTCGAGGCCGTCATGAGCTGAACTTCCTGCCCCGCGAGCGGAGCAGTTCCATCGCGGCGATTCGGCCGTTGGCACCCATGATCCCGCCGCCTGGATGGGTTGCCGAGCCGCACAGCCAGAGGTCACGAACCGGCGTGCGGAAACGGGCCCAGCCGGGCACCGGGCGGCTGAAGAAGAGCTGCTCGAGGCTCAGCTCGCCCTGGAAGATGTTGCCCTCCGTGAGGCCGGTGGTCCGTTCGATGTCCAACGGCGTCTGCACGTTCCGATGCAGGATCTTCGACTTGAGGTCCGGCGCGAACTCGCTGATCCGGTCCACGACCGCATCCCCAAAGGCCTCGCGATTGTCATCCCAGGTCCCGAGCGAAGGGTCGAGGTGGTACGGCGCGTACTGGACGAAGCAACTCATGACGTGCTTGCCGGGCGGAGCCATCGAGGGATCGACGAGGGTGGGAATGATGATGTCGATGTACGGCTTGCGGCTCCAGTGGCCGTACTTCGCGTCGTCGTAGGCGTGCTCCATGTCATCGATCGATGGACTGATCGAGATCGCGCCACGCATGTGCTCGCCGGGACCCGGCATCGCCGTGAAGTTGGGCAGGCCATCGAGGGCCATGTTGACCTTGCCGGACGAGCCCCGGAACTTGAAGCGCTTGACCTCGGCCTCGAATTCGGGGTCGAGCGTCCCGGGCTCGATGAGATCGATGAACGTCCGGCGACTGTCCACGGACGAGAGGACCGAATCGGCCAGGATCTCCTCGCCGGATTCGAGCACGACGCCCGTTGCCTCGCCCTCGCGAACCAGGATCCGCGCGACGGGCGCCTCCAGCCGGATGGTGACCCCGAGCGAACGCGCGGCCGATCCGATCGCGTTGGAGATGCCGCCCGTCCCGCCCTTCGGGATCCCCCAGGCGCGGAATGCGCCGTCGATCTCGCCCATGTAGTGGTGGAGCAGGACATACGCAGTGCCCGGGCTCTTCACGCCCTGGTAGGTACCGATGATCCCGGATGCGGCCATCGTGGCCTTGAGCGGATCCGTCTCGAACCACTGGTCCAGGAAGTCGGACGCGGACATGGTCATGAGCTGAACGAACACGGCCTGCTGCCGCTCGGTCAGTTTCTGGAACGCCTTCGCCAGGCCCCCGAGGGGCATGAGGGGCCGCGGGTCCAGCGAGGCGGGGTCCGGCGGCACGATCCCGAGGATCGGCTTGATGAACCGGGCCATATCCACCATGAGCTGGCCGTACTCCTCGTAGGCCTCGGCGTCGTTCTTCGACCAGCGGCGCAGTTCGCGAACGGTCCGGCCGTGGTCGTTGACGCGCCACAGGTAGTCGCCGGTCGACTTGCCGTCCGGCCCCTTCGGGCCATGGCCCTCAGGGAGTGGCGTGAACGTGCCATCGAGCGGCAGGATGTCGAGCCCGTGGGCCGGCAGATCCAGCTCGCGAATGATCTCGGGCCGGAGGAGCGAGACGACATAGCTGAAAACCGAGAACCGGAAGCCCGGGAAGATCTCCTCGGTCACGGCGGCTCCGCCGAGCAGGTGGCGCTTCTCGAGGACGAGCGTCTTCATCCCGGCGCGCGCCAGATAGGCCGCCGAGATCAAGCCGTTATGGCCACCGCCGATGATGACCGCGTCGTACCGCTGCGCCACGCGCCCCTCGTTAACTGCGGCCCCAAGCCGCACATCCAG
>JANMNF010000171.1:0-2559 GCA_031373765.1 Chloroflexota bacterium
GACGACGGCACCGCGAACCTCAAGTTCAAGTTGTCTCGCTACGAGGGGGCCAAGTCACGATCGCTGACGGGCGGCCAGACGGTTGCCCAGGGTCATGCGAATGACGGCACCAAGGCCGTCGGGCAGAACGACATCTGGGCCTGGACGGGCGTCCGCTCCGACCCATTCTTCTTCGACCTGACGGGCTTCATTGGCACCACCACGCTGCTCACGACGGGCACCGCGGTCGGCGGCGATGGACTCGGCAACAACCCGACCGACTTCTTCGCGAATCTGAACACCAACGCGATCGTCCTGTCGATCCCGAACGGCGCGCTGCCGGACCGGATCGGTGTCTGGGCGACGACGAGCTGGCACAACGACTCCGGTTGGCACAAGGCAGACCAGATCGGTCGGCCGGCCATCAACACCGTGTTCATGCCACGGGCAGACAAGAACGACTTCAATCGAACAAAGCCGTCACAGCAACTGACCGCCTTCGGCGGCAAGTTCTACAACAATGTCGTCGGCGGACTCCTCTTCCTGTCCTCGCTGGACACGGAGGGCGCATATTCCCAGGGTCAGGCCGAGGCGCTTGCCTCCGTCCTGATCCCGGACGTGCTCGTCTACGACCGCAACTCCGCCCTGCCGGCACCGCTCAACGGCCGCGCCCTCGCTGACGACGTCATCGACGTCGAGCTGCGGGTCGCTACCGGTGGCGATCCGCTGGGACTGTTCGCCGACCGCGACGCCGACGGCGCCGTGAACGGCGATGGTGTGGGACCACACGGCGACTACCTCGCCTCCTTCCCGTACCTCGGCGTACCGCATTGACCCCCGGAGTGGAGCGCGGCCGTGGGGGATCGCGCTCCACTCCTTCTTCCTTCTGACGCTTCAGACCACACGACCCAGGAGCGCACGACCGTCATGGCCACCCTCAGGACCCTTGAGCCTCGCCTGATCCGCCTCCGATCGGTCGCGATCCTGACCGCGGCGCTCGCCATCACGGTCGCCGGGACCGCCAGTTCCTGGAACCTGACGGGTCTTGGCTCGACATCGGCGCGTCCGGCCATGAGCGCTGGTGCCTCGGCGGCCGCGGAGCCCGCGGACGCGAACGTCACGATCCCCGGCGCCGGCGTCACCCTCCCGGCTGCTGGCTCCGTGGCCCAACTCGATCACAACATCGCGGCCTGGAGTCAGAACCTGACGGCCAATCCGCAGGACTTCATCTCGGCTACCAACCTGGCGATCCTCTATCACGCCCGGGCCCGCCTGACGGCCGATCTCGCCGATCACGAGCGTGCTCTTGAAGCGGCCCGAGTGGCGATCGCGATCGCACCGAACCAGGGCGCGGCGCGGGCCCTCGAGGCGGCGATCCTCTATTCGCTCCACGACTTCCGGGGCGCCTTTGCCGCAGCCGATCGGTTGGTGACCGAGGATCCGACGCAGTACGGAGCCCTCGCCACCCGCGCGGATGCGTCCCTGGAGCTCGGCAACCTCGATGCCGCGCGGGCGGACCTCGCGACCCTCGTCGCGATGGCACCGAGCCCGGCAGTCGACGTCCGGCGAGCCCGGCTGGCCGAGGTGACCGGCGATCTCGCCGGCGCGGTGGCGCTGGCTCGAGCCGCCCGCGACGCGGTCGCTGCCGACGGTGGCGACACCGGGTTCTACGAATACGCTCTCGCCGAGTACGAGCGCAACGCCGGCCAGACCGATGCCGCCGGCACCGGCTACGCGGCAGCCGCCCAACTTCGAGCCTCCGATCTCGGCGCGCTGCTCGGCCTCGCACGGATCCAGGCGTTCGAGGGCGACCTCGGCGCTGCGATCGCCACCCTCGCGTCCGCCACCGCGATTGCCCCGACGCCCGAGGCCGAGGCATTGCTGGGCGATGTCCTGGTGAGTCGAAATGCGCCCGGCGACCAGGCCGCTGCCCGCGCCGCCTACGGCACCGTGCGGCTGACCCGGACGCTGTCCGCGCTCGCCGGATCCGTGTACGACCGAACCCTGATCCGGTTCGAACTCGATCACGGCGGCGTAACCGGGGCCATCGTCGGCCAGGCGCGATCCGCGCTCCTCGATCGGACCGATTTCGGCGCCCATGATCTCCTCGCCTGGGCGCTCTATCGAACC
The DNA here is from genome assembly GCA_031373765.1 of Chloroflexota bacterium. Classification (GTDB taxonomy): domain Bacteria; phylum Chloroflexota; class Limnocylindria; order Limnocylindrales; family CSP1-4; genus UBA5189. The sequence goes on from JANMNF010000171.1 coordinate 2,110, forward strand.
GGTGCGTCGGACGAGGCATGGACCGAGATCACGGCTGCGATGTCGACCGGCGCAGCCGATGCGCGGACCTTGTTCCACGCCGGCGCCATTGCGGCGGCCCGCGGGGACACGATCGCGGCGAGCGGCTGGCTCCAGCATGCCGTCGATCTCGGACCGGCGCTGGATCCGATTGAACGGAGCGAGGCGATGACGATCCTCGCGCAGCTCACGGGTAGTGGGTCGGCGACTCGATAGCGCGGTCCCCGTTGCCGGAGAGCTGCCGATGATCGGCAGAAAAGTGGGATTTGAGGCAGAATAGACAGCCCGCCGCCGTGCGGTCACCTCCGTGCCCAGGAGTTCCCAGTGAACGGACGCCCACTGTCCCTTACCCGCCCCTCGCTTCGAAACGGCGAGCCCGAGCCGCTTCGACATGTGATCGAGACGTACGTCCACAAGGACCAGCTCATCACG
>JANMNF010000276.1:0-34369 GCA_031373765.1 Chloroflexota bacterium
AACGAGCAATTGGTCCCCGGGCCTCCTGAGCAGGACATCGAACCGGAGCTCACGTCCAGCCCCCCGTGGGTCGGGCCTGTCGTGACCAGGAACGTGAGGGAAGTTGCTGGGTCGTCGTCGTGCGCGGTCAGTGTGATCGTCTTGGCGACGTCCGTGGGCGTGGCCACGGACTGTGAATTAGCAGTCGGGATCGAGGCCGCGAGCGTGATCGACGGGACGATCAGGGCGAGGAGAAACACCAAGCCGACGATGTGCGCCCAGGATCCAGACGGGAGACGAAGTCTATGTTTCATGCGGTCACGGACAGGATGCTTGAACGTGGACGGTAACACCATCGTATGCAGTGCCGCCCGGGCTTGTCACCGTCAGGATGACGGGGTAGTTGCCAAGAGCCGAAAACGAGTGGACGGTGCTGATCCCAGATCCGAAACCATCGCTGAAGTTCCAGGCAAAAGTGGCTCCCGTCGAGGCGGAGGCGGTGAACGAAACAGGATCGTTCGGGGTTGAGCACGCCGCCCCTGACGGCGCCTCGATATTGGCCGTCGGCGGTGCCGGCGTCGGTGTGGGTGTTTTGGTGGGGGTAGGCGTGGGCTTGACCGTCGGCCTCGGGGTTGGCCTAGGCGTCGGTCGCGGCGTGATCCTGGGCGTCGGGACAGGCGTTGGTGCCGCGGTGATCACCGGGGAGGGTGACGGGCTCGCCGCGAGGCTGGGCAGGAGGCTCGGATCGATGACCGGGCCGAGCGTCGGCGTTGGTGATGGCGAGGGCGACGGTTCGGGAGTGATCACGACCGCCACGTCCGAAGGCTCGAGTGTCGGCGAGGGCGAAACGACGACCGCGACGTCCCCATCGCGGTTTCCCAGAGCGAGCTGAACGATCAGGACCACCGCCACGACCGCGAACAGGACCGCGGACGCGTCACGCCAGAGCAGGGCCCGGCGGCGGCGAGCCGTGTCCTGAGGGCGCGGGGTCGGAAAGGGCGTAGCGACGCGCGGGGGCGGTGGCGGCTTGACCATGGGTGCTCGGGTGAGTGCGATGGCGGCCGCAGCGGCCGCTGCAATCGCCGCGGGTGACAGGAGATCGTCGTCTGGCGTGACGGCATTCGGATCGATCGCCTCGGCGGCAGCTCGCTCGGCCTCTGCCGCTTCATCCGCCGAAAGGCGGGAACCCGCGGATGCTGGCCGTGACCCAGGCGTCGGGCCCAGCGCGGCCGCGGCAACGGCCGCAGCGACATCAGCGTCGGCAAGGTCCATGCCCTGGTCCGGGCGGTCCGGCCGAACCGTGGTTGCGCCGATTCGCCAGGCGATGTCCTCAACCGAAATCGATTCGGGCGGTTCCTCCGGATTTGGGGACCGGACTCGCCAGTTCTTCATGCGTTGTCCCCGGATTCGTACGAATCAGGCTCGAGAGCCTCGCGAGGCCCTCGCGTCAAGAGGAAGAGTACGACCCCGAAGCCGACAAGTGCACCGAGGAATGCATAGATCTGCGTGGCGGTTGAAACGAGGAGGGAAATGACCCCGAGGCCGGCGCAGATCGCATAGATCAGCACCACCGTGGCCCGATGGGTCAGCCCGAGATCGAGCAACCGGTGATGGATGTGGCCGCGATCCGGGGTGAACGGCGACTTTCGGTTCAACAGGCGGCGGACGATGACCCAGAACGTATCGATGATCGGGACGCCCAGGACAAGGATCGCCACGACAACCTTGGCCGAGCCCATGATCGACAGGATCGCAAGCGTATAGCCGACGAACAGGACGCCGGCGGTCCCCTGGAAGATCGACGCGGGCTGGAAGTTGAACCGCAGGAACCCGAGCAGCGCCCCGGCGAGCACGACGCATAGAACGGCGACGTACGGTTGGGGTTGGGCTGTCGTCAATGTCAGGATCCCGAGCGTCATCGCGGCAATGAGCGCGATCCCGGTCGACAGGCCGTCGAGGCCGTCGATGAAGTTCATGCTGTTGAGCATCCCGATGATCCAGACCAGCGTGAACGCCACGGCGAACGGTGTCGCGAACCCGATCACACCGGGGCCGAATGGGTTGCTGATGACCACGACGCTGATTCCGAGAACCACCGCGAACGCGGCGAGAGCGATCTGCCCGATGAATTGCCAGCGTGCCCGGAGATCGAAGACGTCGTCCGCTGCGCCGATCAAGGCCGCGAGCGCCCCGCCGCCAAAGAGCGCCAGCAGTTGGCCGTCGCTGATCCCGATCGGAAGCGGCATGGTGCCGATCTCCTTCCGGAGCAGGGTCAGCCCGCCACCGACGGCCAGGAACGCCACGACAACGGCAATGCCACCACCGCGCGGCACGGGGCTGGTATTGACGCGCCGGTGATTTGGCGCATCAACGATCCCGCGCCGACCGACGAGCGTTCGCACGATCGGGGTGACGATCAGGGCGATCAGGCTCGCGGCCAAGAAGGCGCCGATCAGCAGTGGCAGCAGACCTTCTGCGGCCGAGATGAACCTCATGCCACCTCGGACGGAAGCCCGGGGACGGGGAAGCGCGCGACCATGGCCCCGACCTCGGCTGCCAGGCCGGCGCTTGCGGATGCGTCGTCGCGCCGCTCGATCGCATCGGTGATGAGGCGCGCAATCGTCCGCATCTCGTCGGGCCCGAAGCCCCGGGTCGTGGTGGCCGGCGTCCCGACACGGATCCCGGACGAGGTGTTCGGCGGGAGCGGATCGAACGGGATGGCGTTCTTGTTGACGGTGATCCCGATCTCGTCGAGCAGATGCTCTGCCTCCTTGCCGGTCACCCCGAGCGGTGTCACGTCAACGAGCATCAGGTGGTTGTCCGTGCCGCCCGACACGACCCGGGCGCCGCGATCGGCGAGTGCCGCCGCAAGCACGGATGCGTTCTCGACGGTCCGTCGCTGATCGGCCTTGAAGTCCTCGCCCGCCGCGAGCAACAGCCCGACGGCCTTGCCTGCCACGACATGCATCAGCGGCCCGCCCTGAACGCCTGGGAAGACCGACTTGTCGATCTGGGCTGCCAGTGTGGTCTTGACCATCGGGAAGTCCGCCGGGTCCACCGATTCGGGGAGATTCGTGCGGCTGAAGATCAGCCCGCCGCGCGGACCGCGGAGGGTCTTGTGGGTTGTCGTCGTGACGATGTCAGCGTGCGGAAACGGGCTCGGATGGACGCCGGCCGCCACGAGCCCCGCGATGTGGGCCATATCCACAAACAGCAGAGCCCCGACGCCGTGGGCAATCGCGGCCATCCTTTCGAAGTCGAAGATGCGTGGGTAGGCAGACGCTCCGGCAACCACCACCTTCGGGCGTACTTCCTGCGCGATGGCCTCGAGAGCGTCGTAGTCGATTCGCCCGGTCGCTTCTTCGACACCGTACGGGTGGACCTCGTACAGGCGGCCCGAGAAGTTCACCGGCGAGCCGTGGGTCAGGTGGCCGCCATGGGCCAGGTTCATGCCGAGAATGCGGTCACCTGGGCGCAGGACGCTGAAATAGGCCGCCATGTTGGCCTGCGCGCCCGAGTGCGGTTGCACGTTCACGTGTTCCGAGCCCGGGAAGAGGGCGAGGGCTCGCTCCTGCGCCAGAATCTCTGCGAGGTCAACGTATTCGCATCCACCGTAGTAGCGCTTGCCCGGTAGACCCTCGGCGTATTTGTTCGTGAGCCAGGAACCCTGCGCCTCCATCACGGCAGCGAAGGTGTAGTTCTCGCTCGCGATGAGCTCGATCTTGTCGTGCTGGCGACGTCGCTCCTTGAGCATCGCCGACCAGAGCTCGGGATCCACCTCGGCGAGCGGCGCCCAGCCGAGCATCTGGTTTCTGGCGACCGTCATCCGAAGCGCTCCTTCCAGATCTCGTCACCCGCCGGCAGGCGTGGGTGGTCCCCTCGACCGACTCTGTCCCCGATCGGGAGATCGCGAGTCGTGATGGCCCTATCGTCCCACAATCGGTGACGGGCTCTCGCGCCACCGCACGATGGGGTCAGGCGTTGAGCGCCGCGAAAATTCGATCCGTGCCGAGCACCCCTTCGCGCAGGACACGAGGCGAAGGCCCCGTGCAGTCCACGACCGTCGAGGGCACGGCACCGGCCGTCCGCCCGCCGTCAAGGACGAGGTCGATGCGATCCCCGAGTTGCGCGATGACCATCTCGACATCGATCGAATCGGGCTGCCCGCTCAGGTTCGCCGACGTCGTCGGGAGCGGACCGAGCGCGAGGGCGAGCGCCCGAGGACAGGCATGATCGGGAAGTCGAACTCCTACGGTCGGCACGCCGTCGGTCAGGACCGCCGGAAGGTCCGCGTCCGGTGTTCGAGGCAGCACGAGCGTGAGCGGCCCCGGCCAGAACGCCTCGGCCAGCCGGCGGGAGTCGTTTCCAGCGATGCCGACCGTCTCCGCCTGCGCCGCCGTCCCGAGGAGAAGGGCGATCCCCTTCTCGGGAGGGCGATGCTTCACGTGAAACAGGCGCTCGATCCCGTCGGGCGTCGCCAGGCTCACCGCAATCCCGTACACGGTGTCGGTCGGGATCGCCACGATTCCGCCGGCTGCCAGGACCGCGATGGCCTCCGCCCGGCCGATTGCGTCGTCGGCAAGGACTCGCGGCCGGCCCGGGGCGTGGGTCACGGGTTCGCCCCGGCGTGGGCCCGCGCCGACACGGCGGGTACAGAACGTGCAGCCGATTCAGCGAGGTCGGCGCGCAGGGCCGCGGCCTGTTCGGAAAGCTCCAGGGTCGCCCGGAGCGCGTCCTTCGTGCCTGCCAGGGCAATCCGCTCGATGATCTCCGCCGAGCCTTCGCGGGCGAGCGACGAGGCGACGTAGCGCGCGGCGAGGAGAACGGCCACCGGTGCCGACGGCATCGCGACCCCATGCCCAACGGCCGAAATCATCTCGAGGTCGTTCAGTTGATCGCCGATCGCCAGCGTGTTGGCAAGGTTCAGGCCGGTCCGTCGCGCCATCCAGCGAATGGCCGCGCCCTTGGATACGCCGGACGCTACGAACTCGAGAAAGCGCGGATGCGCGACCGTGACATCGGCACGTCCAGCGAACGCCGCGCGAGCCGCGACCAGGTGCTCCATCGGAAGGCCGGGCGGCCCAACGGCCACGATCTTGGTCACCGGACGCTGGATCCAGGCCGCGAGATCGTCGACGCGCGTGGCCCGGGTCCCAAGAAACGCCGAGTAGTCGTCGACGCGCGGGTCATCGGCCCGGATCACGAGGCGCTCGAGGTGGTTCACGTGCGGATCCAGGCCCCGTGCCCGACTCCATGTGACAGCGTCGCGGGCAGCGGCCGGATCGAGCGGACGATGGCGGAGCAGCCGGCCGACTTCATGGGCGCGCACCGGAATCTCGCGAATAAGCGCGCCCTGGTATCCGATGACCGGCGCCGTGAGCCCGAGCGTTTCGGCGAAGCGAACCGCGGACGTTGTCATGCGCCCGGTCACCAGCGACACGTGGATCCCGCGGCGCATGGCCTGTCGAATGGCGGCGACGGTTCGATCTCGCAGGGCGAGGTCATCGTCGACCAGGGTTCCGTCGATATCGAGCGCGATCATCCGGATCGGCAGCGCCGGCGCAACGGAGCGCGGCGTGAATGTGGGCGCGGCCATGCTCAGCGTTCGATTCGCGCGGTCCGCGGGAGCCCGGCGAGGTCCCGTTCCACGGAACACTTCCAGCCGCCTGGGAGCGCAGCGACGAGACGCTCGATGCCCGCCTCCTGATCGGCGCCGATCTCGAGCACGGCCAGGCCGCGCTGGGTGAGGACCTCGGGCAGGATGGCGACCAGTCGAGCGATCACCGCGAGACCGTCGGGCCCGCCCGCGAGCGCGTGGCGGGGTTCGAAGGTCACCACGGCCGGCAGGTCGGCCATGGCCGCGTCGGCGATGTACGGAAGATTCGCGAGGATCAGATCGAACGGAGCCTCGGACGGTGGGACGAGATCCGCCTCCGCGAACCGCATCCTGTCGGCGATCGCGTGCGCAACCGCGTTCTCCTTCGCGAGATCGAGCGCCCCCGGATCGTCATCCACGGCCAGGATGTCGACCTCGTCGATCATCCGGCGGATCCGCAGCCGGACCGCCAACGAAACAGCAATGGCACCGCTCCCGGTTCCGACGTCCACCACACGGAGCGGCGGGGCTCCGGCGGGTCGCGGTTCCGAGATGAGCCGCTCGGCCAGATTGCTCTCGCCGATCTGGACGAGGCGTTCCGTTTCGGGCCGCGGGATCAGCGCTCGCTCATCCGACGCGAACGCCAGACCGAGGAATTCCTTGACGCCCCGCAGATAGGCAACCGGTTCGCCGGCCTCACGACGCGAGACGGCGGCGGCGAATTGCGTTGCCTGGCCATCGCCCACAGGAGCATCCGGATGTGCACGGAGCCCCGAACGGTCGATTCCGAGGACGTTGGCCAGGAGAACCTCGGCGTCGAGGCGGGGCGATTCGGATCCGGAGGCGCGGAAGCGGACGACCGCGTCCCGGAGGTGTTCGTCGACAGTGGCCACGGCCGGGTCAGGCGTCCGTGGACGCCGGTTCGACGAGGTCGGCCAGTCGCTCGGCCTGATCTGTGGTGATGAGGGTGTCGATCAGCCGATCTAGATCGCCGTCCATGACCCGCGGCAGGCCGGACAGATCGACATTGACCCGATGATCCGTGACCCGGTCCTGGGGGAAGTTGTAGGTCCGGATCTTGTCGGCGCGGTCGCCCGACCCGATCATCGACTTCCGGGCCACCGAGTCGGCTTCACGCTGGCGGCGCTGTTCGGCGTCCTTGAGTCGGGCGCGCAGAACGGCCATCGCCTTGGCCTTGTTCTTGTGCTGGCTCTTCTCGTCCTGGATCTCGACGACGAGGCCCGAGGGCAGGTGGGTGATCCGGACCGCCGAGTCCGTCGTGTTGACGGACTGCCCGCCGGGTCCCGACGAGCGCTTGACGTCGATCCGGAGGTCCCGCTCCTCGTCGATCTCGATCTCGGTCTCCTCGACCTCGGGCATGACGACGACCGTCGCGGTCGAGGTATGCGTTCGGCCGGACGATTCGGTGGCCGGGACTCGCTGAACCCGATGGGTGCCGCCCTCGAACTTGAGCCGGGAGTAGGCCCCGTCCCCTGCGATCTGGACGATCGCTTCCTTGATCCCCCCGATGCCCGTTTCGTTGGTGCTCATGACCTCGGGCGTCCATCGATGGCGTTCGGCATAGCGCAGGTACATCCGGAGCAGCTCGGACGCGAACAGGGCCGCTTCCTCGCCGCCGGCTCCCGCACGGATCTCGAGGATCACGTTGCCGTCGTCGGCCGGGTCCCGCGGCAGCAGAAGCAGCTTGAGCTCCTCGATCTGACGGACCTCGTCGGCCTCGAGATGGTCGATCTCTTCGCGCGCCATCTGGCGGAGGTCCTCATCTGACTCACCCTCGCGCATCTCGCGGGCGCCGACGAGTTCGGCGCGGGTGTCGATCAGCCGCCGATACGCAGCGACCACCGGCTCCATGCGGGCGAACTCACGCCCGAGGCGTCGTATGGCGTCGGGATCGGTGCTCGTCTCCGGGAGCGCCAACTGGACCTGGAGTTCGTCGAACTGGAGCGCGAGCTCTGCGAGCCTCGCGTCGAGTTCGCTCATCCGGGGATGGCGGCCGGCACGAGCGGATCAAGCGGGCTGCGATCCGGCTCGTCCGAACCGGCAGGCACCGTCTCCCCGTCCGCCTGGAGTGCCTGCTCCATCGAGACGATGGCGACTTCGATCTGGTCGTCGGAGGGCTGCTTGGTAGTGATCATCTGGACCAGGATCCCGGGCCACATCACGATCCGGATGAGCGGGTTGCCGCGATGTCGCGCGCCCCAGCGCAGGACCTCGTAGCCCAGGGCAGCCAGGACCGGGATCAGCAGGATGCGGCTGGCGATCATGACCAGCGGCTCCTGGCGTCCGACGAGGGTGAACGCGATGATCGACAGGATGATCAGGACGACGAGGAATTCGGTTCCGCAGCGCGGATGGGCCGTGGGGTGGCTCCGCACGTTGGCGGTCGTCAGCGGCTGACCCGCCTCGAGGGCGTGAATAGTCATGTGCTCGGCCCCGTGATACTCGAACACGCGGCGGATGTCCGGCGCCCTCGAGATCAAGGTGAGGTAGCCGAGGAAGATCACGACGCGGACGAGCCCCTCGACCAGATGCTGGGCAAAGCCCTGCTTGATGTTCGCGGTCGCCACGCTGGCGATGACCAGCGGGAGCAGGAAGAACACGCCGATGCCCAGGATCAGCGTGATACCGAGCATCAGGGCGACCGAACCGCGCCCAAGCTCAACGCCGTCCTCGTTGGCCTGGATGTTGGCGCTCCGAATCAGCCAGCGCGTACCGATGACGAGCGTTTCGTACAGAAGGACCAAGCCGCGGATGAGGGGCGCGGTCGCGAGTCGCCATGCATGCGGCCCGGTGTTGAGTGGTTCCGAGGCCCAGACGATGTGCCCATCTGGGTGCCGGAAGGCAACCGCGATGGCATTGCGCCCACGCATGAGAACGCCCTCGATAAGGGCCTGACCGCCGTAATTGAATCGTGCCATGGCCGGAAGTCTACCGGCGGGACCCGAGAATCACGACGGCGGGCCGTCTGGGCCCGCCGCAGCGTTGGTGTTTCGGGCTCGGGGCACCTGGCTCGACCTGATCGAGCCGACCCGGACGGGGTCAGCCGGCGCGCACCTGGCGCTCCAGGCGCTTGGTGAATCGCTCGACCTGACCGGCGGTATCGATGATGGTCTGCTTGCCGGTGAAGAACGGGTGGCAGTTGCCGCAGACGTCGACGCGGAGTTCCTTTCGGGTGGAACCCACGGTCCATTCGGTCCCACAGGACCCGCAATGAACCGCCGACTGGTGGTACTCGGGATGAATATCGGGCTTCACTGCTGTTCTCCTCGGTGCCGTCCGATCAGGGTCACGTTGCCCTGTCGGTGGTCGCCGCTGCGGTTGCGTAGGTTGCTGGTCAGGCCTCGGCCGCGGCCGTGGCTGCGAGCTCGACGACTCGAACGCGCTTCTTGGTCTTGGTGGCGTGCTCGAACTTCACGTGGCCGGGCACTTTCGCGAAGACGGTGTAGTCGCCGCCGAGGCCCGTGCCGTTGCCGGCCAGAAAGGTCATGCCACGCTGCCGAACGATGATTGTTCCGGCGGTCACGAGCTGGCCGTCACCGGCCTTGATCCCGAGCCGTTGGCCAACGCTGTCGCGGCCGTTCTTGGATGTGCCGCCGGCCTTTTTGTGGGCCATATCGACTACTCGTCCTTCTTCGGTGCGCGAGCGCGCTTGGGCTTGTCCGCCGGTGCCGCAGCTGCCTTGGGGGCCTTCGCGGCCGCGGGCTTCGTGGACTTGGTGGCGGTTGTCGATGCCTTCGACTTCGCGGCCGAGGTGGCCGGCGTCTTGGTGGCAGGTCTCGATGCCTTCGTGGCCTTGTCGGCCTTCGTGGCATTTTCGGCCTTCGGCTTCGGGGCGGGGGCGAGCTTGGCGGCCAATGCCGCGTCGGCTTCGGCCTGACGCTTCGCTGCGGCCTCGAGGCGCTGTCGCTCCGTGACCTTCGCCTCGACCAGCTTGGCGGCATCGGCTGCCGCACTTCGTCCGCCGAGGACGATGTCGCTGATCCGGAGCACGGTCAGCTCCTGGCGATGGCCCTTCTTGACCCTGCGGCGGGCCTTGGGCCGGTATTTGAAGCTGATTGTCTTCTCGCCGCGGATCTGACGCAGGACCTCAGCAGCAACGGTTGCGTTCGGGACGATCGGGCGGCCGATCTCCGCGGAGTCGCCATCGGCGACGAGCAGGACTCGATCAAGGGTGATGGCGTCGCCGGGTGCGACTTCCAGAAGCTCGACTTCGAGCTCGGTGCCGACCTCGACGCGATACTGCTTCCCGCCGGTCTCAATGACTGCGTACATGGATCCTCTGCGGACTGGCTTGGCGGTCGCGCGGCGAACGGACCGCGGCCTGTGGGGACAAGGGTAGGCACCTCGATCAGGTCGAGGCGCGAACGGAAAGTGTACGGCGAACGGGCCCCGAGCGTCAATGGTCGGCGGCGAGGACCACGCGCTCACGAACAAGCGACTCGAGCGAGAGCTTCAACCCGGCCGATTCGGCTAGCGCCGTGAGTACTTCCTCGGGGCGTCCGACGCCCCGCTCCGGATCGTAGCGAACACGGATCCGAAGCTGGATCCGGTCTCGCCCGGAGGCCGGCGGACGGGCGGCGTCGTTGGGCGGCAAACCGCCTGCCTCGATCACGCTGATGTCCGCGAGCAGGGGCCGGAGGTCGTAGGCGACCGGTTGTCCACCCTTATCCCGGGTCCGTGGCAGGGTCACCTCCCGGAGCAGGCGGAGCGCGGCATCCGCCAAAGACGCCGCGGCCGCCACGTCGGTCAAAGCCGCGACCGTGACTTCGACGCCGGCGCGGAGCTCGGCCCGATAGTCGGCGGCGACCACCTGGCCCGGTAGCGCAGGTTCCCCGAGCCAGACGTCCAGCAGTTCTACGAGCCGGTGCCCATCGGGCAGGGTTGCCTCAAGCGCCTCGCGAACAACGGCTACCGGCAGGCGCTCTGCGAGAAACAGATCGGCAAGTTCCCGCTCCGCCGCCAGGCCGACCCCGAGCGGAGCCGCAAACGCGATGCGCGGCCGCGGGGGCACCAGATCCTGCCCGACGACGGGCAGGCCGCTCTCCCGGAGCCCGGCCTCCCACGCGGCCTGCTGATCGCGCTGCGCCAGGTGCGGCGCCGATTCCGAGCGCGCATAGACCAGCCGCCAGCGCTGGCGTGGCTCGGCCGGTGCGATCGGGTTGGGGGCCTCCATGGCTCTGCTAGTCTGCCGGAAGGATGGCCATGACCGCCCGCACCCTCCCCCCGATGTCGCCCCGCGTCGCCTTGCTCGCCGTGACCCTCACGATCGTGGCGATCCTGCTGTACATCGGCCGCGAGTCGCTCGGCCCGTTCATCGTCGGCCTCCTGTTCGTGTACCTGCTGGCGCCGCCCGTCGAGTGGCTCGCCCGGCGCCACGTTCCCCGTCCGATCGCCATCCTCCTGGTCTACGCGGCCGCCGTCACGCTGGTCGTCGAGGGCCTCAACGTGATGCTCCAGCCGCTGGTCGATCAGATCCGCCAATTCGCCGCGGATCTGCCGGGCCTGGTAACCCGCCTTCAGGAGCAACTCACCCAATTCGGAGCCGTGTACCGCGGACTCGAGTTGCCACCGGCGATCAGGCAGGCGATCGACGAGCGGCTCGCGAAGCTGGCGGCCGGAGACTTCGGTGTCGACCCCACCGTGCTGCTGCCCGTCCTTCAGGCCACGACCGCGATCGTCGTGGGCATGCTGACCCTTCTCATCGTGCCGGTCTTCGCGTTCTTCGTGCTGAAGGACCGCCCGGCGCTCGGGAGAGCGTTCGCGTCTGCCGTTCCGCGCGAGTGGTTGCCGGATATCGAGGCGATCACCGCGATCATCAGCCGCGTCTTCGGGTCATGGGTCCGCGGGCAGCTCCTGCTCGGCCTGGTCGTGGGAATCGGGACGTTCGTCGGCCTGTTCGTGCTCGGGCAGACGGTGAACCCGATCTTCATGCGATTTGCGGTCCTGCTCTCGGTGATCGCCGGCGTCCTCGAGCTGCTGCCGATCATCGGGCCGATCCTTGCGGCGATCCCGGCCGTCTTGCTCGCAGCCACTGCCGGCATCGAGGCGACCACTGCGGCGTTCGTCCTCTACTTCGGGATCCAGCAGCTCGAGAACAACCTCCTCGTGCCGAAGATCCAGGGCGACGCGACCAACCTCCACCCGAGCATCGTGATGCTCGCCCTCATCCTGGGTGCGACGATCGGCGGGATACTCGGGGCGATTCTCGCGCTCCCGATCACGGCCGCCGGACGCGATGTCTACATGCACCTGTTCGCGCGGCTGAGCCTGCCCGGCGAGGGAAGTGGCACGGGCGAGGTGGCCGGCACGGGAGACGTGGCCGGCACGGGAGACGTGGCCGGCTCGGGCGGGTCAGGCCAGGTAGCGGAGCCAGATGTAGATCGTGGCGATGACGAGGGACTCGAAGACGACGAGCACCCCGTACGGCAGGAACGCGCTGAAGGTGATCTTCTGCCCGGCCCGGGCTGACAGGTTCGCCACGACGACGTTGGCGGGCGCGCCGATCAGGGTGGCCTCGCAGGCCTCGACCGTGGTGTGACGAGCAAGGCGTGGCCGGTCGGTCATCTCGGAGGACTAGCCGGTCGTTGCCCGAGGTCCGGCGACGCTGCCGGGTAGATCGGGTACATGACGGCCCCTCAGTCGCGCGTCACCACTCGGCGCGGCCCTGTCTGATGTTGATGCTCTCGAGGATCCCGAGGCCGGCGGCCATGCTGATCAGCGATGCACCACCATGGGTGATGAACGGCAGGGGAATGCCCGTGATCGGCATGATTCCGATCACCATCCCGACGTTGACGAAGAGCTGGAACACGATCATCGAGCCGAGCCCGGCCGCGAACATCGTGCCGAACGGATCCCTCGATTTCCAGCCGCTGGCAATGACGCGCCAGATCAGTGCCATGAACAGTCCGATGACGACCATGCCGCCGATGAACCCGAGCTCCTCCGCGAGGATCGCAAAGACGAAGTCCGTGGTCTGGACGGGCAGGAAGTCCAGCTGGTTCTGGGTGCTGTTGGTCAGGCCTTTGCCGAACCAACCACCGGATCCAACGGCGATCTGCGACTGATAGAGCTGATAGCCGGCTCCACGGATGTCGGATAGAGGGTCCAGAAACGACGTCAGTCGCTCCTTCTGGTAATCGCGGAGCACGTACGTCCAGACGAACGGGAGCGCCGACACCACGCCGAGTCCCAGGGCACCGAGCCAGCGCAGGCTCGCCCCGCTGAGGAAGAGCATCCCGACGAGGATCGCGCCGAAGACCAGCGACGTGCCGAGGTCGGGCTGAAGAAGAACGAGGACCCAGGGCGGCCCGGCCAGCACACAGGCTCCGAGGATGCTCCAGACCGAGTTCATCCTCCCGCGGCGCGCGGCGAGGAAGTTCGCGAGGATCACGATCATGAGGATCTTGGCGAGCTCCGAGAACTGGAACTGGAGTCCAAGCAGGCTGACCCAGCGCGAGGAGCCGCCGACGCCGGAACCGAGCGCGAGCGTGGCGACGAGCAGGCCGATCTGGACGCCGTAGAGCGGCCAGACGAGCGTCTTGAGCCATCGATAATCGAATGCCGTGGCGGCTACGAAGACCACGAGCGCAATGGATGTCCAGAGGAGCCCCCGAAGGAACACGGAGCCGCTCGCCAGCGCTCCGTCGCCGCCGGCGACACTGTTGCTGTACGCCATGGCCAGACCGAAACAGGTCAGCAGTACCGCGTAGGTGGCGATCTGAAGATCGAATGCACGCCAGATCGTCCCGATCGAGCGTGAACCCCAATCGGATACGGGAGCCTCGCGTGCGTTGATCGCGCCCATCGCGCCTCTCAGTTCGATTCGTAGAAGTTGCCGCGCTTCAGGAGATCGAAGTTCCGGTAGTCCTTCTTGATCCCGTAGTGCAGCTGGAGGTAATACTTGACGATCTCGGTGGCGGCGTTGCCCTTGGTTCGGGAGTCATAGGCGAAGGCGAGCACCACGAGGTCCGAGTCGGTCCGTGTGACGGCCTTGAACCCATTTGGATCCTTGGCCGTGACCGCGGGGTTCTTCGGGACAAAGGCCACGAACCAGGAGTGGAACGGAAGGCGGCCCTGGGCGTCGCGCGTCCCAAACTCCGCCGTACCCGACTTACCGGCGACCACGATCGGCAGGTCGACGAGGTTGTAGGTGTGGCGAAGCACGACGACGTTCCGGGCTGCCTGGCGCATCGTCTCGAGCACGGACGGTGCGACATCCAGCTTGCGGATGACCTCAGGCTGGAACTCGCGGACGATCTTGCCGGTCGCATCCTTGATGTCCCGCACCACCTGCGGCTTGTACAACGTCCCGCCGTTCGCCAGCGCCGCGTAGGCGTTGATGAGCTGGATGGGCGTGGAGACGTCGTAGCCCTGTCCGATCCCGGCCTGGAACACCTCGCCGGGGAAGATCTCGGATCCAAGGGTGTCGAGCTTCCACTGATTGGACGGAACCGTGCCCTTGACCTCGCCGGGCAGGTCAATCCCGGTCCGGGCTCCGAACCCGTACTGGTTGGCCCAGTAGGCCAGCCGGTCGATGCCGAGCATCGCCGCAACCTGGAAGAAGAAGGTGTCGCTCGAGTGGGCGAAGCCGCACATGATGTTGCACTTGCCCCAGCCACGCTTGTTCCACTCGTAATACTTCGTGGCCCCGATCGTCAGGAACCCCTGCGTGAGCAACTGGGTCGACTTCCTGATCTTCCCATCCGCCAGGGCTCCCGTTCCGCCGACGAGCTTGTACGTGGAGCCGGGCGGAAAGTGCTCCGCGATGGCGTGGTTCGTGAGGGGCTTGTCCGGGTTATCCAGCAATTTCTGGTAGTCCGCGGTACTGATCCCGTGCGCGAACAGGTTGTCGTCGTAGGTTGGGAGGCTGACCATCGCCAGCACTTCGCCGGTCTGGGGGTTCATGACGATGACCACGCCGCGCTTGAGGCCGGCCAGCGACATGCCCCACTTCAGGGCTTTCTCGGCGTTCTGCTGCTCCTTGACATCGATCGTGAGGTCGAGGGAGCTCCCGGCCTCTGGCTCCTTGACGGTCTGGAGGACCTGGAGCTTCCTGCCAGAGGCGTCCTTCTCCACCAACTCGACGCCGTAACTGCCGCGCAACGCCTCTTCGTACTGGGCCTCGACGCCGGCCTTGCCGATCAGATCGTCCGGCAGGTAGCCAGAGGCGGCGAGCACATCGAGCTGCGTCCGGTTGATCGGAGCGGTGTACCCGACGATCTGACCGAGAAGTGCGCCTTCCGTGTACTCGCGCCGTGATTCGACGACGATCTCGGTGCCCGGGAGGTCCAGGCGGGACTCGGCAATGAAGTTCGCGATCTTCTCGTCAACGTCGGTCGCGATGCGGACGAGATCGAACCGCGAGCCCGGGTTCGAGTCAATCGCGATGTTGATGTCGGCGGCATCGATCCCGAGCAGGGCGGCAAGGCGCTGAACGACATCGACCCGTTGGCCGTCCGGAAGGTCGGCCGGCCGGATCTTGACGGTGTACGAGGGCACGTTGATGACGAGGGGCGCCCCGTTCCGATCGTAAATAACCCCCCGGATGGACTCGATCGCTTGGGAGACGGAGCGATTTGCCTCGGCGAGCGTGACGAATTGCCCGTTGCTGGCCACCTGGAGCATGAACAGCCGCACGCCCAGCACCGTGGACAGGATGGCGACGATCAGCCCGAACACCATGAACCGGATCGCGGATCGAGGGTCGGCGGCCGGCTTCTCCCCGACGCCGACGGTGTCGGCGCTCACCAGTCCACCCGTTCTTCCGCCCGGTAGCGATCCCGGATCGAGAGGGCGAGGGGCCCGAAGAGCAAGCCGAGCACGGCGTCATAGGCGGCGCCGGGCATGAACGAGGCGAGCGGATCGGCCACCGTGATCGGGGGTCGAATGGCGGCGAGGAGGCCGAAGAGGATCATTGAATAGACGATGCTCACGATAGGGACGGCGATCACAGGCGCCAATGGACGAATACGGATGAACGTTCGCGCGATCAGGACCGATAGGCCAACCGCAATAACGAGGGCGAAGACCGACGTCCCGAGAGGTCGTGACGCGAGACTGTCGAGCATCAGGCCGCCGATCAGTGCCCAGGCCAACCCCGCCTCAAGCCGGGTGGCGATCGTCCAGATGACTCCGAACACGAGCACAGGATGAGGGTGAGCATCTCCGACCCGTAGGTACGGAACGACGCTCAATTCGATAAGGGCGGCGACCGTCGCTCCAATCGCGGCGAGTAGCAGGGTCATCAGGCGACGTCGATCCTCGGCGTGCCGGCCAGGAGTCGAAGCGGAAAGTTGAACCCGCGTTCACCACAGTCGGACGGCCGGGCCGCGTCCGAGCCGCAGTATCCCACGGGTCTGCTGGGTGAGCAACGGACGCCGAGTCCGCGTTCCCCCTTCGAGGGTTCCGTCGGGTTCCGGCCGCCATCCTTCAGGTTGAATGTTTCACGTGAAACACCATCCGGCGACCCCGTCGCGCCGTGTGCAGTAGCGGCTAACCATGAGGTAAGCGGTTCGATCCAGCATGTACGACCTGATGCGGGGTCGGCGAGCCTCGGTCCGTCCCAATGTCGTCGCGTCGGTGCTCCACGAAGCCGCGGAAGGCCCGGAAATGCTAGAATCTGTGCTTGTGAAGCACTTTCTCAAGAGGGCCTCGTGGGCCGAGTGATCGCCTGCACGAATCAGAAGGGCGGCGTCGGCAAAACCACCACGGTCGTGAATCTCGCGAGCTATCTGGCTCTGGCTGGGGACCGGGTACTCGTGATCGATCTCGACCCGCAGGGCAACGCCACGAGCGGCCTTGGGATCGATCCATCCCAAGGTGCTTCGGTCTACGACGCCGTCGTGGATGACGCCGAACTTGCGCACCTCGTACGCACGAGCGCGATCCCAGGATTGTCGGTCGTGCCATCGTCGATCGCGCTCGCCGGCGCCGAGGTCGAACTGGCGCCTCTTGAGCAGCGTGAGCGACGTCTGGCTCGGCTCCTCGTGCCGATTCGTGATCAATACGACTACATTCTGCTGGACTGTCCGCCCTCCCTCGGCCTCTTGACCGTCAATGCCCTCACGGCCGCCGATGGCGCGCTGATCCCGATCCAATGCGAGTACTACGCGCTCGAGGGGCTGTCGCAGCTGCTCGCGACGATTGCCCTGGTTCGTGATCACCTCAATCCTCATCTGGAGATCGATGGCGTGGTCCTGACCATGTTCGACGGCCGCACCAATCTTTCGGCGGAGGTCGCCAGCGAAGTGCGGGCGCACCTCGCCGACCGGGTTTACGAGACGGTGATCCCCAGGAACGTGAAGCTGTCCGAAGCTCCGAGCCACAGCCTCCCGATCCACGTCTACGCGCCGGAGTCGCGAGGGGCAGCCGCCTACCAGGCCCTGGCCGTCGAATTCCGTGCTCGCTTCCCTCGCGGACCGATCGCTGAGCCGACAACGCCGGGAACCGCGGCCCTGGTCGCATGATGGACAACCGAACTGACCGACCCTCGGGCCTCGGCCGCGGCCTGGCAGCCCTCATCCCGCAGCGCCCGGCGCACGGATCCGGATCCGCCGACATCCCGCTCGATCGGATCCGCGCCAATCCGCGGCAACCGCGTCTTCGCATGGACGACGACGCACTCGCCACGCTCACGGCGAGCATTCGTGAGCACGGCGTCATTCAACCGATCCTGGTTATCGAGCTCGTGGACGGCTATCAGCTGGTTGCCGGCGAGCGACGGGTTCGGGCGGCACGGGCCGCCGGACTGGAGCGGATTCCGGCCGTCATCCGGCAACTCGCGGACCGAGAGCAGCTCGAGCTCGCCCTGGTGGAAAATCTCCAGCGCGAGGATCTGGATCCGCTCGAATCAGCACGTGCCTACCGGCAACTGATCGATGAATTCGGCTTTTCCCAAGAGGCACTCGCTGCGCGGGTCGGGCGGGCCCGATCGACGGTCGCCAATACCCTGCGGCTCCTCGACCTCCACAGCACCGTCCAGGCGGCAGTCGCCGACGGGATCATCACGGAGGGTCACGGCCGCGCGATCGGGGGACTCCCGATCGAGCATCAGCCGACCGTCGTGGCCACCGTCGTGGCGCAGGACTTGTCCGTTCGACAGACCGAGGAGTTCGTTCGGCGCCTGCGAGAGCCGCGTGCAGCTCAACCAGCCCCATCCGTACGTGACGGCGAGACCGAGCGCGTGGAAGAGGACCTGAGGCGCGCCCTGGGAACCAAGGTTCGACTGGCCCGCTCCCGACGCGGGGGGCGCATCGTCATTGACTACTACACCGAGGAAGAGCTCGGGCGCCTCTACGAGCGCCTGATGGGAGGAACTGCGTGACGGAGCCCACGGTCGGACCGAACGGCGCCAAGGAGACGGGCGCAACCCGTCGCAAGAAGGCCGCGGGTTCGGATTACACCGCCGCGAGCATCCAGGTCCTGGAGGGCCTCGAGGCCGTTCGCCGACGGCCCGGCATGTACATCGGCTCGACCGACGTGCGGGGATTGCATCACCTTGTCTGGGAGGTCGTCGACAACTCGATCGACGAGGCGATGGCCGGCCATGCCACCACGATCCACGTGACGATCACCAAGGACGGGATGGTCGAGGTCATCGATGACGGACGTGGGGTCCCCGTGGGCAGGCACGCAACCGGCAAGGATGCCCTCGAAGTCGTCCACACCGTTCTCCATGCCGGCGGCAAATTCGGCGGAGGCGGCTACAAGGTCTCCGGCGGTCTCCACGGCGTCGGCGTGAGTGTCGTCAACGCGCTGTCCGATCATCTCCGGGTCGAGACCGCTCGCGATGGATTCATCTGGTCCCAGGAATACATTCGCGGCAAGCCCACCGGGGCGGTCAAGAAGGGCGGACCCCAGGGCACGCGCCGGGGCACGAAAACCATCTTCCATGCCGACCCCGAGATCTTCGAAACGACCGAGTATTCGTTCGACACCGTGTCCCAACGGCTGCGTGAATCGGCGTACCTGACCAAGGGCGTCTGGATCACGCTCATCGACGAGCGGATCGATCGAGAGCGCTCCTTCTACTTCGAGGGCGGGCTCCAGTCATTCGTGCGGCATCTCAATCGGAACAAGGAGGCCCTCCACACACGCCCGATCTACGTCGAGCGGCGTGAAGGATCGACCGCCGTCGAGGTCGCCCTGCAGTACAACGACACCTACACGGAGAACGTGCTGGCGTTCGCGAACAACATCAACACCGTCGACGGCGGGACGCATATCACCGGTTTTCGAGCGGCTCTGACAAGCTCTCTCAACGACTGGGCGCGGAAGGCGGGGATCCTGAAGGATGCCGACGGCAACCTGTCCGGCGACGACGTCCGGGAAGGCCTGACGGCCGTCATCAGCGTCAAGCTGACCGATCCCCAGTTCGAGGGTCAGACCAAGGCCAAACTCGGCAATGCCGAGGTCAAGGGCCAGGTCCAGACCGCCGTGAGCGACAGCCTGACCCAGTATCTCGAAGAGAACCCCGGCGACGGGCGCCGGATCATCGAGAAGTGCCTGACCTCGGCCCGAGCTCGCGAGGCTGCCAGCAAGGCGCGCGACCTCGTCATCCGCCAGGGCGTCCTTGACGGCCGGTCCCTCCCGGGCACGCTCGCCGACTGCCAGGAGCGAGACCCGGCCCGGAGTGAGCTGTTCATCGTCGAGGGCGATTCGGCCGGCGGCTCGGCGAAGCAGGGCCGCGATCGGCGCTTCCAGGCCATCCTCCCGCTCCGCGGCAAGGTCCTCAACGTCGAGAAGGCGCGCCTCGACAAGATCGTGGCCAGCGAGAACGTCCGACCCCTGATCATCGCGCTCGGTGCGGGCATCGAGGGCATCGGCGACAGCTTCGATATCACCAAGCTCCGATACCACCGGGTCATCATCATGACCGACGCGGACGTGGACGGCGCCCACATCCGGACGCTGCTCCTGACTCTGTTCTTCCGGTTCATGCCCCAGATCATCGAGATGGGGTACCTCTACATCGCCCAGCCGCCGCTCTACCGGATCTCCACAGGGAAAGTCACGAAATACGCCCAGTCGGAGCGCGAGCGGGACAAGATCGTCAAGGAAATGAACCTCAAGAACGTCAGCGTGCAGCGGTTCAAGGGCCTCGGCGAGATGAACGCGGACCAGCTCTGGGACACGACCATGAACCCGGAGACCCGCGTCCTGATGCGCGCCGAGATCGACGACGCTGCCGAGGCCGACAGCGTCTTCACGATGCTCATGGGCGAGAAGGTCGGGCCGCGCAAGGACTTCATCAAGAGCGAGGCCAGGAAGGTTCGCAACCTTGACATCTGACCTCCGGCGAAGCACGGAGATGGCGGGTCGACGATTCACGTTCGAGCCCCATCGGTGCTTTGCCTGCGGTGAACTCAACGAGCACGGGCTTCATCTCGTCCTGCACACGGACGCATCCGGATGTTGGTCGGAACTCACCATCGACCCGGCGTTTCAGGGTTGGGAAGGCGTGGTCCACGGCGGGATCCTGTCGACGATCCTTGATGAGGTCATGGGCTGGGCGGTCATCGGGCGGGACACGTGGGGCGTCACGGCCCGCATGACGGTCGACTTCAAGCGGCCGGTCAGCGTGGGCCAGGCCATCCGAGCCGAGGGCGTCGTGATCGACGTCAGCCGGCGCCTGCTCCGAACCGAGGGCCGCATTCTTGATGCGGTGACCGGCGATGTCCTCGCCTCGAGCACGGGGACCTACGTCGCCGCCCCGCCGGAACGACTCGCTGAGCTCAAGGCCCGCTACCAGCTCCGACCCGCCGACGATCGGTCCGCGCCGGTCGACGGATCCGCGACAGGCCGCGCACAGCCAGCTCCGCCGGTCGCGGTTGATCGTTCGTGATGATGGCACCGCCCCTCTCGCTGCCAGCCATGCCGAGGGCTGAACGGCAAAAGGCCGCAACCCCGACACGGCCCGTCGCCGTGACCACGGACCATGCCCGGACGTTCGTCGCCGACCACAGGAAGCAGGCGGCGACGCTCGGGCGGGGCCTCGCCCAGCACGTCGGAGACCCAGCGGACCTGGCAGCCGCCTTGCGGCGCGCACTGATGAAGCTCGCCGATCCGATCTACCGCACGGGACAACAGTTCGTGGCGCCCGGGATCGGTACGACCCACGGGGTCCGCAGTCCGCTCCTCCAGGCGCTCGGTCGCGGATTCAGGTCCGCGACGCGGGCCGATTCGCCGACATCGCTCCTGCTGGCCGCCGATCGCCTGCTGAGCGAGCCGGAACTCGAAGCGCGCTGGTTCGCCTTCGGGATCCTCGAGGCCACCCTGCCGCGCGAGACGGAGCGCACCTGGCAGGTCATCCGGCGCGCCGGACGCGAGGCCCAGGACTGGATCACGGTTGACACGCTCGCTCACACCATCAGCCGGGGCGTCCTGGCCGAACCATTCCGATGGGCGGAGCTCGAACAGCTCGTCTATGCGCCGTCCCGCTGGGAACGCCGGCTCGTCGGATCAACGATCGCCACGATCCCGTTCGTCGATCGAACGATCGGACGAGACCCTGTAGTCGCGGCGCGCGGACTCGCGATCCTGGGTCTCCTCATCGGCGATTCGGAGCCCGACGTCCAGAAGGCGCTCGCCTGGGCCTACCGTTCGATGGCCCTCGTGGATCTCGCCTCCACGACGGACGCACTTCGACTTGAGGCAGACCGCGCGAAGCGCGACGATGACGGCCATCGGGCCTGGGTCATCCGCGATGTCCTCGCCAAACTTGATCCGGAACCGGCCGCCACCATGCGCCGGACCCTCAACGGACTTCGGCGCCGGCCCGGCGCGTCGTCCACCTCGGAAGCGGCCGCGATCGCCGCACGATTCACCGATCTTGGCCTCGGGCGTCCGATGCCCGAACCGCCGCTGACCTGACCGAAGGAGCCACCATCTCGTGACCGACGACCTCGGCAATACCGCCAACGTAAAGAACATCCGGATCGAGGACGAGATGCGTGTCTCGTACCTCGACTACGCGATGAGCGTGATCGTGGCGCGCGCGCTCCCGGATGTCCGCGACGGCCTCAAGCCGGTCCATCGTCGAATCCTGTACACGATGGGCGAGATGGGCCTCTCGGCGACGAGCTCGTTCCGCAAGTGTGCGGCGATCGTCGGCGAAGTCATGGGCAAGTACCACCCCCACGGGGACGTGGCCCTGTACGACGCCCTCGTCCGGCTCGCCCAGGACTTCTCGATGCGCTACCCGCTCATCGACGGCCAGGGCAACTTCGGCTCGGTTGACGGCGATGCGGCAGCCGCGATGCGGTACACGGAGGCGCGCCTCACCGCGATCGCGTCCGAGATGCTCGCCGACATCGACAAGGAAACCGTCGATTACGCGGACAACTACGACGGGACGCAGCAGGAACCGACCGTCCTGCCGGCCCGGCTGCCGAACCTGCTCATCAACGGCAGCACCGGCATCGCCGTCGGCATGGCCACCAACATTCCGCCCCACCACCTCGGCGTGATCGTCGACGCCACGATCGCGTTGATCGACGATCCGGCGATCACGACGGACGATCTGTCGACCATCGTGACCGGTCCCGACTTCCCGACCGGCGCCACGATCTTCCGCTACGAGCGTCAGCGAAACCTGATCTCCGGCGAATGGGAGACCGTTGACGCGATCCGCCAGATGTACGCCCACGGCCGTGGCCGCGTCGTCATGCGTGCCCAGGTCGCGTTCGAGGAGGTGCGCGGGGACCGGATGGCGATCATCGTCACCGAGCTGCCGTACCAGGTGAACAAGGCGACGCTGCTCGAGAAGATCGCCGAGCTCGTCAAGGACAAGAAGATGGAAGGCATCTCGGACCTGCGGGACGAGTCCGACCGCGACGGGATGCGCATCTACATCGAGATCAAGCGCGACGCCAATCCGCACAAGGTGCTGAACAACCTGTTCAAGCACACCTCGATGCAGACCGCGTTCAACATGAACATGCTGGCCCTCGTCAACGGCCAGCCCCAGACGCTGTCGCTGAAGTCGGTGCTCCAGCACCACGTCGACCATCGGCGCGAGATCATCCGGCGCCGCACCGAGTTCGATCTCGGCAAGGCGCGCGATCGGGCCCACATCCTCGAGGGCCTCAAGAAGGCGCTCGACAACCTCGACGCAGTGATCAAGACGATTCGAGCCTCGGCCGATACCGAGACGGCCCGAACGAACCTCATGAAGGGGTTCGATCTGAGCGAGCGCCAGGCCCAGGCCATCCTGGACATGCGACTCGCCCGCCTCGCGGCACTCGAGCGCCAGAAGATCGAGGACGAATACCTGCAGGTGATCCAGCTGATCGCCGAGCTGGAGGACATCCTCGCCAACGCCGCGCGGGTCCTGCAGATCATCAAGGACGAACTGACCGAGATCAAGCGGAAGTACGCCGGCGAGCGCAAGACCCGGGTCCAGGAGGACTCGTCCCGCGAGCTGACGGACGAAGACCTGATCGCCGACGAGGACGTCGTCATCACGATCAGCGGGCGCGGCTATATCAAGCGCCAACCCGTGGCGACGTATCGCCGCCAAGGCCGCGGCGGCAAGGGCGTGATCGGCCACACGACGCGCGAGGAGGATGCCGTCAAGCATCTCCTGGTGGCGAACACCCATGACTGGGCGCTGTTCTTCACCAATCGTGGCCGCGTCTTCTCGGCCAAGGTCCACTCGATCCCGGATACCAGTCGCCAGGCCAAGGGGATGCCGATCATCAACCTGCCAGGAGTCCAGGTGGAATCCGGCGAGGTTCCCGTCGCGACCATCACCCTGCCGACGTTCGCGCCGGGCAGCTACCTCGTCCTCGCCACGACCCGCGGCAAGATCAAGAAGACGCCGCTCGAGCAGTTCGAACGCGTCCGCTCAACGGGAATCCGGGCGATCACCCTCGACGAAAAGGATGAGTTGGCCTGGGTCGACGTCTCATCCGGAGAAGATGACGTCATCATCGCGACCGCCCAGGGCATGCTCGCGCGGTTCGACGAATCCGAGGTCCGGCCGATGGGTCGTGACGCCGGCGGCGTTATCGGGATCCGGCTGCTCAAGAAAGCCGACGATCGGGTCGTCGCGATGAGCGTGGTCCAGCCCGGCGCCGATCTCCTCGTCCTGACCGAGACCGGCTACGGCAAGCGCGTCGCCGAGGCGGAGTTCCGGCTCAAGCATCGCGGCGGGCAGGGCGTCCGGCTCATCGCCCTCGAGGGCCGCAAGACCGGCATCGTGACGGCGGTCCAGCAAGTCACCGAGCTGGATGAGGAGCTGGTCCTCATCTCCGCGCACGGGCAGGTCGTCCGAACCGAACTCCAGTCCATCAACCGCTATTCATCAGGCGCGCGAGGTGTCATCGTGATGCGCCTCAACGAAGGCGATGCGGTCGTGGGAATCGCGGCGTTCCGACCAGGGCTGGCAGAAGCCCGCGACAACGGCGACAATGACGGTCCGGCAGCGGGCGGTGAAGTCACGAACGGCAACGTCACCCCGGAACCCGGCGCCTGAGCGTCGCGAACCGGCTCGGCCACAAAAAGGAGCCCCGTGTACGCGGATCAGTTCGAGATCTACCACGGCAACTCGAACCCGGATCTCGCCCGGAAGATCGCCCGTTACCTCGGCGCCGAAACTGGGCGCCTTGATGTCTTCAAGTTTGCCAACGAGAACATCTTCGTAAAGATCCTCGACAACGTCCGCGAGAAGGACGTGTTCATCGTCCAGCCCACCTGCCGCCCGGTGGACGGCTCGATCACCGTCAACGACGCGATCATGGAACTCCTGATCATGGTCGATGCGTTCAAGCGGGCGAGCGCCGGCCGTATCACCGCCGTCGTGCCTTACTACGGCTACGGGCGCTCGGACAAGAAGGACCAGCCTCGCGTTCCGATCACCGCTCGCCTCGTGGCCGACATGATCACGGTGGCGGGTGCCGATCGGGTGCTGACCATGGACCTCCACCAGGGCCAGATCCAGGGCTTCTTCAACATCCCGGTCGACGAGCTGACCGCCGTCCACATCCTGTCGAACTACTTCAAGCACAAGCATCTCGAGGACATCGTGGTCGTCACCGACCTCGGTTTCGCCAAGCGGGCCCGCGCGTTCGCCGAGTTCCTGGACGCGCCGCTCGCGATCATCGAGAAGCGCCGGGTCGGCAATCTCGATCGGGCCGAGCTCATGAACGTCATCGGCGACGTGCGCGGCAAGCGAGCCGTGATCGTCGATGACGAGATCGATACCGCGGGCACCTTGTCGGAAACGGTTCGCGCCCTTGAGCGCGAGGGTGTCACCGAGATCTATGCCTGCGCCACCCACGGGATCCTGTCCGATCCCGCGATCGAGCGCATCGCCGGGTCGTCCCTCCGGGAAGTCGTGCTGACCGATACCGTCCCGCTGCCGTTGGCCAAGCGGATCCCGCAGATCACGACGCTCTCGATCGCCCCACTCATCGGCGAGGCCATCAAGCGGATCCATCGAGGTGAATCCGTCGGAGCGCTGTTCAGCAGCGAAGTCGAATTCACCCAGGAGATGCTCCTCTGGGAAGATGGGGTCTCGCGCAAGCTCGACATTCGAAACGAACCTGATCACGGTCCAGACGACGAAGCGAGCCACGCCTCCAGGGACGGAAGTCGATGAGCCTCCAGCTCCACCGCCCCGACGGCAAGGGCGGCCTCGAGCCTCGACCCGTGGTCGAGCAGGATTGGCGCCGCCAATTGCGCTCAGCGCGGTGGGGCGTGGCCCTCGGCAAAGGCCGCCTGCCCGAACTCGCGAACCCCGAGATGAACCCGACGAGCGTCACGCGCTCGATCGCGTTCTGGCTCGTTCTGGCCGCGGCGACCTTCGGACTGCTCGTGATCGGCTACGGGACCGGCTTCTGGAGCCTCGCCCGCTGAGCCGAACGGTGATCGCGCTGCGACGCGCTTCGGGCCGACCCGGCGGGGAACCGGCAACGCTCCCGCAGAGCCGGTCAGGCTCGATTCGCCGGCACCTCGGCTAGACTGCATCGGCCATGCTGGGATTCCTCTCGCGCTTCGTCGATTCCAACGATCGAGAACTGAAGCGCATCCAACCATTCGTCGACGCTGCCAACGCGCTCGAGCCCGAGATCCAAGCGCTCTCCGACGAGGAGATTCGCGCCCGGTTCACGGCCCTTCGAGCCGAGATCGTCGAGGTCGCCGTCCCGGACGAGCCGACCGACGATGAGTTGCACCATCCGGATGTCGAGCGGCGGCGTGAGATCGCCAAGGCGCGTCGGAAGGCCGAGAACGACCGCCTTCAGGCCGCGATGGACGAGATCCTGCCCGATGTCTTCGCGATGGGTCGCGAGGCGATGCGTCGGACCCTCGGAATGCGCCAGTACGACGTCCAGCTCCTGGGCGGCGTCGTGCTCCACCAGGGAAAGATCGCGGAGATGAAGACTGGCGAGGGCAAGACGTTCCTGCCGACCCTCGCCGCCGCCCTGAACGCGATGGCCGGACGTGGCGTTCACATCGTGACTGTCAACGACTATCTCGCCCGGCGCGACCCGCAGTGGATGGGCCCGGTCTTCCACTTCCTCGGCCTGAGCGTCGGGATGATCACCCACGATGCGTCGTTCGTGTTCGAGCCGGGCTACCCCACCAACGATGAACGGCTGATCAGCCTCAAGCCCGTCACGCGCCGCGAGGCCTACGCTGCGGACATCACCTACGGAACGAACAACGAGTTCGGCTTCGACTACCTGCGCGACAACATGGTCACCGAGCTCGACCAGCGCGTGCAGCGCGAGCGCTCCTTCGGGATCGTCGACGAGGTCGACAACATCCTCATCGACGAAGCTCGGACCCCGCTCATCATCAGCGGCCAGGCCGAAGAGTCCGGGGACCTCTACTACCAGTTCGCCCGTCTCGTACCGCGTCTCGAGGGCCGTGAGGAAGGTGCCGAAGAGGGCGGGGACTACTTCATCGACCTCAAGGACCGGGCTGTGTCGCCGACCGAAGAGGGCGTCGACAAGATCGAGAAGCTCCTCGGAATCGACAACATGTTCGATGCGGACCCGCGCCTGGCCCGCCACTTCGAGCAGGCACTCCGGGCCCACGCCCTGTACAAGCGGGATCGCGACTACATCGTCAAGGACGGCGAGATCGTCATCGTCGATGAGTTCACAGGTCGCCAGATGCCCGGACGGCGCTGGAGCGAGGGCCTCCACCAGGCCGTCGAGGCGAAGGAAGGCCTGCGTGTCCAGCGCGAGTCGGTGACCCTGGCCACGATCACGTTCCAGAACTACTTCCGCCTGTATGACAAGCTCGCCGGCATGACCGGCACGGCGATGACCGAGGCCGAGGAGTTCAGCAAGATCTACAAGCTGGAAGTCGTGGCGATCCCCACGAATCGTCCGATGATCCGGGACGACGGGACCGACCTCGTCTATCGGAGCGAGGACGCCAAGTTCCGCGCGGTGATCGAGGAGATCGCCGAAATGCGCGACGGCGGCCGTCCGGTGCTTGTCGGTACGGTCTCGGTCGAGACATCCGAGCGCCTCGGCGAGATGATGCAGCGGCAGGGCATCCCGCACGAAGTCCTGAACGCCAAGTTCCACGAACGGGAGTCGGGCATCGTTGCCCAGGCCGGACGGAGTGGCGCAGTCACGATCGCGACCAACATGGCCGGCCGCGGCACAGACATCAAGCTCGGCGGCGACGCGGCCGGGATGGCCTCGGACCTGCTCCACCAGCGCGGCCTGAACCCGGCCGAGGTGGACAAGGCCACGTACGACGAGGCCCTTGCCGAGGCGAAGAAGGTCACCGACGAGGACCACGAGAAGGTCGTCGCCGCGGGTGGCCTGCACATCATCGGTACTGAGCGGCACGACAGCCGGCGGATCGACAACCAGTTGCGCGGCCGGGCCGGGCGCCAGGGCGACCCGGGTTCGACACGCTTCTACCTCTCGCTCGACGACGACCTCATGAAGCGCTTCGCGTCGGAGCGGGTGACCTCGATCATGGAGCGCCTGGGGCTCGATGACGACACGTACATCGAATCCGGGATCGTGGGCAAGACCATCGAGAGTGCCCAGTCGCGAGTCGAGGGCTTCAACTTCGACATCCGGAAGCGCGTCGTCGAGTTCGACGACGTCATCAATCGCCAGCGCGAGACGATCTACGCCGAACGGGACAAGGTCCTTCGCAACGAGGACCTCACCGATACGGTCCGGGCGTTCCTGGAGGAGGAGGTCGATGTCCTCGTGCACGCTCACCTCGGCCCGTCGATCGACGCGTGGGGCATGGAGGCGTTCATCGAGGCACTCCACCGCATGGGCGTCGGGCCTGAGGACATCACCGAGGATGAGATCTGGGACCTGCGCTCAACCGAGGCGGTCGGGCAGCATCTCCTGGAAGTCGTCCACGACAAGCTCGACGCCCGCGAGGCCGAGGTGGGCGAGGAATGGTCCATGGTCGAGCGCTTCGTGCTCCTCCGGACCATCGATTCGCTGTGGGTGGAGCACCTGACCGAGATCGACGACATGCGCCGGGGCATCGGCCTGCGCGGGTACGCTCAGGAAGATCCGCTGAACGCGTTCCGCAAGGAGGCGTTCCGCCTGTACGAAGAGCTCGGTGGGTTCATTCGCCACCAGGTCGCGAGCACGATCTTCCGGGTCACGATCAACCACCAGCCACCCACGCCGCCCGCCGGAGTCTTCCCGATGACCGGGCCGGGGCAGGTGGCCAAGAGCGTCGGGGCGGGCACCGGGATTGCCGGCCAGATCTCGGCAGCGGCGCGCGCCTCGGCAACGGGGGGCGTAACTTCCGCTACGTCGTCGGCGGGGACCGGGCTGGCCGGAGCGCGACCGGCGATCGGCGGATCGGCACCCCAGGCACGCCCGGGGTATACCCCGACGGGCGAGAAGATCGGGCGCAACGATCCGTGCTGGTGCGGGTCCGGCATGAAATACAAGAAGTGTCACGGTCGCTGATCCGGCCGGGCGCCTGATCGCGCCACCTGCCCGGATGTCCAGCGCGATTCGCGTCCTGATCAGCGGGCTGTTGGGCGTGGCGCTGGTCGCGGCCTGGGCCGGCTTCCGAATCCAGCAGCAGGGCAGTTCCGACGAGCAGCGACCGGCCGACGCGATCGTGGTCCTCGGAGCCGCGCAGTACAACGGTCGGCCATCACCGGTCCTCGAGGCACGCATCAGTCATGCAGTCGACCTGTATGCGGCTGGCGTCGCGCCGCTCCTGATCGTGACCGGCGGCAAGGCCGTGGGGGATCGAACCACGGAAGCGTCTGCCGCGCGAGCGTGGGCCGAGGACCACGGCGTCCCCGCGTCGGCCATTCTCGCGGAGGATCGCGGC
Organism: Chloroflexota bacterium; assembly: GCA_031373765.1. Taxonomy (GTDB): domain Bacteria; phylum Chloroflexota; class Limnocylindria; order Limnocylindrales; family CSP1-4; genus UBA5189. The sequence continues at coordinate 28,892 of JANMNF010000276.1, forward strand.
AGGACAACGCTCGAATCGCTCGAGGCCGTCGCCGGGATGCTTCGGGCTCGCAAGCTCACGACCGCGGTCTTCGTGAGCGACCGGACGCACATGCTGCGGGTCCTCCGGATTGCCACCGACCAGGGGGTCACGGCATGGGGTTCACCGACCACGACGAGTCCCGTTGACGTGGATACGACACCGCGCCTCGAGGCGTTCGTCCACGAACTGGGCGCGCTGAGCGTCTACTTTGTCGGCGGTGGCCGCGTGGTGATCGAGGATTTCTCGCCCAGTCCATGACCGATTGGCGCGAATTCGCGCCATTCTGCCTCACATTTGGGTGGAAATCGGCGAATTCCCCCCTTGGCGAGCCGAGCATGCGCACCTATACTCGGGTCAACTTCCGTGCATCGGGACTACGCGTCCCATCGGCACCCCCCGCGCCCCGCCCGCCGTGCCCAATGGTGTGTTGAGAGAGGGATCTGTGAAGCAGGCTGAGGAAGCGAGTTTCGTTGACCTGATCGCCTGCGAGCGCGATTGTCGTTCCTGCAGTTACGCCGCCGCCCTCGACTGCGATGGCAACTGCGGCGTCTGCCCCCACAACGGCTACTGCCCGTGTGTGAACCCCGTCGTCGCACGGAGCAAGTCGGCGCTCCGACTGATCGAGCTCCGTCCGATCCTGCTCCAGGATCTCCAGGTCCGTAACTGATGGACAGCGCGTTCATCAAGGACCTCGCGGAGCGGATTCGGTCGACGTCGGGGCGTCTTTGACCTCGGGACCAAAGACGAGCGCCTGACCGCCCTGGATGCGCGAGCGTCCGACCCGGCCTTCTGGGATGACCAGCGCGCGGCCCAGACCGTTCTGAGAGAGGCCGAGGGCCTGCGCGACGAGATCGCGCTCTGGCGAGGCCTCGAGAAGCGAGCCGACGATCTACTCGAACTGCTCGGCCTCCTGGACGAGAGCCCGGATCCGGAGACCGAGGCGGACGTCGATCGTGAGGCCGCGGATCTGGAGAAGCTGTTCCATCGAGAGCGGACACTCCTCCTCTTCTCCGGCGAGTACGACGCCAAGAACGCCGTCCTGACCATCTCGGCGGGCGCCGGCGGAACCGAGGCGACCGACTGGGCCGAGATGCTCCTGCGGATGTATCTCCGATGGGCCGAGCGACATCGCTTCAAGACCGATGTCGTGGACTCGACCGAGGGCGAGCAGGCCGGCATCAAGAGCGCCACGGTCACGATCAACGGACGGTGGGCCTTTGGCTGGCTGCGCGCCGAGCGCGGCGTTCATCGATTGGTCCGAATCAGCCCGTATGACGCCCAGAAGCGCCGCCAGACGACGTTCGCCCTCGTAGAGATCATGCCCGAGGCCGATGACGACGTGGAAATCGAGCTCAACTGGGATGACATCCGGGTGGATACGTTCCGCTCGTCCGGAGCCGGCGGCCAGCACGTCCAGAAGACGGAGTCGGCCATTCGCCTGACCCACCTGCCGACGGGCATCGTGGTGACCTGCCAGAACGAACGATCGGCTACCCAGAACCGGGAGCTCGCGACCAGGGTCCTGAAGTCGCGCCTGCTTGAGCTCGAGATCGTGAAGCGCGAGGAAGAGCTGCTGAAGCTGCGAGGCGAGCACGTGACGGCCGGCTGGGGCAACCAGATCCGGAGCTACGTCCTGCACCCGTATCAGATGGTCAAGGATCTTCGGACCAGCTACGAGACCTCGAATACGAGCGGCGTGCTCGACGGCGATCTCGATGCCTTCATGCAGGCCGAACTGGAACGGGTCGCGACGGGACGACCGCCCTCGGCCGAGGTTGATGACGAATCGGCGTGACCGAGCAGCTCGAGCCTGACGGCATCGTCATTCGCAGGGCCACCGCGGCCGATCTCGCCGCCTGCGAGGACGTGTGGCGGGACGGGCTGAATGACTACCTGCTGCCCCTCGGCCAGTTGGAGATTTCGCCGGACAATGCCCAGCTCCGGCAGCTCCACGCGCACCTCCTGGACACGGACCCGTCCCTCTTCTGGGTTGCGACACGGCCCGACGGCTCCGATGCCTCCGGCGGCGAGAGGGTGATTGCGTTCGCCGCTGCGGCCCGGCGCGGGCCGACATGGTTCCTGTCGATGCTGTTCGTACGCCCGGGCGAGCAATCTCGTGGCCTGGGTCGACGCCTGCTGGACCGCATCCTCCCGAGTGACGGGGTTGTTCGTGCGGTGGCCACGGATCCTGCGCAGCCGATGTCGAACGGGCTCTACGCGTCGGTCGGCATGGTGGCCCGCGTTCCGGCGTTCAACCTGGTCGGACGGCCAACCCGCCCGGAAGCCCTCGAGCCGCTGCCGACGGGGATTGTGGCCGCGGGCCCCGACGCTGCGGCGGATAGCACCGGGCCGGAGCGCGTGACGGTTGACCGGGCGGTCGTTGCGGAGATCGATGAACTCGACCGGGAGACGCTCGGCTTCGACCACGCCGAGGACCACGCCTTCCTCCGCCGAGGAGGCCGGATGTGCTTCACGTACCGAGATGCCGCGGGTCGCCTGGTTGGATACGGCTATACCTCGGCGGTGGGTCGAATCGGGCCGGTCGCGGTCCGTGCGACGCTGCCGCTGGCCTCGGTCGTTGCCGACCTGCTGACGTCCGTACCCCCACGTGGCGCCTCGGCCATCTGGGTCACGGGCCAGGCGGGGCCGACCATCGAGATGCTGGTCCGGGCCGGGCTGCGAATCGAGGGGTTCCCGGTCCTGCTCGGGTGGAACCGAACGTTCGCGGCCTTCGATCGCTACATTCCCACGTCGCCGGGGCTGCTCTGACCGTCCGGCGCGGTGCGCCGACCTCGTGCGCCTGACCGTCGGTTGCCGCTTCTCGCGGGGCGGTGGTAGCCTCACGCTCGACGTGGCTCCCTCCGATGTGCCCCGGGCCCGGAGTCTCGCGAGGACGCGACGATCTCGAGATGATCGCCGCCCCAGAGCGCGGAGCCGATCTTGACGATGACCACAGCAGGCGCCGAGCGATCCGTCCCCAATGCGGACGACCCCGATGTCGAGCGCACCGCGGTCCTGGTGCTCAACGACGTCACGAAGCGCTATCCGAACGGACGCGAAGCGCTGCGCGACGTCGACCTCGTGATCCCGGAGGGCGACTTCGTCTTCCTCGTCGGCCCGAGCGGCGCCGGCAAGTCCACCCTCATGAAGCTGATCATCCGTGACGAACTCGCGACCGAGGGTGAGGTCTACTTCGACGGCGACAACCTCGCCCGCCTCCCGCGCCGGAAGGTCGCTCGGGTTCGCCGCAAGATCGGGGCCGTGTTCCAGGATTTCAAGCTCCTGCCGAACAAGTCGGTTCGCGAGAACATCGCCTTTGCCCTCGAGGTCACCGGCACGCCGCGCAAGCGGATCCGACCCTCGGTCGACCGGGCGCTACGGCTCGTCGGCCTGGTTCCCCAGGCAGACCAGTTCCCGCGCCAGCTCTCGGGAGGCGAGCAGCAACGAACCGCGATCGCCCGAGCACTCGTCCACGATCCGCGTCTCGTGATCGCAGATGAACCGACCGGCAACCTCGATCCCCTGATCAGCTGGGAGATCATCCAGCTCCTCCTCAGGATCAACCAGCTCGGCGTGACGGTGCTCATGGCGACGCACAACGCCGAGGTCGTCACCGCTCTTCGCAAGCGCGTGGTAGCCCTCGAAGAGGGACGGATCATTCGCGACGAGGTCGGTGGCCGGTACCACCGGCAGGGCTGACCAGATGATCCGGTTCCTGGCGTTCAGCCTCTCCCGTGCCTGGCAGGGTTTCTGGCGAAACGGCGCGATGAGCATCGCCGCGACCGCGACGATGACCCTGATGCTGCTCCTCCTGTCCGGGTTCTTCATCGTCCAGAACGGCCTGTTGGCCGGTCTCCAGTTCGTCGAGCAGAAGGTCGAAGTGGTCGCCGACATTCGGGCGACGGCATCGGATGCCGAGGTCGAGGCGCTCCGCCTTCGCGTCGCGTCCCTGCCCGAGGTCCGGGAGGTGACCTTCGTCTCGAAGGAAGCCGCGCTCCAGCGCTTCCGAGATGCGCGGGCCGCTCAGGGCGAGGAAGACCTGACCTCCTATCTCGACGTCAATCCGCTCCATGCGAGCCTCGAAGTCAAACTTCGTAACCCTTCCGACTTCACGGCCGTGACCGACACGCTGCGCGCGGATCCCCTGGTCGAGCGGGTCAAGAACATCACCGACCTCGTGGCCCGCGTCCTGACAGTCACAGAATTCCTCCGCACCGCCGGGGTCGTGATCCTCGCGGTCATCGGTGCCATCGTCCTGTTCATCATCATCAACACGATCCGTCTCGCGGTCGTCGCCCGAGCCGAGGAAATCGAAGTCATGCGACTGGTCGGCGCCTCCGATGCCTTCATCCGCTGGCCGTTCGTATTCGAGGGCGCCCTGGTTGGCCTGATCGGGGCGGCGCTCACGCTCGCGGTCATCGCGATGGCTGCGGACTCGCTCAGCACGTTCATGTTCGAGTTCTTCCGGGTCCTGCCGATACGCGTCGGGGCCATTGCGCGGGACGTCGCCGTGCTCGTGATCGGATCCGGGGTCGGCCTTGGCGTTCTGGGGGCATTCGTTTCAGTCCGGACCTACCTGATCCGCTGATCGCCGACCGGGCCAGCGCGTCGAGCCGAGCCGGGGCCGGGCGTGGCTCCTCGTAGGTCTTCCGGCACCATGCGGGTGAAGGCCGGGCCAAGGCTCCATGTCATTTCGATCACGATCGATCCGCGACCGGGCCGCCGAGCGTAGGATCGGCAATGGCCATGTAGGCTTTCGCACGACGCGCGGCAATGTGGCCGACCGCGGAGGCGATCCGCACCCACTCCGATTTCAACGCTGAGGACACTCGAACCGATGCTCCCCGACGCTCCGCCCCCAAGCGACGCAGCCCTGCCCGCCGACGCTCCGTCGGCTCCTGATGGAACCGCCCAGACCGAAACCGGACCCGACGCGGGAGCCGTAGCCGCACCCGAGCGGGCCGCCCTCAGTCCCGTCGTGGCGGCCGGCAGCGGAGGCAGGCGTCGCGGACCGGGATCGATCCTGCTCGGCATCGCGATCGTCCTGGTCGTGGTCCTGAGCGGCGGCGCGTTGTTCGCGTCCGGGTTCGTTCTCGGCCAGCGTCAGGCTACGCAACCCGGCACCCCCGCGACCGACGGGGTCGCATTCGAGCCGTTCTGGGCTGTCTACTCGGCCATCCGGGATCGATACGCGCTCGGTCCAGTTGACCAGAAGACCCTCATCGAGGGTGCCATCAAGGGCATGGTCGAGGCGGTCGGTGACCCCTACTCCACCTATCTCACCGCCGAGGAGTTCCGCAACACGCTCCAGGACATCTCCGGGGAGTTCGAGGGTATCGGTGCCGAGATCGGAACCGTCGACGCGACGGGCGCGACCGTCGACTGCGCGACCTTCGGGCCGGATTGCCGTCTGGTGATCGTGGCTCCGCTTGACGGGAGCCCAGCCCTCAAGGCGGG
>JANMNF010000287.1:0-3431 GCA_031373765.1 Chloroflexota bacterium
GCCGGCCTCCGAGTCGGCCATCGTCCGTCCGAGGACGTCCTCGACCTGACCGACCAGGCCCAGCGCCACCGACCAGACGACGGCCTGGTCCGGCGTCTCGAGCCAGTCAAGCCCCGCCTCCTGAACGACCTGGTCCATGGACCGGGCCTGCTCCATGGTCTTGGACAGCGTCCGTCGGTAGGCGTGGAGCCAGGCGCGCTGCATCGCCCCGGCCATCGTCCTCGCCGGCATCGCCGACGCGATGATGAAGGTCACGATGCCGGCGAACATCGCGGCAGCTCCGACGATCGTGAGGCCACTCGCTGGAATGGACGTGCCCGCGAACACCACGACACCACCGACAACCACCTCGAGGATACCGAGTCCGCGCCACCGCGAGACGACGGTTGACGGCCGCTGACCGAACCAGCCAAGGCCCACGACCGCGTCTTCCAGCTTGTGTTCGAAGGTCGGAACATCCGTCGCGAGTTTGGTGACATCTCCGGGCTCGATCGTGTTGTCCGAAGCCAGTGACTTGAGCCGCGTCAGCAGGTACGCCTCGGCCACGGACGTGGGCTTCCGATTCGCCAAGGCGAGCCGGGAGCGAGCGACCGAAGGCCCCGGATCGCTGGCTTTCGCGACCGATTGCAGGCCGGGCAGACCCGGGAGGACCCGTTGATCGACCGGCGTCGACGGCGCGGCATCGATCGATTCATGCGGCGTGCCGGCCAGATCGTCCTGGGCAGCCGTTGCGGCGCGACTACCGACATCGATGGCGAGCTTCGTTCCGCCCAGGCCGAGGAACCCCTTGTCCTGTCGAAAGGCGACCTGACCGCGACTCGCAAGGTCGAGCAGCGCGGTCGTGAGCGAGCGCCGGGAGGTGTGCCCATCGAGCACCAGCGTTCCGGCAGCCGCGGTCATGCCCGTCGGCGGCGCGGGAACCAGAACGGATTCGGAGTCGATGTACACGGGATCGCGGCCGAACCGAAGCCAGTGGAAGATGGCCCAGCCCGGAAGGAGCAGGAGCACGAGCGCCCCGCCGATAATCCCCACGATCGCGTTGACCTGCCGGGCCAGCTCGAGCTGCCTGGCATGCTCGGGTGTGGCCGCCGCGCCCACCCGGTTCAGGGCGATCAATGCCGCTCCATTCAGATCGCCGGCGGCGAGTAGCGGGACCATGTCGTTGTCGAAGATCTGCTGGCGCTCGCTGTCATTGAGGAACGCCGCCCGGAAACCGGATCCCGCGAACAGGCTGACCTGCCCGTGCACGAGCGATGGGTCAAGATCGAAGAGGATCACGAGGCTGTCGTCAAAACCTCGCCGCCCGATGCCCCACTGATCGATGAGCGCGGCCGCGTTCGCCTGCGACGTCTCCTGATCGATCTTGTACGGCCAGACCTGGGTGTAGACCACGACCTCGGCACCGGTCCGCGTTTCGATGTCGTCGATCTCGGATTCGAGCGTCGCGATGGTCGCTGCGCTGAACACGCCGGCCTGGTCATAGACCGCTCGATTGATCTCAGGCGACGGGAAGGGCGGTCCCGGCGGCAGCGGAGACGCCGCGAACGCCATGGCCAGGGGCAGGGTCAGGGCGGCCAGCACTCCGGCGAGTGCGGCCAGGCGCCGAATCATCACGTGCGCAGCGTACCGCTCATCCGAGACTGGCCGTCGATCCGCGGCGGCGGGCGAGGATGAGGCGCCCATCTGGCTCCAGCAGGATCTGTGGCGCGCGCGGCCGGCCGTTGTAGGTCGATCCGAGCGACGCGGCATAGGCGCCCGTATCCCGGATCGCGACGAGGTCGCCGCGCCGGAGTGGCGGCAGCGGATGTTCCCCGAGGTGGTCGGTCGATTCGCAGATCGGACCCTCGACCCGACTCATGTCCCAGGGTTCGGGCGCATTCCCGCCGTCGACCGACCGGCCGAGCGATGTCAGGGCACTGATCTCGTGGCGTGCGCCGTAGAGCGCCGGCCGGATGACGTCGGTCATGCCGACATCGAGGACGACCTGGCGACCCTCGCGATCCCGATCGTGGAGCACGCGTCCGACCAGATACCCGGCACTGGCCACGAGCGCTCGACCAGGCTCGATCGCGAGTCGGGAGGGCCGTCGTTCAGCATCGTGTAGCGCGAGGAGGGCCGGGAGTTCACGAGCGAACCGGGCAGGGTCGGGAGCGGGTTCGCCACGCGACAGGACCGGGAAGCCGCCGCCGAGGTCCAGCGTGTCAAAGCTCGGCCAGGCGCCGCGCATCAAATCCACCACCGAAAGCGCCCGGCGGATGCCGTCACGCCACGCGTCGACGGAACGGAGCTGCGACCCAATATGGAGATGCACGCCCCGAGGTCGCAGTCCGCGACCCTCGGCCACGATAGCCACGGCCGTCGTCAGTTCATCTGCGGTCATCCCGAATTTCGACCTGGCGGCCCCGACCGCGAGGCCGGCATGTGTATCGGGCTGGACTGATGGATTCAGCCGGAACAGGACGTCGAGTGACCCGTCGCCGATACCGGTCCGAGCCAGGCGGACCAGCGCCTGGGCTTCGTCGACGGACTCGATGGCCAGCCACACGAGCGGGTCCCCGAGCCGTGACGCCCGAATCGCGGCCCGAAGGTCCTCATCGGTCTTGCCGACACCCTCGAAGGTCACGCGGCTATTGGGAATCCCGGCACGGGTCGCGATCGACCATTCCCCGCGCGAGACCACGTTTGCCCCGAACCCGAGGCCACCGATCCGTTCGACGATCGCGCGGACATCGTTGGCCTTGATTGAGAACAAGCGCAGCAAGGGATCCGGAAAGGCTGCCGTCAGGGCGTCGGCGGCCCGGTGGAGTTCCGCGATATCCGTCACCGCGACCGGCGTCCCATACCGGCGCGCTGCGGCTATCAGCGACGCGACAATGCCAGGTAGTCGATCAGGTGCGTCGGTCATCGGACGCGCGGGCCCAGTTCCTGCCGGCCCGTGTGGGCGATCGGGCTAGAACGCGACCTTGCGACCCGAATTGACCATGCCGAGGAGTGTTGCCACAACGCTGATCACGATGGAACCCAGGAGCGCCCCGACGAACGAATCGGAGGTGAAGCTCGGCGGGAAGCCGCCGACCGTGAAGCCAAGACCCATCGCATCGGATACGAACGCGACGAGGAGCAGCATCACCGCGTTCAGGACAAGCGCGAACAAACCGAGGGTCATCAGGGTGATCGGGAATGACAGCACTTTGAGGATCGGCTTGAGATAGCTGTTGACCAGGGCGAGGATCAGTGCGACGGCCAGCAGCTTCCACCAGTCTTCACCGAAGGCGAACTTGATCTGCGGCACGAGCTGGATGGCTGCGAACACGCCCGCCGCGTTCACGAGGACCTTGACGATGAGATCGGACACTTGAAGCCTCCCGCACGGATGTACCGACCGGCGCCGGTTCGATGACCCGATCATCGCAGATGCGTCCAGTCGGGCG
>JANMNF010000299.1:0-2168 GCA_031373765.1 Chloroflexota bacterium
ATGGCGTCGCCAAATGGGCTCCGAGCAGTACCCGAAAGTCACGTACCGATGGTTGCGTGAGGGTGTCAGAATGTCGCGGGCCCGCAACATTCGATGCGACAGCGCGACCGCGTCGGGACTGGGTGGGATCCCGCCTGTTCGATGCGGGCGGGCGACGGGTGGTAGCTATGCTCGCGCCGCTGGATGAGGTATGCAAGGCGCGTGTCACGACCCGATGGGCCGACGCCCACCTCGCGCGGAATGACCGCCTTGCTTCGGCGTCGACGTCGAACGACCTCGCTGCTCTGGCTTTCGATTGCGGCAGCCATCACGGTCGGGGGTGCGATCACGCTGGCCCTGCTCACCAGCCAGAACGCGAAGATCGAGCCTGTCGCGGTCGGCACCATCACGCTCGGCGTCAGTCCAACCAGCACGCTCGTCTCGCTCGCGGGCATGGTTCCCGGAGACAGTGTCAGCTCAACGTTGACCGTCCAGAACACGGGGACCGGGACATTCCGCTACGCGATGACCGGCTCCGCGACGGACCCGGACAGCAAGCACCTCGCGCAGGGGCTGACCCTGGTCGTCGAACGGCGGACCGGTTGCTCGGGCGCTGTCCTCGAAACGCTCTACAACGGCTCCGTCGCGTCGGCCGCGTTCGGTAACCCAAACCCGGGCGCGGACTCGGGCGACCGCCAGCTCGGGGCGGGCACTTCCGAAGTGCTGTGCTTCCGGGTAACGCTTCCGACTGGTTCCGACACTGCCTATTCGAGCGCTTCGACTGCGTGGACCCTCACGATGTGGGCCGAACAGACGGCCAACAACCCATGACCTGTCTTCGGGTTCTTGCCGCCGGGTTCGCGCGTGCGGCTGAGGTGATCGTCATCGCGGCGGCCCTTGGCGTCGGCGCGATCGGCGTCGTCGGGCCGCTGACCGGCAATCACGTCATTGCCGTGACTTCAGGGTCGATGGGGCCCGAAATTCCGCGAGGCTCCCTGATCGTGGTCTCGCGGACGCATGACGCTGATCTCCCGGTCGGGGAAGTCATCACGGTTCAGCTCCCCAGTGGCGCGCTCCTCACGCATCGGATCGTCGCGACCTCGGTCGTGGGCGGTCAGCGCATGGTCACCATTCGGGGCGATGCCAACGATCCGGCCTCCGGTGAGGTGGTCGCCGCTGATCGAGCGATCGGCCGGGTGACGGCCGTCGTGCCTGGAGCAGGGCAATTCCGCGAGCTGGTGCGCCCAGCGACGCTCGTCATCTGGGTAGCCATCATTGCCATCGGGCTCCTTCGGCGGCTGATGCGCGGCGCTCGGGTTCGCCGCGGGCGCCTGCGTCTGGGACGATCGTTCCGGTTGGATCCGGCCGGTATCGTCGTGGCCCTCCTGCTGGTGTTCGTCGTGCCAATTGGGGCGAGCTCGATCCGCGATTCCGCGGCGATCTTCACGACCTCGGCTTCCGTTTCCGGCAACACATTCTCGAGCGGGACCTGGGGCGGTTCGGACTATCGGAGCGCGGCAACAGGCGGGTGGGATTCGGCTGCGACCTGGGAGCGGTTCAACGGGACCGGTTGGATCGCCGCGATCCAGGCACCGACGATCACCGACACGGTGATCACGATTCGGTCCGGCCATCTCGTCACGGTGGGGACCGACCGGTCGATCGACCAGGTCGTCGTCGACGCCGGCGGCCAACTGACCGTTTCGAGTGGCGTGACCCTCACCGTGGCAGCCGGAACGGGCACGGACATTGACGTGGCCGGCCTCGTGTCGGTGGATGGCACCATGACGATCGGTGCGGGAGCGGATGCGGAGATCAAGTCGGGCGGCACAGTCGACGATGGCTCGACGATCAATGGGACGGGGACGATCACGGGGTTGTCGGGCACGCTCCGGGCAGTAGGCGGCTCGCGTTCAATCGGCAATCCGATTGCCTTGACGGCTGGCCTGATCGTCTCCGGCACCGCCGACCTCTCGTTGACGGCGGTGCTGTCCGGGGCGGGCACCCTCACCAAGACCGGCACCGGCACCCTGACGTTGTCGGGCGTGAACACGTACACCGGGGTCACGACCATCAGCGCGGGGGTGGTCAGCGTCCAGAACGCGACAAGCCTGGGCACGATCGCCGGGGCCACCACGGTCGCCTCCGGCGCGGCGATCAACGTCGACGGCACGGGCCTCACCGTGGCC
>JANMNF010000305.1:0-2938 GCA_031373765.1 Chloroflexota bacterium
GGCGCGTGCGCCGAAGCCCCCACAGGTCCGCAGGGCCACGCCCATGGAGCGCGGCGCGGGCGATGGCCCAGACCGGCGCGCGCCAGGGTTTTCCTGCCACATCGACACCGCCGGTCGCTGAGGCACGGTGCGGGGCCCGAATCGGGGGCCGATGCCAGCCGCGGCGCCCGGACGCGAGCCTCGTCACGCACGAATTCGAGGCAATAGACCAGCCTCGAAGCCAGCAACGGCCGTCCGGGCCGTCGACAGTCGGCCTTGCCGACCGTGGATGTCGAAATGGCAGGAAAGCGGCGTTGGACCCCGACCCCGTTGGACCCCGACCCCGTTGGACCCCGACCCAGCATGCGGCCACTCCCCCCGAATGCGGCCACTCCCCCCGACCGCCGTGACTCCCCTATCCTCGGTGGATGCGACCCTTCAGCCCCGAGTTTCCGTGGCGACTTGATCCGGCGGTCACGTTTGTGAATCACGGATCGTTCGGGGCATGCCCGCTACCGGTCCTGGCCCATCAACGAGCGTTGATCGATGAACTCGAGGCGGAGCCTGTCGCATTCCTGGACACGACCTTCGAGTCACGGATCGATGAAGCGCGTCACGCGGTCGCACGCTTCCTGAATGCGGATGCGGACGGCCTGGTGTTTGTGCAGAACGCCACGAGCGGCGTGTCGACGGTGCTCCAATCCCTCGAATTTGCGCCCGGCGACGAGCTCCTCACGACCAATCACGAGTACAACGCCACGCTCAACGGGCTCGCGGAAGTCGCTGGGAGAGGCGGCGCCAAGGTCGTCACGATCCAGCTGCCGCTCGAGATCACTTCGGACGACGAGGTCGTCGAAGCGTTCCGGGCCGCGCTGACGCCGCGGACTCGCCTCGCCCTGGTGAGCCATATCACCAGCCCGACGGCCACGGTCCTGCCGATCGAGCGGATCGTTCGCGAGCTCGACCAACACGGCGTGGACACGCTCGTCGATGCGGCGCACGCGCCGGGTCAGGTGCCCGTCGACGTCGAGGCGTTGGGTGCGGCGTACTGGACCGGCAATGGCCATAAGTGGCTGTGCGGTCCCAAGGGCTCCGGGGTGCTGCATGTCCGTGCCGATCGGAGGGATCGAGTCCGGCCGCTGGTCATCAGCCACGGATGGAACGATCCGCGCACGGAGCGGCCGCGCCTGTGGAGAGAATTCGACTGGACGGGCACGCCGGATCCGACCCCGTACCTGACCCTCCCCGCGGCGATCTCGACGATGCGCGGGTTCCATCCGGAGGGCTGGCCGGGCGTCATGGCCGCGAACCACGAGCTCGTGATCGAAGGCCGAAACCTGATCGCGAACAAACTCGGAGCCACGCCTCGCATCCCGGAGGCGCTGCACGGATCGATGGCCATCATCCCGTTGTCGATGACCCTGACCGATGAGGCGGCACGATCGCTGAAGATCGCCCTCATGTCCGAGGATCGAATCGAGGTCCCGATCTCGCCGTTCCCGGTTCCGGCGGCGCGCGCAGCCCCCTCGGACCCCCCAACAGCCGTCGTGGTTCGGATCTCCGCCCAGCGCTACAACGAGATCGACGACTACGCGCGACTCGCGGACGCCCTGGCGCGGCGCCTGGGCTGATCGGTCAGCCGGTCACCTGCAGGCCGGCCGCGACGCCGCTCACGGTCAGCCGCACGAGGCGCTCGAGTTCCAATCGTCCCGGTGCATCGGGCGGAAGCGCACGCAACCGGGCGAGGCGGCCGACCTGCAGTTCCGAGAGCGTGTCGATGTCCGGGTTCCGCAGGGCGATCGCGCGTCCAATAGCGGGACTTGCGTCCAGCAGACGTGATCGCCCGGTGATCGCTAGAACGGCCTCCACGCTCCGCGCGAACTCGGTCTCGATGTTGGCCCAGCGACGATCGTCGCCGTCGGCCGTGGCAAATGCGGCATAGCGGCGCGCGACACCGAGATCAGATCGAGCCAAGGCGAGCTCGGCGTGATCGATGACTGCCGTCAGATACGGCCACGTCTGGTAGAGCCCTGCGAGTCGCAGGAGCGGTCCAGGGCCCTCGTTCCTGGCGACGATATCGAGTGCAGAACCCAATCCGAACCAGCCTGGCAGCTCGATCCGTGCCTGGGCCCAGGCAAACCCCCAGGGGATCGCGCGCAGCCGATCGATCCCGCCGTCATCGATCGCGTGACGAGCGGCCCGCGCGGCCGGCCGGGAACCGAGGCGCATGGTCGTGAGCACATCGATTGGGGTAAGGCGGCGAAAGAAGCCGGCGAATCCCGGATCGTCGTACACGAGCGCCCGATAGGCGTCGGACGAGGCCGTCGCGAGCCGATCCGTCAGACCGCGGTCTTCATGCGTGACCTGCGATCCGGACAGGCCGCCGGCCTCGCGATCCTCGACACCGGCCAGGATGACGGCGCCGGCCAGCAACTCCAGATGGCGAAGCGCGATCGCCGGGTTCCCGTAGCGGGAGGCCACGACTTCGCCCTGCTCCGTGACCTTGAGCCAACCGCGGACCGTTCCCCGGGGCTGGCCGAGGACCGCGCGATCAAGGCGCCCACCCCCGCGGCCGACGGTTCCGCCGCGACCGTGAAAGATCGTCAGCTCGATCCCGTGGGCATCGGCGGTCGCCGCGAGGGCCGCCTGTGCCCGGTATAGCAGCCAGTTGGCCGCGAAGAAGCCCGACTCCTTGTTCGAGTCCGAATACCCGAGCATGACTTCCTGTCGATTGCCGCGGCCCTCCAAGTGGGCGCGGTATCGAGGGTCGGCCAATATCGGACCCAGGACACCCTCAGCGGCTTCGAGGGAGACGGCCGATTCGAACAAGGGAACGATGTCGAGTTCGGCCGCGCCGGGTCCGATGGCAGCCTCCGCGAGATCGAGTGCGTTGGTCACATCCGAGACCTGCTCGGTGAAGCTGATCACCACCCGGCCCGCAGCGTCGCCGCCAAATCGT
>JANMNF010000308.1:0-2900 GCA_031373765.1 Chloroflexota bacterium
GCGACCGAGACCTGGGTGTCGGGGTTATAGAAGCGGCCGCTGAAGTCGATGCGCTCGAGGTCGCCGATGGCGTTGCCCGCGCTGTCGATGTAGACGGTCAGTTTGTGGTTGATGACCCAGTCGCCAAAGGCGGTGAAGGTCGGGCAGTCGAGGGCTGGGCCGTCGTAGTGGTAGGTCCAGCTGTCGCTCTCGGGCGTGGCGCCGAACGCCGACGCCGCGCCGACACCGGTGATCGCGAGGGCCGCGCTGGCTGCCACTAGGCCGATGCGCCGAAGTCCGTTCATGTTTGCTCCTTCGATACCTGAGTTGACGGTTTTGACTATCGGCGGCGACGGCACGTGAAACGAGGGTGCGGACCCGAGGATCGGGCGCGGGTTAACCCCGTGGTCATCGATGCGTTGCCCTGCCAGAATCGGAGCCATGACCGGATCTCCGACGAGCGCTCGGCCCGAGGGGGCGCAGACTGTCCTCGTGGTTGACGATCACGAGGGCTTCCGCCTGCGAACACGGCGGCTCCTCGAACGGCATCGCTATCGGGTGCTCGAGGCCGCGAACGGCGCGGATGCGATCCGTCGAGCCGAGCGCGAGCGACCGGACATCGTCCTGCTTGACGTTCATCTCCCGGACATGGACGGGTTCGAGGTCGCGGCGCGACTGCGAGCGGCGGGGCGTGCCGGCACGATCCTCCTGATCTCGACCCACCCCGAGGCCGACATGGCCGAACGCCTCCAAACCTCCGTGGCAGACGGATTCATCGACAAGGCGGACCTCTCGGCATCGACGATCGCTGCCAAGCTGGCGCGCCTCGCGTGAGTGGACGGCGCCGCCTGCTGATCGCCGCGCCGGTCGTGCTGTTTGCGCTGTCGTGGCCCTTCATCGAGAGCTCCGGCTTCTGGTCCGATCCTCTGGCCTCGACTACCGACGCGGTCACGGGCTGGATCCTGGTGGCGGCGGGGCTCGTCGCCTGGAGCCGGCGTCCGGACAGTCGCACTGGTCCCTGGCTGGTTGCCGCGGGCTACCTCTGGTACGTCGGCGACCTGTTCTTCGTCCTCCCGACGGTCTCGATCGTGCCGCTGCTGTCGTTCGGGCTGCGCGGCGGGTACGACGTCTTCCTGGCCGCGGCACTGCTCTCGTTCCCCGGATCGCGGCTTTCGAGCCGGGTGCACCGTGCCGCGGTGGGCGCAGTCGCCGTTGCCTATGCCGCCCGTGCGGCTGTGTTCCTGGTCACGGCGCGCCCCGGCTTCGTCTACCCCGACAACGGCACCCCGAATCCATTCCTGCTGACCAGCGATGGCGCCCTGGCCCAGAACCTCGACCTCGATCTCACGATGGTCAAGGGGACGCTCATTCTGGTCGTGGGGCTGCTGGCCGTGGCACGACTGCCCCGAGTGTCGGCGGCCACGCGCCGCGTTCTGGTACCGGTCGCGGCCGGCGGCATCGCGTGGGCCGTGATGACGTTCGTCATCGATCTCGGCCAGCTCGTGGACGTGAACTACCACGTGCAGCTCCTGCCCTGGGCACGCGCGGATTGGTGGCCGATCCCGGAATACCTGCTCCGGGGGAGTGCCGCGCCAGTTGGCTTTCTCGTTGGCGCGCTCCTCCTGCGCACCGCTCGCTCCGCGGTCGTGGAACTGGTCACCGGCTTCGAGCGCAACCCACTACGGGGCCAGCTCGAGCCTTCCCTTCGGAAGGCGATCGGCGACCCGGGGCTCCGCGTCCTCTACCCGTCTCCAGAAACGGCTCCCGGCGAGCCCGGCTGGACCGACGGAGCCGGCGCACCGGCGGCCATGCCCCCCGGCGCGACGGGCGGTGCGTCCACGCCGATCGTGTCGGATGGCGTGACGCGCGCGGTGATCCTGCACGATCCCGCTCTGCTTGAGGACCCGGGGCTCGTCGGCGCGATCGTCGCGACGGTCCGGCTCGCAATGGACAACGAGCAACTCACGTTTGCCCTCGAGGCCCAGCTCGAGGAGACGCGTGCGTCGCGTCGGCGGATCGTGGACGCGGCCGACGCCGAGCGGCAGCGCATCGAGCGCGACCTCCATGACGGTGCCCAGCAGCGACTCGTGTCGCTGGCCATCTCGCTGCGCATGCTCGGCGACAGCCTTGGTGACGATGCCCCGACAGAGATCCGCGAGGAGCTGTCCGCAGCGGGGACTGAGCTACGCGGGGCGATCGAGGAGCTCCGCGAGCTGGCGCACGGTCTCGACCCGGCGATCCTCCGGGAGGCCGGCCTTGGGCCCGCGATCCGTTCCCTGGTCGAACGCTGCCCGACGCCGACAAGGTACGAACTCGAGCTCGACGGACGCCTGCCGCGCGCCGTAGAAGCTACCGCCTACTTCGTCGTGGCCGAGGCACTCGCGAACGTGACGAAGCACGCAGCCGCCAGCAGTGTGATTGTTCGGGTTCGCGCGAGCTCCGGGCACCTCCTCGTCGAGGTGGAGGATGACGGTCGCGGTGGCGCGGAGCCCGACGGAAGCTCTGGTCTCCGCGGGCTCGCTGATCGCGTCGCGGCGGCTGGTGGCCGGTTCGATCTCGGGAGCGTCGTCGGCCGGGGGACTCGCGTGGCAGCCGAGCTGCCCACCGACTCATGACACCCGCGGACGCGCGTCACGGCGGATTCCGGGTCGTCGTGGCCGATGATTCGCTGCTGCTGCGTGAGGGAATCGTTCGGATCCTCGAGCGCGCAGGGAACGAGGTGGTCGGGGTGGCCGGCGACGGCGCAGAGTTGCTCGCGGTCGTCGAGGCGACGAGGCCGAACGTCGCGATCGTCGACATCCGCATGCCGCCGACATACACCGACGAGGGATTGCGCGTAGTCCGCACGATTCGCGCGGCCCATGGCGCGTCCATCGGCCTGCTTGTCCTGTCCCAATATCTCGAGCCGGCTTTCGCCCACG
>JANMNF010000083.1:0-15561 GCA_031373765.1 Chloroflexota bacterium
GCGACCGCGCACCGGACTCGGGACACGTCGGCCGATCTGCGGGACCGGCAGTCCGGCTCGCGGACCCGACAGGCGCGTCTCGGTCGTCAGCGCAATGGTTGGACTGTCGTCGAACGCGGGTCCTGTCGGCTCGGACCGGGATCCCGGCGTCGTCGCCTGGGCTCCCCCGCCATGCCCCGGGTCCAGGCCGGCAGCCTGTAGAGCAGCGGCGCCAGCGACCACCGGCCCGGCCTCGAAGGCCGCTACGGACACGTACGTCGGCAGGCCCGCCGACGCTGCGAGCGCTCGCGCCGAAGCGTCGCCGGTCACGATCTCGAGTGTCTTCTTGCGAGTGGCCGCCTCGCGAGCGAGCATCCGGAAGTTGATCCGCGACGTCGCGAGGCGAGAACCGTGCGGCAGCGTCAGCGCGATCCGTTCTTCCTTGAGCGTTCGGAGCCGCGCGACGGCGGACGTGATCTCGTCGTCGATGTCGAGATAGACGATCGCGGTCTTCATCAGATCCGCAACTGCCGCACGACACGCCGGAGGGCCCCGTCCAGAGTGCCGGCTGCCTGCCCAAGCTCGATCGCCTGGTACGCGAGACCCATCGGCGTGACGTCCTGCTGATCGACCAGGAGCTGCGTCTCGTCCCGGATCGTCTCGATCTGGTCCGGCGACATGATCGTGACTTCCGGTGGCCGGGAGAACGGCAGGCTCTTGGAGAACGCCGGGGCCGCAAGCGCCGCTCGGATCTCCGGCAGGCGTGTCCCGCCGCCGCACAGGTAGATTCGGCCGGGCAGGAGGTCTCCGGCGGCGAGTTCCTCGAGGACGAGCTCAACGCCGGCCGCCCAGACCGCGACGTCGTCGGCCATGATGGCCCTGATCTCCTCGGTGGCATCGCCGGCAATGCCGCGGGCGTAGTCGACCTTGAGTGCCTCGGCCCGGGGGAATGGCAGTTCCAGTCGGTCCGCGATCGACTTCGTGAACGCGCGCCCCCCGAGCGCGAACATGCGGGTGCCCTCGATGCCGCCCTGCCGGACGAGCGCCACGTCCGTGGTCCCGCCGCCGACATCGACGAACAGTGCCCCGCCCTGGCGAACCTGGTCGTTGTTCAGGGCACGGGCCACCGCGTACGGCTCGGCGACCACTTCGATGAGATCGAGCTCCAGCTTCTGCGCGACGGTCTGGAGTGCCCCAAGGTGGACCAGCGGCGCGAAGGCATTGAAGATCGCGATCTTGACGTTCCGGCCCTTGAACCCCACGGGATTGCTGACCGCATAGCCGTCGATCCAGGCACCCACGACGGCGGCATGCACCAGGCGGACGTCGACGTTCGCCAGGCCCGTCTCCCAGGTGACGGATCGTTCGGCTTCGCGGAGCGCCTCCCGCTGGACGCCCTCCATCAGTTTCTGGAGCTCCGGCTCGGTGATCGGCGCCTCGGGCCGGACGCGCTCCTGGGTGTGGGCCGTCGTGAAGCCCTTCACGAGCTCGCCGGCAATCCCGACCACGACCTGGGTCGGCCGGAAGCCAGCCATCTCCTCGGCTTCCTGGAGAGCCACGGAGCAGTTGTCGACAACGGCCGAGATGTCGGCCACCGTGCCCGACTGCATATGGGACAGACCCTGACGCTTCCGCCCGACACCACGGACGATGCCCCGGCCGTCCTCGTCGATGTCGAAGACGAGCGCCTTGGCGAACTCGGTGCCGATGTCGAGCGCGGTGCAGGCGCTCAGGTTCTCGATACCCTCGTCGCGTTGCCAGAATCGGCGCAGAAATGCCATCGAGGTCAGGCCTTCCCGGCGACGGTGGCAACCGCCGCGAGCAGGGACGACCAGCCGACGAACTGCTCGATCGTGATCATTCGCTCCGGCCGGCCACGTCGCGAATAGCGGCTTCCATGGCCGCTACCGCTGCCGCAAGGCCGTCCTTGTTCGTCCCGCGACCCTGCGCCATTTCGGCCTTGCCGCCGCCCTTGCCATCGATCAGCGGCATCGCCACGCGCACGAGATCACCGGCGACGAAACCGCGGGCGACGAGGTCATCTGACACGGTGACGAATACCTGCGGCTCGTCTGACTCGAGGGCAAGCGCGATCACGCCGCTCGGGATCAGGCCCCGTAGGTCCTTGGCCACGGCCTTCATCGCATCCATTGATTCCCAATCCCCGGCCAACACCACGGCGCTCACTCCGGGTCCAGCATTGATGGCCCGCGCCACCAGATCCGCTGCGCGCGGGGCTCCGCCGCCGGCACCAACGCCAGCCTTCAAGCGACGTTTCGTGTCCTTGAGTTCATCCTGCAGCGCCGCGATCTTCGACGAGACGGTCTCAGCCGTCTGCGCACCGACTGCCTCCATCGCCGATTCGATCGCCTCGGTTCGAGCGCGCAGGTACGCGTCGGCGCCGGCGCCCGTCAGCGCTTCGATGCGGCGCATCCCCGAGCCGATGCTCCGATCCGAGGTGATCACGAAACTGCCGATCTGGCCCGACGCGCCGCAATGGGTTCCCCCGCACAGTTCGAAGCTGTAGTCGCGGACGCGGATCGTACGAACAGTCTCGCCGTACTTCTCGTCGAAGAACGCGTCGGCGCCGGCATCGATCGCCTCCTGCATGCCCATGAAGGCAATCGAGACGGGCCGATCATCGCGAATGATGTGGCGGACCTCGTCCTCGATCGCCCGGCGCTCGTCGACCGTCAGGGCCCGGTCGGCCGGGTAGTCGAAACGAAGGTAGTCCGCGGTCACGAGTGAGCCAGCCTGCCGCGCCCGGTCGCCGACGACATTGCGGAGCGCTCGATGGACCAGGTGGGTGCCCGTGTGATTCCGCATCGTGTGGGCACGACGGTCCGCGTCGACTTCGGCGATGACCACGTCCCCAACGGCGATCCGACCGCGGAGCGAGCCGCGGTGCACGAACAGCCCGCCAACCGGCTTCTGGGTGTCCTCGACGTCGAACAGCGCCGTACCGTCGGCGTTTCGCAGGACGCCACGATCACCGACCTGTCCCCCGCCTTCGCCATAGAACGGTGTCTGGTCGAGCACGATCTCGGCGGAGGCCGAGGCTTCGGTCCTGAGTTCCTCGTCGCCTTTGGCCTCGAGGGTCTCATATTCGATTCCGTCACGAAGGATCGCGACGACGCGTGCATTCTCGACCGTCGTCGTCTCGTAGCCGACGAAGGTGGTGTCACCCGCTCGCGCCTGGATGGCCTGATAAAGCGATGCCAGCTCGGCGTGGCGCGCAAGTTCCGCCTTCTTGCCGGATCGGGACCGATCCCGCTGCTCGGCGAGCGCGACATCGAAGCCCGCCCGGTCCACCCCGACGCCGTATTCGGCAGCGAGTTCGATGGTCAGGTCGATCGGGAAACCGAACGTGTCATGCAACTTGAAGGCGATCTCGCCCGGGACCTGTGGCGCGTCCGCCGGGAGATCCTCCGCTCGGAGGCCCACGGTCCGGTCGTTCGAGGTGAGCGGGATCAGCGCATCCTCGAGGATGACCGTACCGGCCTCGAGGGTCCGGATGAACTGGTTCTCCTCGCGGATGATCGAGCCGAGGACCTCGGTCCGGCGCTCCTCGAGATGCGGGTAGGCGTCAGCCATCGTCTCAATGACCACGACCGCGACATCGGCCATGAATGGATCGGTGCGGCCGAGCAACCGGCCGTGGCGGATGGCGCGGCGCAGGATGCGGCGCAATACGTAGCCGCGACCTTCGTTGGACGGCAGGATGCCATCCGCGATCAGGAACGTCGCGGCTCGGGCGTGATCGGCGATGACCTGGTAGCTGAACCGCTCCGCCTCGAATTCGTCAGGATCGTGGCCGAGCAGCTCGCGCATGCGCGCGTGAATCGGCGCGAACAGGTCTGTGTCGTAGTTGGACGGCACCTGCTGCACGACGCTCGCCAACCGCTCGAGGCCCAATCCCGTGTCAACACCGGGAGCCGGGAGGGGCGTCAGGCTCCGATCGGGATGCAGTTCGTACTGCATGAAGACGAGGTTCCAGATCTCGAGCCAGCGCGGGCAATGCTCGGAGTGATCGGGCGTGCAGAAGTCACCCTCGCTGAACTCGATCCCGCGGTCGTAGTGGATCTCGGAACACGGTCCGCTCGGGCCGATATCGGCCATCCGCCACCAGTTCTTCTCGTCACCGTTCGGAAAATCACCCCAGCGCGCGATTCGCTCCGGCGGCAGGCCGATCTCCTCGCTCCAGACCCGATACGCGTCGTCGTCGGTCGTATAGACGGTCGCGGCCAGCCGGTCCGCAGGGATCCCGAGGTCGCGGGTCAGGAAGTCCCAGGCGAAATGGATGGCCTCGGGCTTGAAGTAGTCACCGAAGCTGAAGTTCCCGAGCATCTCGAACAGCGTGTGGTGGCGCGGCGTCCGACCGACCTCCTCGAAGTCGTTGTGCTTGCCGGCGACCCGGAGGCAGCGCTGGTAGTCCACGGCGCGGCTGTAGCTGCGCGTCTCGGCCCCAGTCAGCGCGTCCTTGAACTGGACCATCCCGGAGTTCGTGAACAGGAGCGTCTGATCCCCGGCCGGGACCAGACTGGCGCTGGGCACGGGGGTATGCCCGCGTTCGGCGAAGAACTCGACGAACCGTCGGCGGATCTCGGCGGCAGGCAGCGACACGATCCGTGGATCGCGCTTCGGGGCGGGGGTCTCCATCGGCCGCAATGGTAGCCGAGCCGGACCTACCGGCGGCTTGGGCCGCACGGGGAGGCGCGCTCCGCGGTGACGGATCGTCGGTCAGTCTGCGCCGGCATCGTGATCGGGCGACCCACCCGGCGCGGCGTCTTCACGCTTACGCAGACGGTCCCAGACCGCTGATCCGGCGATCGCGGCACCAACGAGCGCGCCGAGGGTGAGCCCCCGCAGGAAACGCCCTGCCGTCGACAGTTCGGTCGATGGCTCGGCGCGCTCGCCCTGCTCCCGGGTCGTGCTGTCCTGACGAACGTCCTTCACGTCGAGTCCTCCGGTTCCTGAGTCGATTCATGCGTTGCGCGCGGCCGGCCGACGTCTGGGCGTGAAGCGCCTGGATCGGGATCCGCGTCGGCGGGTGTGGACGCCCGTCGGAACCGCGAGCTCGAGAGGCCGATCGTGCGCATCGTCCCCGCCGCCCCTGTGTCCCGCTCGGGTTGCGGCCCGAGGATCGCGACGATCGCCACGCCGGCGATACCGACCCAGGCGAGAACGGACGCCACGATCACGTGGAAATCACCGATCAGGATGAACTCGATCCCGAGCCGGGTCCCGAGGGCATTGCCGGCCCAGGCACCGAGGAACGCGGCCAGGATCAGCCATGGCAGCCGCTGGCCCGCGCTCCCCCGGATCAGGACATAGATCGACACATGGAGGATTCCCAGGAGCAGGGCCAGGACGGGCGCCGGACCGAGACTCATGGCATCGAGGTCGCCACCAGCTCGGGCTGCTGGCCCGAAACGCCTGACGTGTCCCCCGCTCCGGGGACCGCAGCGCGCGCGATGCGCCCGCCGCCGAGGCACACATCCCCGTCATACAGGACCGCGGCCTGACGCGGCGCA
Source organism: Chloroflexota bacterium (assembly GCA_031373765.1). GTDB lineage: Bacteria > Chloroflexota > Limnocylindria > Limnocylindrales > CSP1-4 > UBA5189. Next base: position 5,514 of record JANMNF010000083.1, read on the forward strand.
ATCGCCCAGACCGGGGTATCGGTTCGGACCGTCCAGCGGCCGTCGTGGGCGGGTTCGATCCATGCCGGAATGGGCAAGGCACGGTGCCGAATGCGCACACCGGCCCGGAATGCCTCCGTTGGTACGGAGTCGGCGACGAATCGGACGTCCTCGATATCGAAGGTTGTTGTCTCGAGGTCCTCGCGTCGTCCGAGCGTGATGGTGTTCGAGATCGGGTCGACGCGTGACACGTAGCGCGGGCTGCCGAGTGCGACGCCAAGTCCCTGGCGCTGGCCCGGGGTATAGCCCGCGGCGCCACCGTGCTCCCCCACCTGGGTCCCATCGGCATCCAGGATCGGGCCGGACTCGGGCTCCCAGCCAGCGCGACTGCGGAGTGCCCCACGGACGTTACCGTCCGGCACGAAGCAGATCCCCTGGCTCTCGGGCTTGTCGGCGGTGGCGAGGCCCAGGCGACGCGCCACGGCGCGTACTTCCGGCTTCGTGAGTTCACCCAGCGGGAAGCGAGCGTCGCGCACCTGGTCCTGGCGCAGGCCGTACAGGAAATACGTCTGGTCCTTGTCCTCATCGCGGGCACGGAGCATCCGGACCTGTCCGTCTCGGCCCTCTTCGCGACGTGCGTAGTGACCCGTGGCAACGGCTTCGCAGTCGTACAGATGCCGTGCCTGACCGAGGAGCGCCCCGAACTTGACCGTCGTGTTGCAGTCCACGCACGGACTCGGTGTGGTGCCATCCAAATAGGCGCCGAGAAATGGGGACAGCACGCTCTCCTCGAATTCGCGTTCGAGGTTGAGCACGTAGAACGGAATATCAAGTTGGGCGGCCACCCGGCGGGCATCTTCGGCGGCATCGAGCGAGCAACAGCTCTTCTTGAATTCGGAAATCGTGTCGGCGACGTCATGGAGGCGCATCCAGACACCAACGACCTCGTGGCCCTGGTCCCGCAGGAGCGCCGCGGCAACCGACGAATCGACGCCGCCCGACATGGCAACGAGCAAGCGACTCATCCGGGCACCGCCGTTCCAATCGGAGCCCAGCCGGCCCCGGCGCGCCTCGCCCCTTCTCGGGCCGCGAGCACCGTCCGGGGCACGATCTCAAGGGCAGCGGCGACATCGGCGTCCGTTGTGTCTCGCCCGAGCGACAGGCGCAGGGACCCCCGTGCCTCCTCATCCGGGTAGCCCAACGCCCGCAGGACGTGGCTCGGTTCGGCCGATCCCGTGGTGCAGGCAGAGCCGACGGACGCCGCGACATCCTCCAGATCCAGCTTCAGGACGACCGACGCGCCCTCGACTTCGCGGGCGAGGATCGAGATGAGGCCCGGGAGGCGGTCCGTTGGATGGCCCGTCAGTTCGACACCATCGATCGAGGTCAGGGCAGTGATCAGCAGATCGCGCGCCGTGGCCAGCCGCTCCGCCACGGCGTCCCGTTCCTCCACAGCCAGGCCCAGCGCCACACCCATGCCGACCGCGGCCGCGACGTCTTCCGTACCGGCGCGACGGAACCGCTCTTGCGATCCGCCCTGCTGCTGGCTCAGGAGATGCGTGCCAGCCCGCAGGAACAGGGCGCCGGCGCCTTTGGGCCCATCGAACTTGTGGGCCGCGATAGCAAGCAGGTCGCAATCGAGCGCGGCCACGTCAATCGACAGGTAGGGAGCTGACGCCACCGCGTCAACGGCAACGAGGCAGCCGCGCGGGCCGTCGCGCCGGACGCGTGCGATCAGTTCGGCGATGTCCTGGATCGTGCCGACTTCGTTGTTGGCGTGCCCAAGCGCCACGAGGATCGTTCGCTCGGTAAGGGCGGCGCCGAGCAAGTCGGGGTCGAGGCGCCCGTAGCGATCAACCGCAAGTTCGACGATCTCAAAACCGAACTTTTCGAGTTGCTGGAGTGGATGCAGGATCGCGTGATGCTCGACTGCCGTGGTGATGATCCGCGATCCGCGGGCCTTGCCCGCCCAGGCAGCGCCCTTGATGGCGAGATTGAGCGCCTCGGTCCCGCCGCTCGTGACCACGATCTCCCGCGGAGCGGCGCCGATGGCTCGCGCCACTCGTTCGTGGGCTTCGTCCAGGGCCGCTCGAGCACGCCGACCGTACGCATGCGGGGAGCTCGGATTGCCAAATTGCTCGCCGAGGTACGGAAGCATGGCTTCGAGCGCCTCGCGCCGGAGCGGGGTGGTGGCCGCGTGATCGAGGTAGATGGGCATTCCGGGAATTGTAGGCTGCTCTCGAGGCAGCGCCGGGAACCGTCCTCCACACGAATCGACGCGCCGCCGATCGGCCGAACGAAAGTCCGGGGAGGACCAACGATGAGATCGCTGGATTCGCGACCCGGGAGTGCTAGGCTCGCGCCGTGGATCGGACAGCGCCCGGGGCGTCAGCTGGATTCCTTCGGTCGCGCGCGACGCGATTCCTGGCCGGTCTGCTGCTGATCCTGGTTGCCGTCCTGACCGCCGGATGCGGGCAGTCCCCGACGGCGCCGACGTTCGCGCTCGCCATCCAGAACGGCTCGGATCTCACGCTCCGCCTGAACGTCGTGGTCGCCCCAGGCCAGCAGCCATCGAGGAGCCTCGAAATCCCGGCCGGCAGCGGGCTACTGGAGACGACGGAGGCCCTGATGGGCGGGACCGCCAACGAACCCATCCCGGTTTCCGTGGAGATCTACACCGAGACCTGCGCGCTGATCGAGACGGTCACCGTCGGCCGTGGGGCGACATTGGTCCACATCCTGACGGACCGGTCCATTGCAACCTCCGAAACGACCCTCTCGGGTGGATCGGATGTCGTGGCACCTGAGCTCAGGCCGCCCTGCTAGGAGGCGGACTCCGCAGCGTTAGGCCTGCGACTGGCTCTCGACCATGCTCCGATCGTACTCACGGCCACGCTCCCGCTCGCGAAGGTGCTTGGCGAGGAGCCGCTTCCGGAGCCGGATCGACAATGGCGTGACCTCGACGAGTTCGTCCGCCGCGATGAATTCGAGCGCCGTTTCCAGCGTCAACGGACGTGGCGGCGTCAGCCGAAGTGACTCATCGTGCGAGTGCGTCCGGATGTTCGTGAGCTTCTTTTCCTTCGTCGCATTGACGTCGAGGTCTCCGGACCGGGCATTCTCGCCGACGATCATGCCTTCATAGACCTCGACACCGGCACCGATGAGCAGCGCAGACCGCTCCTGGAGGTTGAACAGGCCGTAGGCGTTGGACATGCCGCTTCGATCGCTCACCAGGACACCGGCCGTCCGATGGGTCACTTCGCCGGCCCACGGGCCATAGCCCTCGCCCAGCTGGTGCAGCAGCGCGGTGCCACGAGTGTCGGTCAGGAGTTGACCTCGATAGCCGATCAGGCCACGGGTCGGGAGGATGTATTCCAGGCGGACACGGCTGTCGGCGTCTGTCGTCATCTGCTCGAGGCGTCCCTTGCGCGCAGCGAGCGCGGTCTGGACTTCACCGATGAACTCGGGCGGGATGTCGATGGTGACGCGTTCGTACGGCTCCTGGATCTCGCCGCCGACCTCGCGCAGGATCACTTCGGGCCGGGATGCGGTCAGTTCGTAGCCTTCGCGCCGCATCTGCTCGATGAGCACCGCGAGCTGGAGTTCGCCCCGGCCACGAACCTCGAACGTGTCGCCGGATTCGGTCGGATAGACCTCGATCGAAACGTTGCCGAGGGTCTCCTTGTCGAGTCGGCCCTTGATCTGGCGCGAGGTGACGAACTTGCCTTCGCGCCCGGCCATCGGGGAGGTGTTGACGCCGAACGTCATTCGCAGGGTCGGCGCGTCGACATCGAGGCGCGGGAGCGGCCGAGGATCGCCTGGATCCGTGATCGTGTCGCCGATGGTGACGTCGGGAAGGCCCGCGACGGACACGATCTCCCCGGGCCCGGCTTCGGGAATGTCGACCCGATCGATGCCATGGGCCGTCTGGAGGCTGGTCACCGAACCCGACATCGTGACCGTGCGACCAGGTTCGACGGTGCCGGCCGTATCGCCCGCTTCCTCGCGGACGACCGTGATCCGCTGCCCGACCTTGATCGTCCCGTTGCGGATCCTGCCGACCGCCATCCGGCCGACATATTCGTTCGCGCTGAGGTTGGTCACGAGTAATTGGAGCGGGTGGCCCGGAATGTGGCGCGGCGGTGGCGTCACGCGGACGAGCAGATCGAGCAGCGGCCGCAGATCCGTGCCCGGCACGGCCAGGTCGAGGGTCGCGGTCCCGAGCTTGGCATTCGTATAGACGACCGGGAAGTCGATCTGGTCGTCATCTGCCCCGAGATTGATGAACAGCTCATAGACCGCATCAAGGACCTCGGCGGGCCGAGCGTCGGAGCGGTCGATCTTGTTGAGCGCCACGACGACCGGGAGGCGACGAGCCATGGCCTTCTGGAGCACGTAGCGCGTCTGGGGCAGCGGTCCCTCGGCGGCATCGACCAGGAGCAACACGCTGTCGACCATCAGCAACGATCGTTCGACCTCGCCTCCGAAATCGGCATGGCCCGGCGTATCGACGATGTTGAGTCGAACGCCGTCGTGATCGACGGTGGTCTGCTTGGCCAGGATCGTGATGCCCTTCTCGCGTTCGAGGTCGCCCGAGTCCATCACCCGATCCACCACGGCCTCGTTCGCCCGGAACGTGCCCGTCTGGCGGAGCATCGCATCAACCAACGTGGTCTTGCCATGGTCGACGTGCGCAACGATCGCCACGTCGCGCAGGTCGTCGCGCGAGACGCTGTGATCGGCTGCAGACGGCAGCGCGTCGTCGTCAACGGCTCGGGGCAGCGTGGAGCGGATCGGATCGGTCATGGGCCGGCGGATTGTCGCACACCAAGGGCGATTTGCCGTTCAGCGCGGCCGCCCGGAGCACGCGTCACTGCTAGGATCTCCGTCCCATGACCATTGCTGCCGTCATTCTCGCCCTCACGCCCGACGTCGCGCTCGCAGATGCCGAAGGGGTCACGCGCGTTCGCCGGATCGTCGATTCCGCGTGGTCCGGGGGCGCGATGCCGATCGTGGTGCTGGCCGGGGATCCGGATGGCGCCATGGCAGCGGTACTCGCCGGGGCTCCGGTCACCCTTGCCGCACCCGCTCCCATGGGCCAGGGCCGCGTCGCCCAGTTCCTGCGGGGAATCGAGGTGGCGACGGCCGAGGTCAGCGGAACCTCCGGGGTCCTGTTCTGGCCCGCACGGATGGCGTGGGTTGGCCCGGAGACGATCACGTCGCTCGTCGAGGCCCACGGGCCCGATCCGGACGCCCTGATCCAGCCGAGCTTCAACGGACAGGTCGGTTGGCCCGCCCTCGTGCCCCTGACCGCGCTCGAGGCCCTGCGCGCAATGCCCGCGGCCGCGACGCCGGACCAATTGATCAAGATGCTCAGCGCGTCCGGCCTCCCGACTCGGGAGATCGACCTCGGCGACCCCGGCACCATCATCGACGGGGACACGCCCCGCGGCGATCTTCCGCCCTATGAAGGGCCAGCGGAGCCGTCCGGAGCGCGCGAGTGGGGTGCGGCCAGCGCGGAACTGGAGGACGACGCACCCCTCGAGGGCCCGACCCGCGTCGGCGATCTCGGGACGACCGGCGACTGAATCAGGTGGTTCGGCGGCTCGTCATTGGAATCACTCTGTTCGCCGCGATCCTTGTGATCGGTGGTCTCGGGTACTTCGCGATTCCCCAGCCGCTCCTCGCCGAAGCCCGCACAGCCCTCACTTCGACGGCGGACGTGGCCTTCAGTCGCGAGGACGACCGCTACGTCTTCGAGCCCCTGGCGACCGCCGCCACCACGGGGCTGATCCTCTACCCGGGAGGCAAGGTCGATCCGGTCGCGTACGCCCCCACAGCTCGAGACCTCGCCGGACTCGGGTATCTCGTCGAGATCGTCCCGATGCCCGCGAACCTCGCCGTCCTCGGGATCGACCGGGCCAGCGAGGTCATCGCCGCCCACCCGGAGATCAAGCGGTGGGCGATCGGCGGCCATTCGCTCGGCGGATCGATGGCCGCCCAGTACCTGGCGTCTCACCCTGGCTCCGCTCAGGGTCTGGTGCTTTGGGCTTCGTACAGCGCCGCGACGCTGCCAGTCGACGGCGAAACATCCGTTCGATCGCTGCTCGTCTACGGATCCCTGGACGCTGGAGTCGCCGGATACACGAGCGGCGAACACATCGCGAACCTCGGAGCGCCGCCCAAGGTCGTGGTCATCGAAGGCGGTAACCACGAGCAGATGGGCTGGTATACGGGGCAGCCGAACGATCCTCCCGCCACGATCTCTCGCGACGAACAGCAACGACAATTGATCATCGCGACGGCGACGTTCCTCAACTCCCTCGCGCAGTAGCTACGCGTCGGTACCTCAGCACGCCACTCAACGACCGCGATCGAGACCTACCACGAACAGGCCCTGTCCTCAGCGTCGCGCTGCCAGCGATCGAGATGCACGTAGGTCGCCCTGACAACCACGCTTCCGTGGGGCCGTCCTGATGATGGACGCAGGACCACGATGACTTCGGCGTCCGTTTGGCCAGCGCGGGCGACATCCATGCCGAACGTCGTCGATCGTCCAGCCCATGCGCCTTCGAGCGGCTGGATCAGCGCCGATGCAGGTGACCCCGAGCCGGGCCACAGGCCGACCGGCAGGATCGAGGCATCCTGATCGTACGAAGGTGTCTCTTCATCGACACTGGCAGTCCAGGCCAAGAAGAGCCCGTCGGTGCTCCCTGGGAGCAAGTCGCGGTCCCGCCATGTCCAGCGCACAGTCGCCAGAATTCCTGCCTCGCCGGTCGCGTCGCGGCAGTCCACGGCGACCGAGAGCTTGAGTGCCTCGGGCCCTACCGCGAATGGGCTTGCGCCGGGCCGTAGGGCGGCCGATGAGACCAGTGGCCAGGCCGTCGACAGAAGGAAGAGTCCGGAGAGGGCAACTGCAATCCTTCGATCGCGCCCGGTCAGTGGTTGGCTTCCCTGGCCGTCCGCCGCGGTTCGCAGGACGAAAACCGCGGCGATCGCTTCCAGGGGAAAGTGGATCGTCGGGAGCTTCATCACGATCTGGACCACGCCTCCGGCGACCAGGATGCACAGCATTCCCAGCGCCAAAGGACGTGACCACGGGTGCAGCTCGCCGAGTCCCCAGATCGCAGCGAGGAGGGCGGCGACTCCCAGCGGTGTCGCGGCGAGGGCGAGGACGACCGCGCCCAACGGCACATCCCCGCTGTTGGCAAGTCCGATGACGACCGCGAACCCAATGAGCACGAGCAGGGCTCCAAAGAGGCGCGCTGCCCATCGCTCGAACCTGCCGGGGGCGGAGGGCATATCGATCGGCGGCTCGCGCGTCTCCATCGTCCGGTCGCTCATGTCCGGATGACGCTCGGCACCTGCGCCTGTGACATCGCTCAAGAGATCGGCGCCCGTGCGCCCCGTGCGCGGTCGCGGATCCGACCCACCGGAATCGTGGCCAGGGCAATCCCACCGACGATCAGGAGGACCCCGCCCGCCTGGAACCACGAAGGAATTTCGTTCAGCAGCACGCGCGCCAGGAGCACGGTGGCGACCGGTTGCGCGAGCAGGATGATCGACACGACGGCGGCCGGCAGGCGCGGTAGGGACATCGAGATCAGCAGATAGCCGATCGATTGTGAGGTCAGACCGACGAGGATCAGCCAGAAGTGGCTCGGCCATGACGGGACGAGGTCGAGGTCACCAACGATCAGACCGGCAATGAGTGCCACGACCATTGTCGACGCGGTCGCGATCGCCACGGGACCCGCCGGACGCCGGATGTCGGTGGTGCCCCGCCGGATGATGAGCAGGTAGCCGGCATAGAACAGCGCCGTGGCCGTCCCGATCGCGACCCCGAGCGGCGGGTTGGCACCGTAGGCGCCCTTGCCGATGACGCCCGAAATGAGGATCGCGCCCAGCAGGACGATCGGCGTGGCTGCGATCACCGGCCGCGGCGGACGCTCCCCGAGGACGGCCCAGGCCACGAATCCGACGACCAGGACCTGCATGTTGCCGAGGACCGTTGCGAGCCCCGCCCCAACGTAGTCCACGGCGTGATGCCAGGTGAGCAGGTCGCCCGCGAAGAACACGCCGGCAATCACGGCAAGCACGACCGTCCGCCGCTCCATCGGGCCGAAACGGCGCCGCTCGTGCATTCCGACCAGGATCAGGATCGGGAGCCCATAGAGGCACCGGAAGACCGTGACGGTCGACGGCGACACGTCCGAGTACTTGTAGAAGATCCCCGAGAACGCGATGCAGAACGCGCCGAGAAGCGCGGCGAGTCGCGGACGTGCCGCGATCGCGTCGTAGAGCGCGCTCACCCTCAGCGTCGGCGGATCACGAAGGCTTGCCGGGCAGCCCGACGAACTTGAGGCCGAGGTCTGCGTATTGCGTCGGGTCTGGCTCGGATGGAGCGTCGAGCATCGGATCGTTGCCCGACTGCGTCTTCGGGAACGCCATGACCTCGCGGATGTTGGTCTGGTACGCGAGGAGAGCGGCCCAGCGATCGATCCCGAGGGCGATCCCGCCATGCGGTGGCGCCCCGTACTCGAAGGCATCGAGGATCGCGCCGAACATGTTGCGCATCCGGGTCTCGCTGTAGCCCTGCAATGCGAAGCTCTGCTCGAGGAGATCGCGTCGCCAGATGCGGACGGACCCGCCGCCGAGTTCCCAGCCATTGAGCGCGATGTCGTACTGCATCGCCCGCGCCCGCCCGGCGGGATCCGCCTCGGATGGTCGCGACGCGTCGCCGGACACCGTCGTCAGCAGCGCCTCGTCCTCGGGCACCACGCCGGAGAACGGGTTGTGCGTCGCGTCCCATCGGGCGCCCTCGGCATCCCACTTGTACATCGGGAAGCGGTGGACCCAGCAGTAGGCGAGAACGTTCGGGTCGGCCAGGCCGAGACGGACACCGAGGTCGGCGCGCAGCCGCCCGAGCACGTCGTTGGCGATGTCGGTGGTGTCGGCCACGATCAGGACGAGGTCGCCCGGTTTCGCGCCGGCGCGGGCGATGAGCCGCTCCGCCAGGACCTCGCCGAGGAACTTGAGGATCGGGCTCTTGATGGTGCCTTCCGCCTCGACCGCGAGGTAGGCGAGGCCCTTGGCCCCGAACCGTCGCGCTGTCTCGGTCAATTCGTCGATCCGGCTCCGGGGCGCGTCGGCGAGCCCCGTCACCGTGATCGCCTTGACCCGGTTTCCGGCCGCGATCGCGTCATCGAAGACCCGGAATCCCGAGGTCGGCGCCCCGTTGCCATCCCGAAGGTCCGGTGCCAGGTCCACGAGCTCCATGCCGAACCGCAGATCCGGCTTGTCCGAGCCGTATCGCTCGATCGCCTCGTCGTAGGTGAAGCGCGGGAACGGCACGGCCTGGATGGGGCGGTCGGGCACGACCGCCCGCGTGACCTCGATGGTCATCGACTCGACGAAGTCCATGACCGCGGCCTCGTCGACGAAGCTCATCTCGAGGTCGAGCTGGGTGAATTCCGGCTGGCGATCCCCGCGCAGGTCCTCGTCCCGGAAGCATCGGGCGATCTGGAAGTAGCGATCGACGCCGGCGACCATCAGGAGCTGCTTGAGCTGCTGCGGGCTCTGGGGCAGTGCGTAGACACTGCCGGGCTGGAGACGAGACGGGACGATGAAGTCGCGGGCGCCCTCGGGCGTGGACTTGATCAGGTTCGGGGTCTCGACCTCCACGAAGCCATTGGCGTGATGAACCTCGCGAATGGCCTGCACGAGCCGGCTTCGAAGGAGCAGCCGCTGCTGCATCGGATCCCGGCGGATATCGAGATAGCGATATTTCAGCCGAAGCGATTCATCGACCGGGGCGTCGGGATCGTTGATGTAGAACGGCGGGGTCTTGGCCTCGTTGAGGATCGTGAACTCGGCCACCTGGACCTCGATGGCCCCAGTCGGCAGCTTCGCGTTCTCGGTCCCGGGAAGGCGGGCGGAAACCGTTCCCCGCGCCATGACCACGTACTCCGATCGAGCCGCCGACGCGATCGCGTGCGCGTCCGGCGCATCGGCAGCGTCGATGACCACCTGGGTGATCCCGTGGCGATCGCGGAGGTCGAGGAAGATC
>JANMNF010000093.1:0-11458 GCA_031373765.1 Chloroflexota bacterium
TGACCATGACCGATCGCGATCCAAGGCCATGGCTCCTTGCCATGGATACCGGCACGTCCCGGATCGTCGTTGCGGCTGGGGACGTCGATGGAACGGCGCTCGCGGTTCTCGGGGAACCCGCCGGGTATCGGCATGGCGAGCTCCTGCTCGCGACAGTGGACCAGGTCCTCGCCCGGACTGGGCTGGAGCGGGGCGATCTCCGGGGCATCATCGTCGGCACCGGGCCGGGCGCCTTCACGGGGCTGCGGGTGGGCCTCGCAACCGCGAAGACCTTGGCCCATGGGCTCGGGATCCCGATCGTGGGTATCGGAACGGCGTTGGCGCTGATCCACGCCGCCGCTCGCAACGGGTCGGAGCCGTCGGAACCGGATTCGTCGATCGTGTTGCTCATGCCGGCCGGTCCACGGGATCGCCTGATCGTGACCTCGGTCGCGCCACCGCGCGTGCTCCTCGATGGTGAGGAACTCGATGCGCTCGAACCGGCATCCATCGTCGCCGTCGACCTCGAGGATCGTGCCCCGGCCGATGCCGTTGCCCGTGGGGTCGAGGCGCATCGTCGGCTCGGGGAATCGCTGCTCGCCCTCGGGGCAAAGCGCCTCCGAGCAGGCAGCGTCGATGACCCGGAACAGTTAGTCCCCGAGTACGTGACCCTGCCGCGGGGCGTGGCCGCGACCGTTGGAGCGATCGAATGGTCGAACGACAAGCGCTGAGGATCCTGATCGAGCCGATGTCGCTCGCCGATGTGCCCGACGTGCATCGGATCGAGCGGGTCTCGTTCAGCGTCCCTTGGCCGGACGACGCCTACCGTGCCGAGCTGACCGGAAACCGACTCGCGGCCTACCTGGTGGCGCGGGCCGACGGTGCGGTCGTGGGCTATGGCGGGATCTGGATGATGGTCGATGAAGCGCACATCACGACGTTTGCCATCGAACCCGCCTGGCGCCGTCAGCGGCTCGGTGAAACGCTCCTCGTCGCGCTCATTGACCTCGCGATTGCGCGGCGGGCGCGCGAGGCGACGCTCGAGGTTCGTCTGAGCAACGTTCCGGCTCGCCGTCTGTACGAGAAATACGGCTTCCGCCCGGTGGGCGTCCGGCCACGCTACTACTCGGATAACGGTGAGGACGCCCTGATCATGACCACCCCACCCCTGGGGGGATCGGCGATGCGCGCGCTCCTCGCGGAACGACGGGCCGAGCTCGAGACAGCGCCCGCGCCGATCGGTCCGAACCCGGTGATCGCTCACCTCGATACCGGCGACGTGCCGTCATGAGCGGCCAGCTCATCCTGGCGATCGAATCATCGTGCGACGAAACGGGCATCGCCCTGATCGAGGATGGCCGCCGGATCCATGCCAACGTCGTGGCCAGCCAGGTCGCCATGCATGCCGCCACGGGCGGGATCGTGCCCGAGGTTGCGGCACGCGCTCACCTGCGCTGGATCCTGCCTGTCCTGGACGAGGCACTCGCGACCGCCGGGGTGACCGTCCGCGATGTCGACGCCATCGCCGTGACCCACGGGCCCGGTCTCGCGGGCTCCCTGTTGGTCGGCATCAACGTGGCCAAGACGCTCGCCTGGGTCCACGACCGACCGCTGGTGGGCGTGAACCATCTCGAAGGCCACCTCTATGCGGGCTGGTTGCTCGATCCGGGTCAGGATGCTGCTCCGGAGCCCGCGTTCCCGCTCGTCGGCCTGATCGTTTCGGGTGGGCATACGTTCCTTGTCGAGATGCGCGATCACCTCGAATATCGCCTCCTCGGCCAGACCGTTGACGATGCGGCCGGCGAGGCCTTCGACAAGGTGGGTCGACTGCTCGGCCTCGGCTATCCGGGGGGCCCGGCCATTCAGCAGGCGGCCGAGCGCGCTCAGCATCACGATGCCGCGTTTCCACGAGCCTGGCTCGGCGACACGTTCGACTTCAGCTTTTCCGGCTTGAAGACAGCGGCCCGGCGAATCATCGACGCGGCTCGTGCCGACGAGGGTCTCACGGCCGATCCCTCGGAGCGGTTGCCGGACGCCCGGATTGCCGACCTCGCATGGGGATTTCAGGATTCCGTGACCGACGTGCTCGTGGCCAAGACGATCCGTGCCGCCCGGACCATCGGTGCGCGATCGATTGTGCTTGGCGGAGGCGTCGCGGCCAACGGCGTCCTGCGTGACCGCCTCATCGCGGCAGCCGAGGAGATCCGCGTGCCGGTCCTGGTCCCACGGCCCGGACTGTGTACCGATAACGGGGCGATGATCGGCGCGGCCGGGGCGCGACGCTTCGCGGCTGGGGAGCGCGCGGGCCTCGAATTGGATGCGCGCCCGTCGCTGCCGCTGGCCCGCAGGTGAACGAGGCCGAACGGGCGTCGAGCCTCGCGCCACGATTAGACCCGCTCGCCGTGCGGCGCCTCCTGCGCGACGAGGGCCTCCGGGCCCGGCACTCGCTGTCCCAGAACTTCCTGGCCGACCCCGATGTCCTCGAGGCGATCCTGGTCGAAGCTGATGCCGCGAGCGGGGATCGGATCCTGGAGATCGGTCCTGGGCTCGGCATCCTGACCGAGGCCCTGCTTGCGGCCGGCGCCGCCGTCACGGCGGTCGAGCTCGATTGGCGCCTCGCCGCGCTCGTCCGCAAGCGGCTGAACGATGCGGTGAACCTCGGCACCAGCGATCCATCGGCGCCTGGAGCACTTCGCCTGATCGAGGGTGATGCGCTGGACCAGGATCTGCCGAACCTCGTGAATTCCCCCTTCAGCGTTGTGGCGAACCTGCCGTATCACATCACCAGTCCCATCCTGCATCGCCTACTTGACGCGGGCCCTCGACCGGCGCGGCTCGTCCTCATGGTCCAGTGGGAAGTCGCCGAGCGGATCGCCGCACTTCCGGGACGGATGAGCTACCTGTCCGTCTTCGTCCAGTACCACGCCGCCGTACGCATCGCGCGACGCGTGCCGGCCGAGGCGTTTGAGCCGGCCCCCAGCGTCGCATCGGCGGTGATCGTGCTTGAACCGTATGAACAGCTCGGTGGCCGGTTCGCGTCCGTCACGGATGAGGACTCGCTCTGGGCGCTGGTCCAGGCCGGATTCCGGGAGCGCCGAAAGATGGTCCGGAACGTGCTGGCCCGGCAACTGCGCGTTGGGCAGGCTCGGGTCGACGCCGCGCTCGCCGCAGTCGGCATCACCGGGGACCGGCGGCCGCAGACCCTGAGCGTCGAGGAGTGGGTCGCCCTCCATGCCTGGTTCGAGGCCAACGATGCCTGAGTCCGTGAACCCACACGATCGTCGCCTGTCGCCGGTGGTCCGGGTGGCCCCGGCCAAGGTGAACCTGTCACTCGCCGTCACGGGCGGAACCGCGGATGGGTTCCACACGCTTCACACGGTCATGGTCCCGCTCGGACTGGCCGACCGCTTGAGCGTTGCCCGTGCCCACGGAAGAACCGACACGCTGGCGGTCACCGGGTTGGATGCGGGGCCGCAGGAGGACAACCTCGTCGTCCGTGCAATTGCCGCAGCCCGGGCGGCGCTCCGCGGTCAGATCGACGCGTGGCCGGTTGCAGCGCGTTTGCAGAAGGAAATCCCGGTCGCCGCAGGGCTGGGCGGAGGCAGCAGCGACGCCGCGGCGACGCTGGACGCCGTATTCGCGGCATGGGGAGCGGACACCGCCGTCGACGCCCCCGTCCTGGCTGGGATCCGTGCGCAACTCGCGGCCCGCCTCGGCTCTGATGTGCCGTTCTTCCTGGCCGACAGCCCGGCGATCGTGACGGGCCGTGGGGATGTCGTCCAGCCGTTGCCGGGCCTGCGCGGGTCTCCGCCGGGCCTGCTCCTGGTCACGCCACGGGTCCCCGCCCCGACGCCCGCCGTCTTTCGGGCCTTTGACGAGGACCCAGAGGCCCGGCCACGCGATTCAGGCAGCACGCGGCTCGCGTCCGAGCACCTGGCCGGGGAGTGGCGCGCCGGCATGAAGGCCGATGCCCTCGTGATCCGCGCGGGCGTCCTGGCGTCCGCAAATGACCTGGCGGCGGCGGCGGACATCGTCGTCCCAGGGCTTCGCGCGCTCCGACGATCGCTCGTCCGGCGACTGGCCCGTCCGGTCGGCCTGTCCGGCTCGGGGCCCACCCTCTGGGTCCTCTATGCTTCGAGGGACGAGGCGGTCTCCGCTGCTGAGGCGGTCTTCGCCGGTCTCGCGGATGGCTCGATCGTCGCCCCGGGGCCCGATGAACCGTCCATCATTGCCACGGAGCTGGCAACTGCCACCGGCGACCAACCTCGGGAGGAACCATCCGCATGAACCGACAGGCCATCACGACATCAGGAGCTCCGGCGGCCCTCGGGCCCTACAGCCAGGCCATCGTCAGCGGCGATCTCGTGTTCTGTGCCGGTCAGCTCGGGCTCGACCCAGCCACCGGCGAACTCGCCGGCGGCATCGAAGCGCAGGCCGATCGGGCCCTCCGAAATGTCTCGGCGGTGCTCGACGCCGCGGGTTGCTCCTTCGGCGATGTCGTGAAGACGACGATCTTCCTGGCCGACATCAACGACTTCGCGGCCGTCAATGCGGTCTATGCCACGTTCATCGTCGATCCGGCGCCTGCCCGATCGACCTTCGCCGTGGGTGCGCTGCCCAAGGGTGGTCTGATCGAGATCGAGGTCACGGCTCGGCGGAATGCCTGACCAATCCGCGTGCTCGACGCGGTCGCCCCACGTACGCCTCAATTGACATGCCGGACGAACCGCCGATACCCTACCGGGACCTTCCGATGACGCCACCTACAACCGCATCAACCGGGCGCACTGCCGCCGTCATCCTGGCGGCTGGGCTCGGAACGCGAATGCACTCGAGGGTCTCGAAGGTTCTGCACCCACTCTGTGGCCGGCCGATGCTCGCCTACGTCATCGATGCCTGGGCAGCCGTCGACGACGACGCTGTCGGGTCGTCACCGATCGTCGTCTACTCGCCCGCGACCGACGCGCTGCGCGATGCCGGACTGCCCGGGACCCCGGTCTTTGCCCTCCAGGATGAGCCTCGAGGGACTGCGGACGCGGTGCGTGCGGGGCTCATGGCGGTCCCGGCCGAGGCAACCGAGGTGCTCGTGTTGTCCGGGGACGTCCCTCTCGTGATGGGCCCACACCTCCTGGCCGTTCTCGAGCAACGGCGGATGGACGATGCCGCGATTGCGCTGGCGAGCGTCTACGCTGCCGACCCCGGAAATCTCGGACGCGTCGTCCGGAGCGAGTTCGGGAGCGTCGAACGGATTGCCGAGGCCCGCGACGCCTCGGCCGAGGAGCTGGATTCGAACGAGATCAACGCGGGCTGCTACGCCTTCGACGCAGCGTGGCTACGTCGACGGATCGAGACTGTCGAGCCGTCGGTGGCCACCGGTGAGCTGTACCTGACCGAACTGGTGCAACTCGCTCGAGAAGATGGGCGAATCGTCAGCGCCGTCGGGTTCGATGATGACGGGACGTTCGACGGCATCAACGATCGTGCCCAGCTGGCGCAGGCCGAGTGGGCGCTCCGGGTACGCCTGAACGAGGCCCATATGCGGGCGGGCGTCACGATGCGTGACCCGTCCACGGTGTACCTGGACTGGACCGTCGAATTCGACACGGATGTTGTCCTCGAACCGAACGTGATCCTCACGGGCCGGACCTCGGTCGGTGCCGGCAGCACGATTGGTGCCGGAACCACCATCGTCGATTCGACGATCGGGGCGGACTGTCGTGTATGGGCCAGCGTTGTCGAAGGTTCCATAGTCGAGGACGGGGCGATGATCGGTCCCTATAGCCACCTTCGCGCGGGTACGCACGTGGGGCCGGGCGCCGAGGTCGGCAACTTCGCGGAACTCAAGAACACTCGCCTCGGCGCTCGCGTGAAGCAGCATCACGTCAGCTACCTCGGCGATGCGGAACTTGGTGACCGGACGAACGTCGGTGCCGGCACGATCACCGCCAACTGGGACGGCCGGAACAAGAACCGGACGACGATCGGCCAGGACGCGTTCCTGGGAGTCGACACGATGCTGGTGGCGCCGGTCGAGATCGGCGATGGCGCGAAGACCGGGGCCGGGGCGGTCGTCACGAAGTCCGTTCCACCCGGCAAGCTCGCGGTCGGCGTCCCGGCCCGAATCCGCGAGCCGCGGGTCACCCCGGCCAAGGTCAACGAACCCGAATGAGCAACGAACCCGTATGAGCAGCCCGTTCCCGGAAATTCTCGTCCTGATCGGACTCACCCTGCTCGAGGGATTCTTCGTCGCGGCCGAGATTGCCCTGGTGTCGGTTCGTCGCAGTCGGGTCGATCAGCTCGTGGACGAGGGAAATCGTGGTGCCCGGCGAGTCCGCCGACTCCTCGACGATCCGGGGCGGTTCCTTGCCATTTCCCAGCTCGGCCTGACGGTCATCGGGTTTTTCGCCTCGGCCTACGCGGCCCTGAGCCTCGTGGACGGTCTCCAGCGCGTGCTCGAACAGGCATCGATGCCAGAGGACACGGCGGCCATCGTGGCCCTGATCACCGTGACCGTCATCCTCGCGCTGTTCACGATCGTGTTCGCCGAACTGGTCCCCAAGACGCTCGCGCTGGCCAACCCGGAGCGCTACGCGCTGACCCTCTCGCGCCCGATCGACTTCCTTGCCCGTGTGCTCGGTCCGGTCGTCGTCCTGCTGACCTGGCTGACTCGTACGATCACGCGAATCCTCGGATCCGAGGTCTCGTCCGAGGCGGCCATCACGGCCGAGGAACTGCGGCTCATCGTGGAGCGAGGCGGAGAGCAGGGGATCCTCGAGGCCGAAGAAGAGCAGATGATCAATGCGGTCATCGAGCTCGGCGGTCGGCGGGTGCACGAGGTCATGGTCCCGCGCGTCTCGATCGTCGGCATTCGGGCCGACGCCTCGTTCGAGGATGCGATCGACATCGTCGTCGAGGAGGGTCACTCCCGGATCCCCGCCTACGAGAATTCGCTCGACGAGGTCGTTGGCATCCTGTACGCCAAGGACCTGCTGCCGTATCTGAAGTCCGATGCGGCCCCACGGCCGGCGCTCCGGAAGCTGCTTCGTCCACCGGTCCTGGTGCCGGAATCGATGACGATCGATGACCTGCTCCACGAACTCCAGCGCCGCAAGGTTCACATCGCGATCGTGCTCGACGAATACGGCGGCACGGCGGGGATCGTGACGATCGAGGACCTGCTGGAAGAAATCGTTGGCGAAATTCAGGACGAATACGACGTCGAGGAACCGATGGTCGTCCGGCTGTCCGAGAACGAGGCGCGGTTCGACGGCCGGGCCGACGTCGACGAACTCCGCGAGCTGTTCGACATCCAGCTCGATCTCGAGGACGAAGAGGAATACGACACGATCGGTGGCTTGCTGTACCACCGGATGAGTGGCGTTCCATCGCCCGGGGACACGATCGAGGTCGATGGACTGCGGCTGACGGTCGAGACCACGGATGGTCGCCGGGTCGGCAAGGTGCTCGTTGTGCGCCATGGCTCGGCGCGAGCTGACGGCCCGGACGGCGACGACCGCTAGGCGGCGACGACCGCCAGGCGGCGACCCGCTAGGCGGCGATGACCCGAACGACGATTTCCTGCAGCCGCGCTCGTGCCTCGGGCAGGACCACGCCAGCCGCGTCGAGCTCGGCGAGTGCGCGGTCCCGATGCAGGAGAGCCTGCTCACGCGTGTATTGGTTCGCCCCGCTGCGTTCGAGGATGTCGATGATCTCGCTCACCGAAGACCCCGAAGCCTCATGGTTCTCGTAGAACGCAGCCAACCGTGCGCGATCCTCGGGAGAAGCGTGCTCGAAGGCGTAGATCACGGGTAGCGTCTTCTTGCGTCGTGCCACGTCGGTCGGTTCTTTCCCGGTCGCTTGCTCATCCCCCCAGATTCCGAGCAGGTCATCGTTGATCTGGAACGCCAATCCGAGATCCCAGCCGAAGGCTCGGTAGTGGCCGATCACGTCCTCGTCGTCGGTCGCCAGGAGCGCACCCGCTTCGATCGATGCTGCGATGAGCGCCGCAGTCTTGCGCCCGATCATGTCGAAGTAGAGCTCCACGGACATGACGCTGTCGGCTTCGCTCGCCGCGATGTCGATGTACTGGCCCTCGCACAGCGCCACGCAGGTCTCGTCATACAGGCGCATGAGGCGCAGGACCTTGTGGTCACTGAAGCCGAGATCCGTGAGCCGATGCAGCGCCACCCGGCTCAGGCTGAACAGCATGTCCCCGGTGTTGATCGCCTGGGGAATGCCGTGCAGGCTCCAGAGCGTGGGCCGATGGCGCCGCTCGCTGTCGTTGTCTTCGATGTCGTCGTGGACCAGGCTGAAGTTGTGCCCGAGTTCCACCGCGGCTGCGCCCGGCAGGGCCGCCCGATGATCTCCCGTGATCGATGCGTAAGCGAGCAGGCCAAGGAGCGGCCGCATGCGCTTGCCGGAGACGCCTGTCGGCCCATCGAGGCCAAGGTGGTACCGACACTGTTCGTAGACGCCCACAGTCGACGGGTCGCGGTCCCGAACGAGGCGGAGGATCTCCTCCTCGGTGTCCGCGATCATCTGGCCGAGATCGAGCTCGTGGGCAGCTGTCGACATCAGATCGGCAGTGTAGCCCGGCCGGATCAAACGTGCGCTGTGTAAGTAGCCTGTTGCTCAGGCAAGGAGCCTCGCCGGGCGGACGGGCTGGCAACTGCCGACGCTTCATGAGTGATACCTTCCAGCGGTGCCGGCTCCTCGTCGATATGCAACTGATGCGATCGTCTTGTCGCGCTTCGATTACGGCGAAGCGGACCGGATCCTCACGCTCCTGACGCCTGGCTCGGGCAAGATCAAGGCGATCGCCAAGGGGATCCGCCGCCAGAACTCACGGATCGGCGGGAGCCTTGAGCCGTTCGCCGAACTGCGTCTGGCACTGGCCCACGGCCGGACGTTCGACGTGGTGACCCAGGTCGAGGTCATCCATCCGTGGCTCAACCTTCGAGACAACCTGATCTCATTCGGGACTGCTTCGTACATGGCGGAGATGGCGGATCGGACGCAGGAGGAACGCCATGTCGCGGAATCGGTCTACATCCTGCTGAAGCGGGGCTACGAAATCCTCGACGGCGGCATGATCCCGGCGCGTGTTGCCCGCTGGTTCGAGGTGCATCTGGCCGACGAACTCGGCGTTCGCCCGGAGGTGGACCGGTGCGTGGAATGCGGGCGTCTCCTTGACGCCGACGAGCACTACCGCTGGGTCCCGCCGCTCGGTGGTGTGCTCTGCCAGCGCTGCCCGGGCCCGCCCCATAACGTGGCGGGGCTGACGCTCGATGGCCTGAAACTGCTGAAGGCCTACCAGCGCATGGATGTCGAGGCCCTTGCTGCGCTCCGGGTGCGCCCCGAGGTCGAGCTCGAGGTCGAAAGCGCGATGCGGTCGTTCCTGGCCTACACCCTGGATCGCCAGCCCCGGTCCCTCGCGTTTCTGGACGAAGTGCGTGCCCATGACCGGGCCGCGACAGCTGTCCGCTGATGGCCACGACATTTGATCCCGATGACACGTGGGGCGCCTATGCCATCGAGCGGCTCCGGACCGAGAAGATCGCCTGGCTGACCACCGTGACGCCGGAGGGCCAGCCCCAGACGATGCCGATCTGGTTCCTGTGGGTCGACGGGGAAGTCCTGATCTACGGCGACCATCGTGCGCGACGCAACGCCAACATCGAGGCTAACCAACGCGTGTCGTTCCACCTTCCGGCAAACAAGTCCGGTGGCGACATCCTGGTGATCGAGGGCGACGCCCGAATCGACCCGGACCAGCCCCTGCCGCCCGACAACCCTGCCTACCTCGAGAAGTACGGGGAGTGGATCGACACGTACGTCGGCGGTGCGGTGCGCATGGCACAGACCTACAACATGCCGATTCGGATCAAGCCGACCCGCGTGCTCGGGTATGCGGGGTAGGGAGGCACGGGCTACGACCACGGCCCGTCGACGAATCGTCTGCTAGCATCGAGCGACTGACACCACTCCCGCGACCGTCCATGCCAAGGCCGGTTGCCCCAAGGAGATTCTCGTGACCGACCTCCCCGTTTCCGACCCGAATGAGGTCACGGCCGCCGTGCCGGACCTCGACACCATCGTCAGCCTGTCCAAGCGACGCGGTTTCGTGTTCCCGAGCTCGGAGATCTACGGCGGAATCAGCGCCGTATGGGATTACGGCCCCCTCGGCGTGGAACTCAAGAACAACGTCAAGCGCGCCTGGTGGAAGGCGATGGTCCAGGAGCGGAACGACATCGTCGGGCTCGACGCCGGGATCCTGATGCACCCCCAGGTCTGGCTGACGTCCGGCCATGTCGGATCGTTCAGCGATCCACTCGTCGAGTGTGCGACGTGCCGGCGCCGCTACCGGCTCGATGAGCTTCCCGGCGCCGAGGCCCTCACCGTCACGGACCTTTCGGATTCCACCGTCATCGAGCGGTTCAAACTCGTCTGTCCGAATGACGGAGGACCCCTGTCGGCCCCCCGGCTGTTCAACCTGATGTTCCAGACCAACATGGGCCCGGTCCAGGACGAGGCGTCCGTGGTCTATTTCCGGCCTGAGACCGCGCAGGGCAGTTACGTCAACTTCAAGAACGTCCAGGGGAGCTCGCGCAAGAAGGTCCCATTCGGGATCGCCCAGATCGGGAAGAGCTTCCGGAACGAGATCAGCCCCGGCAACTTCGTCTTCCGGATGCGCGAATTCGAGCAGATGGAGATGCAGTACTTCGTGCGCCCGGGGGACGCCGCCGCGGCGGCCTTCGAGGAGTGGCTGCCGCGCCGCAAGGCTTGGTACGAGCAGTACGGCGTCGCGCCCGAGCGGCTCCGATTGCGCGAGCACGCCGCGGACGAGCTGGCCCACTACGCCAAGAAGGCCGTCGACGTCGAGTACCGGTTCCCGTTCGGCTGGAAGGAGCTCGAGGGCGTCCACAACCGGGGCGACTTCGATCTTTCCCGCCATGCGGAGGCATCTGGCGAGAACCTCGAATACTTCGACCCGGCGACCGAGGAGCAC
The DNA here is from genome assembly GCA_031373765.1 of Chloroflexota bacterium. Taxonomy (GTDB): domain Bacteria; phylum Chloroflexota; class Limnocylindria; order Limnocylindrales; family CSP1-4; genus UBA5189. The sequence goes on from JANMNF010000093.1 coordinate 10,988, forward strand.
TTCATTCCGTGGGTCGTCGAGACGGCGGCTGGCGCCGATCGAGCGGCGTTCACGTTCCTGATCGATGCCTACCGGGAAGAAGAGGTTCGGGGCGAGCGGCGCGTATCCCTCGCGCTTCATCCTGACCTCGCGCCCTACAAGGTCGCGGTCCTGCCGCTGCTCAAGAAGCGGCCCGAGATCGTGGAGTTGTGCCACCGAATCCTGGTCGACCTGAAGCGGGACATGATGGCCGTCTACGACGACACGGCCGCGATCGGCAAGCTCTACCGACGCCAGGACGAGATCGGCACACCCTGGTGCGTCACGGTCGACGTCGACTCGCTCGAGGATCTGGCCGTGACGATCCGGGATCGCGACTCCATGGCCCAGGAGCGCGTTCCCGCCGAGGGCTTGAAGCGCGCCATTCTCGATCGGATGGACGCGGCCCGGGCCTGATCGGCGCCAGAGCCGGTCCTCCCGCCGCTACTCGGA
>JANMNF010000127.1:0-7675 GCA_031373765.1 Chloroflexota bacterium
GCCCAGCCGCGCGCCACGCCCAGCCCGCCCCATACAGCCGCCCAACTCGCCACTCCCAGCTCCGCCCCTCGCTCGCGTACCATCACCCGAGACGTGCCCTCCAAGATCGTGATCGGCCTGGGGAACCCCGGCCAGCAGTACGCGCAGACCCGTCACAACGTCGGCTGGATGGTCGTTGACCGCCTGGCGGACCGTGCTGGGTGGTCAGGCCGTGCCCGGAACAAGGATGTGGCGGTCGCCGTCGGCGGTCGGTACAAGGGCCTGGACCTGCTGCTCGTCAAGCCGATGACGTTCATGAACGACTCGGGTATCGCGGTCCGCAAGGTCCTTGCGCGGGACCGGGCGCCACTCCACGAGATCCTCGTGGTCGTTGACGATTTCTCGCTGCCATTCGGAAAGTTGCGATTCCGCGAGGGAGGCGGCCCCGGCGGCCACAACGGGCTCCGATCGATCATCGACGAGCTCGAAACCGAGCGTTTCAGCCGCCTCCGGATCGGGATCGGGGCACCGGATCGCGGGTTCATCGATCACGTCCTGACGACGTTCGAGCCCGAGGAACGCCTGCGACTCGACGAACTGCTCGACGCTGCGGCCGATGCCATCGAGGCCTGGGCGCGCGATGGCCTGAACAAGGCGGCCAATCGGCACAACGCCTTTGAGCTTCGGCCAGCCGATGCTGAACTTCTCGCCCCTCCCGGAGAGATCGGTGGTCCTCCGGACAAGGACGGGGTTCGCAGGACGAAGACCGGCTGGCGCAAGGTCAGAACCGAGGAACCCGAATGACGATGGCGCCGCACCGCGGTCGTCGTGGCTGGGAGCGCCGGGTCGACGAACAGGTCGCCCAGGCCACTGCCGATCGCGCGGCCGATCGTGACGCCGGCTCGGGCCGTCCCGCCGGAACCGGCAACGCCGACCGCGGCCCAGAAGCCCATGGTGCCGGACGTCGCATTCCGGACCTGTCGGGCCTCCCGCCGCTGCTCGCGAGTTCCGGGGCGTTCGAAGCGCTTCGGGCGCGGCTTGGGCCGCCCACCGCGGGCCCCGCGGCCGGCCCCTCCGCGGCCGGCCCTGCGGCCGCCGGCCCCGCAGACCTCGCCAGTTCGGCCGCCCCTGCCCAAGGCAATGCCCATCACGCCAGCCTGACCCAGGTACCGCACGGGGCGAAGAGCTACCTCGCGGCGGCGCTTGTCCTCTCGGCCGGCGAACGGATCCTGTGGGTGGCGCGTGACGCCGAAATCGGGGATCGCGTGGCGGAGGAGCTGGCCGCCTGGGTTGGTGACGTCGATGCCGTGGCCGTCCTCGAACCGAGAACCGCGCTGGCCTACGAGCGGAGCGAGCTCGTTGCGGACGAGACGGCCGCCCGCGTCGCCGCGCTCGCTTCGTGGAGAAGCGGCCGAGCCCGGATCCTCGTGGCCAGCGTCCAGGCGCTGATTCAGCACACGATCGCTCCGGAACATCTGCCCGAGACCCCGCGCGTGCTCCGCGTTGGTGCCCGAGTGACCCAGTCAGTCCTGCTCCGCGAGCTCCTCGAGCTGGGCTACAGTCCGGTCCTCGAGGTCGCCGGCAAGGGCGAGTTCGCGCGGCGCGGCGGGATCATCGATGTCTTTCCGCCGTCGGCGGCACTCCCGGCCCGCATCGAACTTTTCGGGGATGAAGTCGACTCTCTCAGGATCTTCGATCCCACGGATCAGCGAACCATCTCGGCAATCGACGTTGTGACCCTCCTGCCTGCCTCTGAATTCCTGCTTCCATCCGACGCAGCGGGCGCGCTTGCCCAACGCCTCGGCACGCTCGCCGGAGCCTTGCCCGAGCGAATGGCAGGCGACCTGGCGCGACTCACCGGCGCGGCGCAGGATGCCGCTCGCCCGGCTTCAGGGTCGCGTTCCGCGGATGTCGGCGACGCCGCCGAGATCTGGGCTCCGTTTCTCGCTCCGAGCACCGGCCTCGATCATGTGCGCCCGGGCACATTGCTCGTCCTCGATGAACCCGGCGATCTTGCCGAGGCCGGGGAGTTCCTGTGGCGACAGGCAGACGAGCGGCGGGCCGAACTGACAGAAGCCGGCGACGTACCGCGCCGCTGGCCCGCCACCCTGCTGGGTCGGAAGGATTGGATCGCCCGGCTGCGTGGGCTTCGGACCCTCGAGCTGACCTGGGAATCGGCGGCGCCGAGTGCGGCCATCGCTCGTGGCGCCCTGTCATCGGGCGACCTCTTCGGCTGGTCGGAGCCATCGATGCCGACCGGCCGGGCGGCGAAACTTGGTCAGGCGGTAACGGCCTGGCGCACCGCCGACGCGGGGACGCCCCCACGAATCGTGATCGCCTCCGATCAGGCACCGAGACTGTCCGAACTCCTCGCGGAAGCGGGCCACGAGGCCGCGGTCACCGGCAAGGTGATCGATGCGCCGCCGCCGGGCGCCGTTGTGATCATCGAGCGCAGCCTGAACGGTGGGTTCACAAACGGCCCCGACGGGCTCCTGTTCGTCACGGATCGCGAGTTGTTCGGGAACGTCCGCGTTCGCCGACCTAAGGCGATGCGCCGGGTTGTCCCTCGCGACATCCTCGAGCGGCTGACGGCCGGCGACCTCGTCGTCCACATCGATCACGGCGTCGCGCGCTACGAGCGGATGCTCCGGCGGAGCGCCGGCGAAGGCGATGAGCGCGACTACCTCGAGGTGAGCTTCGCGGCCGGCGATCGCATCTACGTCCCGGTCGAGCAGATCGCGCGGATCACCCGCTATTCGGGCGGGGAGCGGCCCCAGCTCAGCAAGCTCGGCGGAACCGAGTGGCTTCGGACGAAGCAACGGGTCCGCAAGGCGGTCGCCGACCTCGCCGAGGAACTCCTGCGTCTGTATGCGTCACGGGCCAGCGCGACGGGCCACAGCTTTGCGACCGACTCGCCGTGGCAGGGCGAGATGGAGGCGTCCTTCCCATACGAGGAAACGCCGGACCAGCTCCGCGCGGTCCTCGAGATGAAGCACGACATGGAGACGGGCCGGCCGATGGACCGTCTGGTCGTCGGCGACGTGGGCTACGGCAAGACCGAGGTCGCCCTGCGCGGTGCGTTCAAGGCGATCCAGGACGGCAAGCAGGTCGCGGTCCTCGTGCCCACCACCGTCCTCGCGGCCCAGCACCACGCCACGTTCACGGCGCGATTCGCCACGTTCCCCGTACGGGTCGGGATCCTGTCCCGATTCGTTGCGCCGAAGGACCAGCAGCGGACGCTGTCCGGCCTGTCGGACGGTTCGGTGGACATCGTCATCGGGACCCACCGGCTGCTCTCGAAGGACGTCCGATTCCGCGACCTCGGGCTGCTCGTGGTCGACGAGGAACAGCGGTTCGGCGTCGCCGCCAAGGAACGCCTGAAGCAGATCAGGCGCGAGGTCGATGTCCTGACCCTCTCCGCGACCCCGATCCCGCGAACGCTCAACCTCGCGCTGGCCGGCATCCGGGATATGAGCGTGATCGAGACGCCACCCGAGGATCGACTTCCGATTCAGACGCGCGTTGCCGAGGCATCTGCCGGGCTCGTCCGGGACGCGATCCTCCGCGAGCTCGATCGTGGCGGGCAGGTCTTCTACGTTCACAACCGGGTCGAGACGATCGAGGCCCAGGCCGAGCAGATCCGGGCGATGCTGCCCGATAGCCGAATCGTCGTCGGCCACGGACAGATGCCCGAGGGGCACCTCGAGAGCGTGATGCTCACCTTCGCGAGCGGTCAGGCCGACATCCTCGTGTGCACCACGATCATCGAGTCGGGCCTCGACATCCCGAACGCGAACACAATCATCATCGACCGCGCGGACACGCTCGGCCTTGCCCAGCTCTACCAGCTGCGCGGACGCGTCGGCCGGAGCGCGCGGCGGGCCTACGCGTATCTGCTCTATCGACGGCGCGAGCGGATGAGCGACGACGCCCGCAAACGGCTTCAGGCGATCTTCAACGCTTCGGAGCTGGGCGCCGGGTTCCAGATCGCCCTGTCCGACCTCGAGATCCGAGGTGCCGGCAATATCCTCGGTGGCGAGCAGTCCGGGCACATGGCCGCCGTCGGATTCGACCTCTACTCACGGATGCTGGCCGAGGCTGTCGAGGAGGGGAAAGCGACGCGCGAGGGCCGTCCGGCGATGGTCGAGGCACCCTCAGCCGTGGTGGACCTGCCGCTCGAGGCGCACCTCCCCGACGACTACGTTCCGGATGTGGCCCAGAAGTTGGAGCTGTACCGGCGGCTGGCACGCGCACGGACGCCCGGCGATATCGCCGCATTCCGGCAGGAAGTTGTGGACCGGTTCGGCCCCATGCCGCCGGCCGTAGTCCGGCTCACCGAGGTCGCTGAGCTCCGTCTGGCCGCCGAGGGCGCCGGCGTTTCTTCGATCTCGCGCGAGGATGGCCAACTCGTCGTCCGGTTCGGCGCCGGCCTTTCCCGCGCGACTGCGATGTCGCTGCTCGGCCCGGGTGCCCTGCCGGGCATTCGGCCGTCCGAGGTCACGTTTGCCTCGAATCAGGTCCGGATCCGGTTGCCAAAGGACCCGAAGAGGGCGTGGGGACTGACGCAGGCGATCGTTGCACGGCTCTCGGCCCAGAGTCAGCAAGGAGATGGTCGGGCCGGTTCCGAACGGGAGGTGGTGGGATGAACGCGAACTCAGCAGATCCCTGGCCGTGGCCAGAGTCGCTCGATGGACCGATCGCGGCGCCAGACCACCATCGCGTCCTGTGGGAGAACGATCGGGTCCGTGTCCTCGAGACGACGATCCCCGCCGGTGCCACCACACCGCTGCACACGCATCGGGCCTCGACCGTGATGTATGTCGTCTCGGGCACGAGCTTCACCCGTCGGAACGAGCATGGAGCGGTGATGCTGGACACCAGCGCGATGGATCCGCCGTTCGTGATGTCACCGATCCTCTGGTCGGATACCGGGCCCGCGCATACGCTCGAGAACACCGGCCTCGACGATCTCGTGGTCATCGGCGTCGAGCTCAAGGACTGACCGAGGCCCTTTCGATGGACAGGTTCAGACGTGGCCGCATCGTGAGGCGCGTCCCCCGGTTCGCGCTCATCGTCGCACTCGCCGTCGTCGTCGCATCGTGCGCCGACCCGGCGCCATCGCCCAGCGGGCCACAGCTGCGTACCTTCGCGTGGTCGGATCATGTGTTGTGCAACGCGGCGGCAGCAGTTTCACCCGTAACGGGAGCGCTCGAGGGCGATCCAGCCGACCCAGAGCTGGTCTGGCTGCGCAGCGATACCGGCCAGCGGCTTTCGATCACGTGGCCCGCGGGATTTGCCGTCCATTTTCAACCGGAAGCGGCCCTGTACGACGATCATGGCGTGGTCGTGGCCCGCGCCGGCAACACCGTGAAATTGACCCAGGTCTTCATTGGCGCGCACGCCGGCACTCCCGAGGACCCGTACCTCGCGTCTGGACTCCTGTTCGCCGGGTGCTACCCGTCGTCCCGATAAGCCCGCCTCGCTGGGTCGGAGGTTCGGGCAGCATACTTCCCAAGTGACACTGCCGCGACCCGATTCCTCCCCGCGCGGGGATGCCCACCGTTCCGATTCCCTCTGGAGCCCGGAGCGGCGACCGCTCACGATCGGGCTCGTCCTCACGATCACGCTCGTCGCGGCCGAGGCGCTGGCAGTCACGACGGCCATGCCGATCGTGGCCCGCGAGCTTGGCGGCCTCGAGCTGTACGGAGCGGTGTTCTCGGCGTTCTTCCTCGGTTCACTCATCGGGATCACCATCGTCGGCGGACTCATCGATGAGCGCGGCATCGTGGTCCCGTTCGTCCTGGGTCTGGTGCTCTTTGGCTTCGGCCTGCTGATCAGCGGGCTCGCCCCGACGATGCCGACGATCGTGCTCGGGCGGTTCATCCAGGGGGTCGGTGGCGGCGCCATCCCGCCGGTCGCGTACGTGGCCATCGGCAGGAGCCTTCCGGATCGCCTCAGGCCGGGCATGTTCGCCACGCTCTCGGGGGCGTGGGTGATCCCGGGCCTGATCGGGCCGGCGCTCGCTGGATTCGTGGCAGAGACATGGTCCTGGCGGGTGGTCTTCCTCGGACTATTGCCGCTCATCCTGGTTGCCGGCACATTGGCGACGCGCGCCATGCGCACGATCCCTGCCCATCCGCCGGCACTGGACGGGGAGCCCGTGGTGACGCGCAGCGGTTGGACCCGTCGATACGCGCTCGCGATCGGCACGGCGCTCGGGACAGCGATCCTGACGACCGGGTTGCTCCAACCCGACCTCGCAGTCCTCGTCCCGATGGTCGTCGCCGGGGTCCTGATCGCGGGCTATGCGTTCCGTCAGCTGACTCCGGCAGGCACCCTGCGCCTGGCCCGCGGCTACCCGTCGGCCATCCTGTTGCGGGGCGTCCTTACGTTTGCCTTCTTCACGGTCGATGCCAACGTGACCCTGCTGCTCCAGGAGGTTCGCGGTTGGTCGGCGCTCGCCGCTGGTCTCGCCCTCTCGGCGCCGACCCTCTCATGGAGCTTCGGGGCGTGGTACCAGTCCCGCCACTCGGCGCGCATCGGCCCGGAGCGCTTCGTCCGCTACGGGTTCCCGATCGTGGCGTTTGGCATGGCCGGGATCGCGCTGGCCCTGTTCGAGCCCATCCCGGCATGGATCGTCCTGCCGTTCTTCGGGATCGCCGGGCTCGGCATGGGTCTGACCTACTCGCAGTTCGCGATCATCGTCCTGCGTGACGCGCCACGAGTTGTCCAGGGCTCCGCGACTTCCGCGATCACCCTCGCCGATGCGCTCGGAACAGCGCTCGGGACGGGCATCGCGGGAGCCCTCATCGCGGTAGGCGTCCGTGCCAACGCAGGCGTCGGGCCCGGGCTCGGCGCCGCGATCGCCATGGGCGTCATCGTCGCGATATTCGGGTTCCTGGCCGCCCCGCGACTATGGCGAACGGCGAGCCGCGAGCACATCGCCGCCGGTTGACTGGCCGGCGGGCTTCTGTCGTGCGCTAGACTCGTACGGTCGAGCGGACCACGCGGCTCGCCACGCGATCGATGTTCGGCTTGTGAACGTCGCCGATCGGCCCAGCGAACCAGGAGGAACCCCAGTCCGATGTCGGTCGAAACGCTTCGCGCGAAGATCCGCGAAATCCCGGACTTCCCGAAGCCGGGGATCCTGTTCTATGACATCACGACGCTGCTGAAGGACGCCGCGGCGTACAAGGAGGCCATCGGCGAGATGCTCGATCCCTATCGCGGCGAGCAGATCGATCTGGTTGTGGGCATGGAATCGCGGGGCTTCATCTTCAGCGCTCCGCTGGCCTATGAGCTCGATGCCGGCCTCGTACCGGTTCGCAAGCTGGGCAAGCTTCCCGCCGAGACACTCAGCGTCGAATACGCCCTCGAATACGGGTCCAACACCCTCGAGATCCATCGGGATGCCATCCAGCCGGGCCAGCGCGTGCTGGTCGTCGACGACCTCCTCGCAACCGGCGGCACCGTACACGGCACCATCGAGCTGATCGAACGCCTCAAGGGCGAGATCGTGGGCCTCGCGTTCCTCGTGGAGCTCGACTTTCTCCACGGACGCGATCGTCTCGAGGGCCGGCGAGTCACGAGTGTCGTCCGGTACTGACCAGTCCCGCCGTCGGCCCGACGACGCCGTGAGCGGGACCCCGCCGGACCCGTCGCGGCGCCGATTCTTTCGGCAATTCGCCGGCGACGT
>JANMNF010000107.1:0-2971 GCA_031373765.1 Chloroflexota bacterium
GCGCGCATTCGAGGCGCTTGCCCCGAAGGATCGCATCCTGCTCACGCTTCACCACTTCTGGGGCCTGTCGATCGACGAGACCGCGGCTCATCTGGGCATTCCGGCAGGCACGGTGAAATCGAGGGTCCACTACGCGATGGAGCGGCTGCGCGCGGCGTTCGCCGCGGAGGAACGACGATGAGCGATCCAGTCGAGCGCGAGCTCCGGACCATGCTCGACGAACGTGCGCAAGGGGATCCAGGCACGGCACGAGGGCTCGCCGACGGCATCGCTTCGTTCCCGCCCCGGCGACGCTGGGGAGGCGGCTTCCTCGGTGCACTTGCGGCCGCCGTGGTCATCGTGGCAGTGGTGGTCATCGTGGCCCCCCGGCTCGCCGGTACCGGTGGGCAAGGTCCGACCCCATCGCCGACCGTTGACCCGAACGCGTCCCACGGACCGACCGTCCCGGGTGGGCCCGAAGCATTCGCGGGCGATCCACGCCTCGCCCGCTGCTCGTTCGGCCCGATTCAATACGCCTTCGTGATGGACCACGCGCGGGACTACCAAAGCTACTTGCCGAAGATGGGGATCTCACCAGAACTCGATGTCGATGAGTCGGCATTTGTCGCCGTTTTCGAGGTTGGGATGGCCCAGCCCCCAACGAGCGGCTTCGGCCCCGGGAGCACCAACGAACCAGGTCATCGATATGTCTGCGCCGTCGTCGATGGCGGCAATCCGAACCTGTACAGCGACGTTGACATCACCGGCCTAACCGTCGACATCACCCCGACTGAGTCGTCACCCAGCCCGACGCCGACCGAAGGCCCATCCGGGGATCCGACCACCACGCCGGCGCCGGCCTCAGCCTGGGTTGCCGATCTCGCCGGTCAGCTCCAGTGCTCCGGTGCCATCACGAACATCGGTGGCGAGGTGCCGGAAGCCAGTGGTGTCGGCGCCGGTGGCGTGACCCCAGAAGCGGGCCTCAGTTCCTTCCTCGGGCCTGACAATCCCTACGCGAGCCTGCCGGCAGCCGGGTTCACGCGGCTCTATCTCGACGCGCACTGGGCGAGTTTCGGGCACGTGTACCAGGGTCGGATCAAGGCGATCATCATCCTTTCGGATGTCAGTGAGATGGGCGATGGCTGGCATGTCGTCGGCTTGCGCGCCTGCGATGCCTCGGAATTCGATCCGAGCGTCCCGCTGACCTTCCCCGTCACGGTCTGGACTGATCGGTCGGGTCAACGAGTTTCCACGGAGACGATCCGCTCGTCGCCGGGACCGGCCCACTGTGGCATGGATAGCGCGATCTTCCTGCAGGTGGATGGCAATCTGTACTTCCGCGACCCGGCGGGCGTCATGAGCAATTCGACCACGACGACCTTCGATGCCGCGGCCAAGCTGCCGTCCACGGCGGCTGATACGGGTTATCGGACCGGCAGTTGGTCACTCTGGATCGACCCGGGAAAGGATGCCTACGTCGTGTCGCCCGATCACGTTGAGCGCTGGCCTCGCTCTAAGGATCCGTTCATCGGATGCATGTAGCCGAGCCAGGCGACATTCCGACTGCCTCGGCGGCCCGTTCCATCAGGGTCGCCGCTGAGACGCCACTCTCGAGCAGCGATCGGATCGACGTTGCCCCGTCGGCCTTCGAGAGCTTCCTGCCATCTGGACGGCGAATGAGTGGGTGGTGCAGGAATCGAGGCGGCTCGGCGCGTCCGAGCAACCGGCCGAGGCTGATCTGGACCGACGTCGCATCGAGAAGGTCGTCGCCGCGGATCACGAGATCGATCCCGTGGCGGATGTCGTCCACGACGACGCACAGGGTGTAGGTCCAGTTGCCGTGCTGGTCCCGCAGCGCCAGGTCACCGCGCGGCGCCGTAGCCCCGACCTGGGGGCCGTGGACGAGATCCGTCCATGATTCCGTATCGCGATCAAGGGCAGCCCGCAGCGTGACACCGGAACGGTCGCGGGCGAGCCCCCGGGACAGACACCCACCAGGACAGCCCGGCCCGGACCAGGGGCCGCCGCTCGCCGGGGCCCCAGAGCGGAAGGTCGAGCGGCTGCAGTCGCACGCGTAGACATACCCCGCTCGTTCGAGCTCGGCGACCGCACGCGCGTAGGCGGTGCCATCGTCCGATTGGCGATACGCCGACGGTTCACCCGCCCGCAGCGAGTCGATCGACGGCTCGTCTGGCACGAAACCCAGCGCCTCGAGGTCATCGAGGAGGGCCGTCTCGTACTCGGGACGACAGCGCTGGCGATCGTGATCCTCGATCCGCAGGACCACGCTACCTCCCGGCGCCCGCGCCACCTGCCAGACCACAAGCGCGTTCGCTACGTGGCCGAGATGGAGATATCCCGTCGGGGCCGGGGCGAACCGCGTCCGGAGACCCGCGGGAAGGTCACGGACAACGCCCGCGAGCGCTTCATCGAAGTCTGGCGTGACCGCGGGACCCTCAGGCGTCGCCCGGCTCCCGTCGGGCTCGATCGGCGGATTCGAGGGCGCGTGTCGCGGCAAAGAGCCGGCGGTAGAGCGCCAGCAGGTCGGCCTGTGGCATCGGTCCATCGTTGGCCATCGCGATCCGGACCAGGATCTCGCGCTCTCGTGCCGCATCCCGCACCGCCCGCCGGCCCAGGTCCGCCTTGGTTCGACCAACCTCGAGCGCAAGGTCCGCGCGCTCGTTGAGCAGGGCGACGATCTGCTTGTCGAGGGTGTCGATGCGCGCCCGAAGCCGCCTCAGCTCGAGGCTCTCGGGCGGCCCGCCGCGCCCGTGTTCAGCCACCCGAGGCTCCCGGGTCGGCCGCGGCACCGTTCGTCGGTACAGCCTCGTCGGCCGCAATCCGCTCGAGTGCGAGGTGGTACCCGCGGGCGCCCTGCCCAACGAACGACACCAGCGCCACATCGGCCAGGAAATTGACATGCCGGAACGACTCGCGCGTCGAAGGGTCGGACAGGTGGACCTCGATGAACGGCCGCGCGATCCCGACGACC
>JANMNF010000162.1:0-12947 GCA_031373765.1 Chloroflexota bacterium
CGTCGACATCGGTCAGAACGTTGCCTATCCCGGGTTTATCGACGCCCACGCCCATTGGATCGGAGACCGCGACTACTACGGGATCAAGACGGCGGCAGCGGCCATGGACGCAGCCCTGAGCCGTGGCTGGACCTCGATCTCTGAGCAATGGGTCAACCAGGACCGCCTCGACGAGCTCACCCGGCTCGCGGCCGACGAGGGCTTGCCGGTTCGTGTCGATGCTTACCTCGCCCTGAACTTCGACCACGACTTCCTCGGCGACTGGTACGTGTCTCGCGAGCCCGGCCCTGTCACGGATCACCTTCGCGTCCAGGGCGTGAAGATCCACCTCGACGATGGCGGGGGCAACACCGTGCTCTGGGAGCGCGCGAAGCTCACGGAGACCATCGCCCGGGCCGACGAGGCCGGCTGGCAGGTATCGGTCCACGCCATCAGCTCCGAAGCAATGGACCTGGTCCTCGATGCCTACGAGGCGGCGCTCGGCCCAGCCGGGCCGAATCCGCTCCACCTCCGGATCGAGCACGCCATCCAGGTGACGGACGAGCAGCTGGCCCGCCTGGTCTCCATGGACATCCCCACGATCATCCACCTGGACGGTGCCGCCGATTGGGTGCTGAGCGAAGGACTCCTGACAAAGCTCGACCGCGACAACCCCGGCGAGGAGATCGGCTGGGTTGCCCGTTGGCGCGACTTCGTGGACGCGGGGCTGCACGTCGCGTCGGCGTCCGACGCGCCGTGGACGTTCCCCGACTTCAAGTTGACCGCTGACATGGGCCGGCCAGTCGACCAGATCGCGGCCGGGATGGACGGGCGCGTGCGCACGAGCCGGGAGACACCGTCATGGTTGCTCGACCAGCTGCTGACCGCCGAGCAGGGCTTGCGGGCGGTGACGTCCGATGCCGCGTGGGCTCTGGGCGACGAAGCCCGGCGAGGCCACCTGGCGCCGGGGACCCTGGGCGACATCACGATCCTGAGCGGTGACGTCACCGCCGCGAGGCCCGACGAGATCCGGGCCATGACAGTCATTGCCACCATCGTTGGCGGGATCTCCGCCTACTGCGCCGACCCGGAGATCTGTTCCCGGTTCGGACACTGAACCGACCTCGATCCATCGGTCCCCGGATCGACCCGGACCGGCCACGATGGAGGCAAACGAACGGCCGATCCGAGCGTGGGATCGGCCGATGAAGGCGAACGGGGCGAATTTGGTACCGCATACCGGATTCGAACCGGTGGTCTCCGCCTTGAGAGGGCGGTGTCCTGGGCCTCTAGACGAATGCGGCCTGGGTCACGCGCAAGGCGTGAGCGGCGGATGATACCAAATGACCGCCGATTGAGCCCTCGATCAGAGCCGATTCAGTTCGAGGAACGCCCGGATCGAATCCGCGACCTGCTGGTAGCTGTCCTCGCCCACGACCAGCCCATAGTGCGAGTGGGCACCGAATGGTTCGTACGGCGCATCGAGCCACTCGGCCACTCGTTCGACGCTCTCCACCGGCACCTGGCGGTCGAGGCCGCCGCCAATGACGAGTCGCGGAATGCCCTCGAACGCGGCGCGGTTCACCCGGATGCCGCGCAGGACCGCGCGCCTGGCCCGACCCGACTCGTGCGGCTTCTGGCCCATCAGGTGCTGGATTCGCAGGATGTCGGCAATTGACAGGTCCGCATGATCCCGCTGCAACCGCTCGGGAAGGGTCTCCCAGCCGATGACGGATTTGCCGTACAGCTCCGGGATGTCGCGGAGTTCGTGCTGATGGGCCGCAAGTCGAAGCTCACCCGGCGTCTCGGGCGCGATGAGGACAAGACCCGCAACGGGCTGGCGCTCGGCCGCCTTGAGCGCGAGGAGGCCGCCCATCCCATGGCCGATCACAACGACGCCGGGGCCGAGCCGCGCCATCACGGAAGCCACGTCCTCGACGAACATCTCGAAGGACAGCTCTGCCGGGTCCGCGGTCTGGCTCCAATGGTGGTTCCGCAGGTTGAGGGCATGGCCCTCCCAGCCCCGCCCGGCGAAGTAGCCGAGGTAGCGCTCCCACAGCCACGAACCACCGAGTTCCCCGTGCACGAACAGGAGTGGCTTACGGCGCGACCGGCGTTCGGGCAACCAGGATTCGACGTAGACGCCCCGCTCGTCGAGCTCGATTTCGTCCTTCCGGATCGGTCGTCCGTTGACCGCCGGAGCTTGGGCGCGTGCGAGGATGTCGTCGGGCGTCGAGTTGGGCATGCTCACCCCTCCAGCGGGTTCATGACGAGGCCGGTGATGGCCTACGGATGGATGCGGGTCGTCTGTCGGGGCTCGATGCGGAGCCTGCGGTGGGCAGGCGGGCCGGACACTCGTCGATCTTCGGGCATCTCGGATCACGTGCTGGCTCCCGGATCGTACGATAGGCACCGCGGATTCGCGACCGGCCCGGAGAATTACCGGGCCGCGCAACTAATCGGGGGCGCCCGGCGTCGATGCAACCGACCACCCACATATCTCCTGGAGACGTCGTGCCGCTCGCCCTGGCTCTGCCGCGACCCGCCGCCCGTTGGTTCCGCGCCCTCGGAGCGATGTTCGTCGTTGCAGCCCTCCTCCTCGGTCCGCTTGCCGTGACTACGCAGGCCGCCAGCACCGTGAAGATGGAGGCGAAGGTCCTGCTTCAGGGCCACGCGCGTGTCGGGTCGTGGGTGGCCCGCCAGATGGCGTTCACGAATGACGGCCCGGCCGTCAAGGGTGAGGTCCGCCTCGCGGGCGGCGCCTCCGGCCGGACGCGCTTCTCGGTTCCGGTGGACCTGCCGACGAACTCCCGCCAGGCCTACGTCCTGCACGCGCAGCCGCCGGCCTTCGGACGCTCCGTGAAAGTTGAGCTTGTGTCCGGCGGCAATACGATCGCGTCCGCCGATGTGACCTATCTCATCCACGATGCCGTCCAGCTTGTCGTCGGAGTGATCGCCGAGCAACCCCAGGGCATCATCGCCGAGCTCAACCTCGAACCCAACCAGAACGGGATCGCGCCGGCCATCCTGGCCCTGGGGATCGCAGACCTGCCCGAGCGACTCGAGGCGTGGGGCACCATCGACCGGCTCGTCTGGCAGGACGTGGACAGCAACCAACTCAGCACGGACCAGCTCGCGGCCCTCCGGGGCTGGATCGCCGGTGGCGGCGAGCTCGTCATCGCCGGCGGCACCGCCGGCATCGGAACGCTGTCCGGCTTCCCGGACGATCTTCTGCCCTATCGGCCGACCGCCACCCTCACGGTGAATCCGACCACGTTGACCGGGCTGATCGGAGAGTTGCCAGTCAACGCGGCAGATCTTCCGGCGCAGGGAGGGGCGCTGCGCGAAGGTCGACCGCTGGCAACCTCGGGCGACCGCGTGATCGCCGCCGAGATGGACTATGGCTCCGGCGCCGTGACGGTCCTCGGCTTCGATCCGGCCACGACCTGGCTCGCCGCGAGCCGCGATATCGACGTCATGTGGCGACGTCTCCTGCCCGGGAGGACGGCGGGCGGCCCGGTCGTCGGCGCGGATGACAGCCAGATCGTCAACGCGGTCAACCAGCTGGCGTCGCTGGCCCTCCCGCCCATCGGTGGCCTGCTTCTCCTGATCGGTGGCTACATCCTGCTGATCGGACCGATCAATTACCTGATCCTCCGTCGACTGGATCGACGAGAGTTGGCATGGATCACGATGCCGGTCCTCATCGTGGCCTTCGCAACCGCGTCGTACGGCTTCGGAACGACGCTCCGCGGCAGCGATCTGATCGTGAACGAAGTTGCCGTGGTGCGCGGCGCCCCAGGCGCCACCGAGGGGTCGGCGCAGGTCTACGTCGGGGTCTTCTCGCCATCCCGATCGACGTATCAACTCGAAGTCCACGGGAGCGCGCTGCTCACGGCTCCATCCACGGGCGACTTTTCGGGCAACGGCGATCCGAACTCGCTCGACATCGTCCAGGGTGATCCGGCGCTGGTCAGGGACCTCGCCGTCGGGTTCTCGTCACTGAGAACCGTCCGGGCGGACGCACCGGCGACCGTACCGCTGGTCACCACCAAACTGACGTTCAAGGACGGAACCGTCACGGGAAAGGTAACCAACGGGTCGGACATCACCCTCGAGAGCGTCGCCCTGGTCCTCGGCGGCTCCATTGCCGTCATCGGGGACATGCCTCCCGGATCGTCGAAGGACGTGTCTCTTCGCCCGACCGGCAACCAGTTCGGCCAATCGCTCTCCGATCGCATCTTCGGGCAGGTGTTCTTTGGAGACTCGTCATCCCTCAACGACGATGGCCTTCGGATGCGGGTCCGACACGCAATCGTCGACCAGCTGACGTTCGACCCGATGTTCGGCTCGATCGGGAACCTGAATGCCAGCGGCCCCGTAGTCCTGGCGTGGGGTCGGGACGAAGTCCTGGACGTGCGCGTTCAGGGCCAGACGGCCCGCCGAAACGCGAACGTCCTGTACTACCTGCCAGCCAGTCTCGATGTCAGTGGCACTACGGCGTTCGCATCGGATCTCATCACCGCCACGGTTGTGTCATCAGACGCGGCGTTCTTCAGCAAGGATCCGTTCTCCTTGAACATGGGCGCCGGCTCGGCAACCATCGCCTATCGGCCGATTTCGTTCCGAGGATCGTTTGCTGCGAGTGAGATCCAGTTCACGATGAATGGAGCCAGCCTTCCGGGCCAGGGCGCGACGCACGTGGCGCCCCTCGATACCAAGCCGGTCGCCTGCGTGGATCCCACCAATTCCAAGCCGGAGGGTTGCACACCGCCCCACCTTGACGGCGTACCGGAACTCGAGGTCTTCGATGTCGTCGACGGTGTGTGGGCCAGGCTCCCTCATCTCGGACAGGGGAACATCTACTCGCTCGATTCGCCGGAGCGCTTCGTGGATCGGGCTACCGGCCAGGTGCTGATCCGGTTCGTCAACGAGGCGGCCGATCAAGGTGTTGGGTTCCAGTTCCAGATCTCGATCAGTGGGGTCATCTCGTGACAACCATCGTCAGGACGCAGGGTCTGGTGAAGCGGTACGACCGAACGCTCGCGGTCGCCGGGGTCGACCTCGAGATCGAGGAGGGCGAGATCTTCGGCCTCGTCGGCCCGAATGGGGCCGGCAAGACCACGACGCTCCGGATCCTCGCCACGCTCCTGGAGCCGACCGCCGGGGAGGCCGAGGTGGGTGGCTGGTCCCTCGCTCGGAACCCGAACGACGTCCGCCGCGTCCTCGGGTTCATGCCGGATGTGTTCGGGGTCTACGACGACATGCGAGTCTGGGAGTACCTCGACTTCTTCGGGCGGTGCTACGGGCTCTCGGCACCCGCCCGGAAGCGGATCATCGGGGACCTCCTCGAGCTCGTAGACCTGGCCGACAAGCGCGACACCTACGTGCAGGGCCTGTCCCGCGGCATGCAGCAGCGCCTGTGCCTCGCCCATGCGCTCGTCCACGACCCGAAGGTGCTCCTGCTTGATGAGCCCGCCTCGGGCCTCGATCCGCGAGCCCGCGTGGAACTCCGCGAGCTGCTCCGCGAACTGCGCAGCCTCGGCAAGACCATCCTGATCAGCAGCCACATCCTTCCGGAACTCGAGGAGCTCTGCACGAGCGTCGCCATCGTGGATCGCGGGCGCGTCCTGGCGTCGGGACGGATCGCCGACATCGAGAAGCGGCTCCGCGTCGGAGCGGTCCTCCGAGCCCGCGTCCTGGCCGAAGGCGAGGCGCTCGAAGCCGCCCGCCTCTGGTTCTCCGGGCAAGCCGAGGTCGCCTCGGCGGCCATCCTGCCGGATGGACTGGTCGAGTTGGGTTTCCGGGGTGACGAGCTCCAGACGGCGGCACTGCTCCGCGAAGCGATCTCGTCGGGACTGAGCATTGCCAGCTTTTCCCGGGCGGCGAGCGACCTCGAGGAACTCTTCCTGCAGGTCACCGGCCAGGACGAGCCCGTCGCGCAGGAGGCCGTCGCATGATGGCCCGGGTCCTCGCCCGCCGGCCCCACGTTTCGATGCCGGGGATCACCGCGATCATGGTCAAGGAGCTGCGCGGACGCATGCGCGGGCGCCGAGCCTTCATCTCCGTGACCATCTACACCCTGATCGTGGCTGGATTCGCCTGGATGGTCGGTCGGATCCTCGAGGAGAGCGCCCGTCAGAACTTCGGGTTCAGCCCGCAGTACCAGTCCGCATCCATCGGTCGCGGCATCTTCGTTGCGATCATGTTCCTGCAGACCCTGATGATCTCCGTGCTTGCCCCGGCATCCACCGCCGGAACCATCAGCGGCGAACGCGAGCGCCAGACACTCGACCTGCTCGCCGTCACCCCGATCTCATCGGTCGCCATCGTGGTCGGCAAGCTCTTTTCGGCGCTCACCTGGGTGTTCATCCTGATCCTCGCCTCGGTCCCGGTCTCGGCGCTCGTCTTCGTGTACGGCGGCGTGGCACCGGATGACCTGCTTCGCGGCTACCTCATGCTATTCGTGACGGCGATCGCTTTCGGTGCGCTCGGGATCTTCTTCTCGGCCCTCATTCGGCGAAGCGGCGCCGCCACGGGCCTGACATTCGTGTCCGTTATCGTGGCCACCGTGGGTCTCACCTTCATCTGGGTCTTCCTGCGGATCGGCGAGGCCAACAACCTCAACGCCAACGCGCTCGCCCAGCAGCGACCGCCAGAGGCTCTCTTGTATCTCAACCCGTTTGTCAGCCAGGCCGACGTGGCCTGCGGCGCCGAGGGTGGCACCGGCAGCTGGTGCTCGATCATCGCCGAAGTCACCGGTACGAATCAGGTCTTCGCGCAGCCGGTCGGGGGCGGCGCCGTGATCGCGCCCGGAGGTTTCGGCGGCGGTCAGGAATGCTTCTCCGACGGGAACACCACGACCTGCAAGGCCGTCGTGGTCGGAGGCGGCGGGGCGATCCCGGTCCCGGCGCCGGTGGTCGACAACGGCGTCGTCAACGACGTCATCTCGGGACCAGAGTCTCTGCGGGATCGATTCTGGCCGCGCGCCGCCCTGACCATGCTGCTCATTTCCCTTGGGTTCACTGCTGCCTCGGTGCAACTCGTCACCCCAACGCGTCGCTGGCGCCCCAGCCTGCCGGGCTTCCTGCGTCGCCTCCGTCCGAGGAGGTCCGCCTGATGTTCCGAGTGCCTCGTTCCCGGCCGAAACTCGTCCGGCCATCGCTGCGACGAGCGCGACCCCTTGAAACGGGTTTCCAGGTCCCGGACGATCCGCGTCGGCTGATCACAGGTCCGCTGGATCCTGAACTCGAGCGGGTCCGCGTCGGACTTCGACCGCATCGCCGCCGGCTGTGGGTCCGGCGTATCGTCCGGCGCGCATGGATCGTCCTGGCCGCGGCGGTCGGGCTGGAGCTGCTGGTCTTCCTTGCCGGGCGCATCTGGCCAATCGAAGGGATCGAGGCGGCTGCCGCGACCGTGCCGATCGTGATGCTCGTGGTCCTCGCGCTCGTATCAGCCCGTGCACGTCCGAGCCTTGGTGAGACGGCTATCGCTGTCGACGGTGAGGCGCGTCTGGGCGACCGGCTCGCGACGGCCCTTGCGCTCGGTGGGACGGTGCCCGAGGCAGCTGGTCCACCAACGGCGGAGGACGAAGCCCTGATGGCCGCAGGCACGGGCGACGTCGACGATGCCGATGAGCGGCGGCGCTTCGTCCGTCGCCAGCGGCGCGACGCGATGGCAAGCCTGCGGCTTGTGCCGGCCAACCTGTTCAGGCCGCGGATGTCGAACCGGCCGGCGGTGGCCGTCCTGGCGCTCTCACTGGCGCTGGTTCCTACGCTCTTCCTGCCGAATCCCCAGACCGCGGCCATCGCCCAGAACCGAGCCGTGCGAGAGCAGGCGACCGCCCAGGCCGAGAAGCTTGACCGCTTCGCCGACCAGCTTGCCAGCAAGGGGCTCAACCCGACCGATCCGCGTTCGCAACTGGCCAAAGAACTGCGGGACCTCGCCAAGCAGCTTCGCGACCACCCGAACGACCTGACCGCGAACCTCGCCAAGCTCGGCGCCGTCGAGGCTGCCCTTCGGTCGCAGCTCAACCCGGCCAACGAACAACGAGCGGCGGCCCTCGCGTCGCTGAGCCGTGGCCTGTCCCAGACGGCCAGCGGCAACAGCAAATCCAATCCGGAGGGCGATCCCAAGGAGGCGGCACAGGACCTCAAGGACCTGGCCAAGAAGCTCGATTCCATGACCGACGCCCAGAAGCAGGATCTGGCTCGGCAGCTGTCCGAACTCCAGGGCACCGCGAGTCAGGCCGGCGGCGCATCCGCCCAAGCCCTCAAGGACGCGGCACAGAGCCTCGCCCAGGGGGACACGGCGGGGGCCAAGTCCGCGCTCGACCGATTGTCCGAAACGCTCGGCGATGCGCAGAACGGTATCGCCCAGAACCGCGACCTCACGGGAGCCGCGAATCAACTTCAGGACAGCAGACGCGATCTCGCGAACTCCGGCCAGACCGGGCAGCCGGGTAAAACGGGTGGTCAGACCGGCCAGGGTGGCCAGCCGGGCAGCAGCGGGCAGCCGGGTAACGGCGGACAGCCCGGGAGCAGTGGGCAGCCTGGGAGTTCCGGCCAAGGCCAGGGGCAAGGTCAAGGCCAAGGTCAGGGCCAGGGGCAAGGCCAAGGTCAGGGTCAAGGCCAAGGTCAGGGCCAGGGCCAAGGTCAGGGTCAGGGCGGGTCGATCGGTGGCGGCGGCTCGAACGCCAATTACCTGGGCTCTGGGACCGGTGGCAACGGCACGGCCGGCGGCCCGGTCAATCCCAATCGACCATCCGTCCTCGGGAACGACCTGAGCAGCGTCTTCGCCCCGTTCGGACGCATCGGGCAGCCTGGCGACCCCTCGTACATCTCCGGCACCGGCGGCTCAGGGCAGACGACCCAGGGCAATCAGCAGGGAGCCGGAACCGATCCGGGCTCGTACGTCCCGTACTCCCAGGTCTTCTCCCAGTTCTACCAGTACGCCCTGACCTCGCTCGATCGCGGCTACGTTCCGCTGTCAGTCAAGGACTACGTACGCGACTACTTCAGCTCGCTTGAGCCTCGCCAGTAGCAGAGTAGGCGGCGGTAGCTGACCGCTCCGCCGCGGAGGAACGCATGGATACGACGATCGACGCAGCCACCCCGGCAAGGCTGGCGCCCGAGGCGTTCGCCGAACGGGCAACCGCCATCGAACGCGAGGTCGGGCGCGTCATCGTGGGGCAGCGTGAGCTCGTTCGACAGACCGTCACGGCGCTCCTGGCCAACAGCCACGTGCTCCTCGAGGGCGTTCCGGGGCTCGGCAAGACGATGCTCGTCCGGACGATTGCCGACGTGATCGACTGCGCGTTCAGTCGCGTCCAGTTCACGCCGGACCTGATGCCCGCCGACATCACCGGCACGAATATCCTCATCGAGGAGGATGGTCGGCGGATCTTCCAGTTTCAGCCGGGCCCGATCTTCGCCAATCTGGTGCTTGCGGACGAGATCAACCGCGCAACCCCGAAGACGCAGTCGTCCCTGCTCGAGGCCATGCAGGAGCACCAGGTCACGGTCGCGCGTCATCGCTATCCGCTCGATCCGCCGTTCTTCGTCCTGGCCACCCAGAACCCTCTCGAAATGGAAGGCACCTATCCCCTCCCCGAGGCGCAGCTGGACCGGTTCCTGTTCAAGGTCCACGTTCCGTTCCCGACCGAAGAGGACCTGATCACGATCATTGACCGCACGACAGGCGTCGACGCGCCAACGGCCAGCAAGGTCTGCACGGCCGTTGAGATCGTCGAGATGCAGCGGCTCGCGCGGGGCGTGCCGATTGCACCGCACGTGACCGCCTACGCGGTGGCCCTGCTCGCGGCGACGCACCCGGATCAGCCCCGCGCACCGCAGATCGTTCGCGAATACGTCCGTTACGGCGGCTCTCCTCGTGGCGCCCAGGCGCTCGTGACCGCAGGCAAGATCTACGCGCTGCTCGATGGGCGGTTCAATGTTTCGATCGACGACATCCGGGCCGTTGCCCTGCCCGCACTTCGCCACCGCGTGATCCTCAACTTCGAGGGTGAAGCCGAAGGGATCACGACCGAGGCAGTGGTCAACTCGATCCTCGACGCAGTCCCCGCTCCGTCCGTCGAATAGCGCCGCGAGGCGCATCGAATCGAGACCATGGACGAACCAACCGGGCTCCCCCTGCCGCCCGAAGCCAAAGCGCCTCCGCGTGATCGCGCCAAGGATCCGCCGCGTGATCGCGCCCGGGCGCGGCCGGCGTTCCTGCCATCCGACATCGACCCGACCGTGTTCGATGAGTCGTTCCTGCGCCAGCTCGAACGCCTCCAGGTGATGATGCGAGCCCCCGTTCGCGGCGGGCTGAAGGGTGGGCGGCGGTCCGTGAAACGCGGACAGTCTGTGGAATTCGCCGACTTCCGCGACTACTCCCTCGGGGACGATCTCCGACAGCTGGACTGGAACGTCCTGGCCCGGCTCGAGAAGCTGTTCATCAAGCTGTACGTCGAGGAAGAGGACGTCACGATCTCGTTCCTCATCGATACGTCGGCCTCGATGGCCGGCGGGCACCCGGGCAAACTTCTCTTTGCCCAGCGTGCGGCCGCGGCGCTCGGGTACATCGGGCTGGCATCTGAGGACCGCGTCGCCGTCACGTCACTCGGCGGACGCGTGGCTCGCCGCCAGGTGGCGCTGCGTGGCTCAGGGCGCGTATTCCGGCTGTTGTCGGCCCTGTCGAACATCTCGATCACCGATGGACCAACCGACCTCCAGGCCGCGGCCCGACACGCCGGTGCCCAGCTTTCCGGCCGCGGGGTGATCGTGTTGTTGTCCGACCTGCTGGACGTGAACGCGGATCGCGTGATCCGCGAGCTGGCTGCGACCGGGTCGGAGCTGATCATCCTGCACCTGTTGTCGCCGCAGGAACTCGACCCGGCCATCGAAGGCGATCTGCGCCTGGTCGATGTTGAATCAGGCGAGGGCATCGACGTCACCGTGGACCTCGCCACGCTCGACGGCTACAAGCAGCGCCTCGATGCCTGGCGCCAGGCATTTGCGGACCTCGCGGCGCGTCGACGCGCGACGTATGTCCCGCTGTCGACGGACGTTCCGCTCAGTGACCTGATGTTCGCCGAACTGCGGCGCCGTCAGGTGGTTGGCTGACGATGCCGTTCGTTGCTCCCCTGGCGCTGCTCGGATTGCTGTTTCTGCCCGTCGTCGTGGCGATGTACCTGCTCAAGCTCCGGCGGGATGAATCGGTCGTGTCCTCGACCCTCCTCTGGCAGCGACTGGTCGCCGATGTTGAGGCGAATGCGCCGTGGCAACGGCTCCGTCGCAGCCTGCTGCTGCTCCTTCAACTCCTCCTGGTGCTCCTCCTCGCGGCGCTCGCCGCGCGGCCCTTCCTTGAGCGCCCCGCGGGACTCGCCCGGGACATCGTCATCGTGATCGACACGTCGGCCAGCATGGCCGCCACCGACGTGACCCCGAACCGACTCGCGGCGGCGACCGCGGCCGCGCTCGATGCGCTGCGCGAGCTTCCGGCTGGCGGGAAGGTCAGCGTCATCGCCGCCGGCCGAACCGCGCGTGTTGTCGTCAACGAGACCGCCGATCTTGGCCGCGTCAGGGCTGCCCTCGCGGCGCTGACCGTGAGCCCGGCCACGGGTGACCTCGGCGACGCCCTGGTGCTGGCCGACGCGCTCGCAGCCCGCTCGGGCGATGCCGAGATCGTCGTCGCGACCGATGCGGCCCTGGCGCTCCCGCCGACCTCCCGAGTCGAACACACGATCAAGGTGCTCCAGGTCGGTCGGGATCGGCGCAACCAGGCGATCGTGGCACTCGCTGTTCGGCAGGGCGCCTCGGGCGTGAGCCGGTCCGTCTTCGTCAGTGTCGCGAATCTCGATCTGCAATCCGCCCAGCGACGGCTCCAGGTCTTCGGTGACGGCGTGCTGCTCGAGGCCCGTGACCTCATTCTCGATCCGCAGACTCGGGCCGAGGCGACGATCGATGACATTCCCGTTGGCGTGCGGGTCATCGAGGTGCGCCTGGACCGCGAAGGCGCGGCGGCCGATGCCCTGGCGCTCGACGATCGGGCGTGGGCCATCGTCCCGCCGGAGCGGCTGCGTCGCATCCTTCTGGTATCGGACGGCGACCCCTACCTCGAAACGGCACTCACCTACCTCCCCAACACGGAGTTGTACGGAGTCAAGTCCGCCGCGTACGGGCCGGATACCCATCCCGAACTATTCGACCTGATCATCTTTGAGGGCACGATGCCGGCCGAGCTGCCGGCCACGTCGGTCCTGGCGATCGCGCCCAAGTTGTCCTCACCCCTCGGTCAGGTCGTGGGATCCCTGAAGGACCCGGGCATCGGATCGCTCGACCCGGCCGAACCCATCCTTCGCTATGTCGACCTCTCGACGACCCATATCGGGACAGCCGTCCAAATGGCTCTCCCCGCCTGGGCCCGGACGATCATCCCTGGACCCGCCGGCGCTCCACTCCTCTACGCGGGCGGCCTCGGCGGGCGGGCGGTCGCAGTCCTGACGTTCGAGCCGCGCCAATCTGACCTCCCGCTCCAGGTGGCGTTTCCGATCCTGATCTCGAACCTCGCAGGCGAGCTGATGGGCGGGTCAGCCGCTCCAACGCAGGCGCTCGAGCCCGGGAGCCCCGTCTCTCTCCCGGTACCGGCCGGCGCAACTGGGCTGACGGTGACAAAGCCGGACGGCTCCTCGATCGACCTGGTGCCGGGCACCCTCGGCGGTGGGAGCGTGACGTTCAGCCAGACAGACCAGCTCGGCGTCTACACCGCGGTCGCGATTCGCCCGACCGCCACGGCCACACCGGAGCCAACGGCTACCTCGTCAGCGTCACCGGGCCCATCGGCGACCACCGGTTCATCCGCCGGGGCGTCACCGACACCCGTCCCGACCCCGCCGCTCGCAGATCCGAATGCACCGGTCCAGTTCGCGGTTGATCTGTTCGATCCCGCAGAGTCGAACATCGCTC
>JANMNF010000177.1:0-1865 GCA_031373765.1 Chloroflexota bacterium
ACGGCCCGAGTGGATTGCGGCCTATCTCGAGATGAAGACCGTCTGGCATCCCGTCGGGGTGTGAGCGGCAGGGACCGGGCACGCGCCCGGGCAAAGCGTGGGTATGCCAAGCCGGGCCCGCGCGACCAGCGGAGGGACGGATGACCAGCATGACCAACGTCATTGAAACGAGCGCCCTGACGAAGTCCTACGGCCCACATCGGGGTATCGTCAACGTTGACCTCGAGGTCCATGAAGGCGAGATTTTTGGGTTCCTCGGTCCGAATGGTGCGGGCAAGACGACCATGATCCGGGTGCTCCTGGACCTGATCCGCCCGACGTCCGGGTCGGCTCGCGTGTTCGGGATCGACTCGAAGGCGGACCCCGTCGCCATCCGCCGGCGGACCGGGTACTTGCCCGGGGAATTCAACCTCTACGACCGGCTCACCGGAGCAGAGACCATCGAGTACTTCGCAAACCTTCGGGGTGGTGTAGACCGGACGTATCAGGCCCAGCTGGCCGAGCGACTCGACCTCGATACGTCGCGCCGCTTTCGGGAGTACTCCAAGGGCAACAAGCAGAAGGTCGGCCTCATCGTCGCCCTCCAGCACCGGCCCGACCTGCTGATTCTCGACGAACCGACGTCCGGCCTCGATCCGCTCGTCCAGCAGACCTTCAATCAGCTCATGTTCGAGGCCCAGGCCGAAGGTCGGACGATCTTCCTGTCGTCGCACATCATCGGAGAGGTCGAGCGCGTGTGCGAGCGCGCGGCGATCATCCGGGACGGCGAACTGGTCCGGATCGACAGCGTCGCGGGCCTGCGCGACCTGGCCGCCCACGAAGTGGAGCTGCGGTTCCCAGGCCCGGTTCCGACGGCCGAATTCGAGGCGATCGAGGGTGTCTCGAACGTCGTTGCAGAAGGGCACACGCTCCGAATGCTCGTGACTGGCGCGATCGCACCGGTCGTGCGTGCCGCCGCGGCCCACGACCTGACGGACTTCGTGAGTCGAGAGCCAAGCCTCGAGGAGGTCTTCCTCGCCGAGTACGGTCACGGGGCCCCCAATGGCCGGTCCTGAGGTTGCGTCACCCGCCCTGCGCGGCACCTCACCGATCGATCTGATCCGCCCGACCCTCGCGGCGAGGATCGGCGGTCTCGGGACGATCTTCGGGAAGGGCCTCCGGGATGCCCGGCGGTCGATTCTGATCATCGGCGTATTGCTCGCCGTCCTGCTCGTCGTGACCGCCTCGCAGATCGCCCTCGAATACAACACCGCCGCCGAGCGGATCACGCTCGCCGCCCAGATGTCGGCACTTCCGCAGATCTTCCAGGGGATGTTGGGCAAGCCCATCGCAATCGAGACGCTCGGCGGATTCCTGTCATGGCGAACCTATGGATTCCTGCCGGTCATGCTTGGTATCTGGTCGGTCGTGACGCTGTCGGCAACGCTGGCCGGAGAACTCGCCCGGGGCAGCCTCGACGCGATTGCCGCGGGTCCCATTTCGCGGCGACGGCTTGCCCTCGAGAAAGTGGGTTCCCACCTCGCCGCGCTCGGGATTGTCGTCCTGGTCCTCGCCGCCGCGACGTACGGTTCGATCGTGGCGTTCGGCAACCTGCCCGGCGATCAGATCGGGCCCGGTGCCGTCCTCGCCCAGCACGTATGGGTCTTCGCTGCATCGCTCGCCCCGGGCGCCGTTGCCTTCGCGATCGCCCCGATCCTGGGTCGCGGAACGGCGCTCGGGGTCGGCTCGGTGGTCCTGTTCGGCAGCTTCGTGGTCAACGGCTACGCGGATAGCGTCCCGGCCTTCGAGCAGGTGCGTGGCCTTTCCTATTTCGGGCTGACGGCAGCCCACCGGCCGATGGCCGGAGCGTGGGACTGGGGCTCTAT
>JANMNF010000228.1:0-11525 GCA_031373765.1 Chloroflexota bacterium
CGAACGCGCGGTACTCCGACCCGCCCTTGAGGGACAGGTACTTGGTGATCGCCGCGGTCAGCGACGTCTTGCCATGGTCGATATGGCCGATCGTGCCGATATTCACGTGCGGCTTGTTGCGTTCGAACTTCTTCTTGGCCACGGTGACCTGTCTCCAATGCTTGCGGAGGATCGACCGCGCGGTGCGCGGCTCCCCCTGTTTCCGTTCTTCCGGGCCCGACGGAGGTCAAAAGGTGGAGCCCACAATCGGACTTGAACCGATGACCTCTTCCTTACCAAGGAAGTGCTCTGCCAGCTGAGCTATGTGGGCCCGGAGGCTTCACGGATGGAGCCGACGACGGGACTCGAACCCGGAACCTGCGGTTTACAAAACCGCTGCTCTACCAATTGAGCTACGTCGGCGCAGCGCATGGGCACTTAAAGGGTGGCCCGAGCGCCCGCGAATGATAGGGCCGGGCGCATCCGACGGTCAAGCCGAGCCGATCGGGCCTCCCGGCAGCAACGCGTCGCCATCGGCATCCGGCGCCCCAGTCACCGATTCCTCCGCATCCGGAACATCGCCTGCAGGGCCGTCCGATGCCTCAACCGGGATCGGTTCCTCCTCGATGCCGGCCGCGCCAGACCCTTCCGCCGGGTCCTCCGATGGCCGGGAACCCGGCGTTTCGCCGGGTCGGGCCTCCGGCCGCGCCCCAGGATCGCGCTGTCCGAGGGCCTCGAACAGGAGCACGGACCCTGCCACCGCGGCGTTCAGCGATCCGATCGCGCCGCGCATCGGGATCCGGACCATCAAGTCGCATCGACGGCGGACCGCCGGTGCGAGGCCGTGCCCTTCACTGCCGATGATGATCGCGATCGGCCCTCGCAGGTCCGCCTGGCGTGCCGTCATCGGCGCATCGGCTTCCGTGCCGATGATGCGGAGGCCCCGGACGTGGAGATCGGTCAGCGTCGCGGCGAGGTCGTCAACCGGGCAGAGCAGGAGGTGCTCGGTGGCTCCAGCCGACGCCTTGATGGCGGCCGGACTGAGCGGCGCCTGGCGGACCGTCGGGAAGATCACCCCATGGGCACCCGCCGCCTCCGCGCTCCTCAGGACCGTGCCCAGGTTCTGCGGGTCCTCGAGTGAGTCGAGCACCAGGATGAACGGAGCCTCGCCGCGCTCGATCGCACGGGCCAGGACATCCTCGGGAGCGGCGAAGACACGTTGGGCAACCACGAGCGCGACGCCCTGATGCCCGTCAAAGCCGGTCAGCGCTGTCAGCGTTCCGCCCTCGACCTCGACGATCGGGATCCGCAGGGTCGTCGCGTGCAGCACGATGCGCTCCAGGGCCATCCGGCGTTGGGGCGTGACGAGGAGACGGTGGGCAGGCCGCCGGGCCGCGAATGCCTCCTCGACCGGGCGGCGACCGGCCACGAGTTCCTCATCCGGCCCTAGCTGTTCGGCGGTCGGGACTGGTGTGTTGCTGTAGGTCCGCGGCTGATCCCACGGCCGGCCAGCGCCCGGCCGGGCTCCCGGCGCTGGGCGTCGTACGCCGCTCGAATAGCCAGGCGGACCGCCGCGCCGATCATCTCGAGGCCAACCGTGGCCCCGGGGCCGATGGTCTCCTCCGTCCCCCGTCGGCCCCGGTCCGTGTTGTGGCCGGGAATCCCGGTCGTCGGGCGGCCCGTCCCGGTCCGAACCAGGCACGAATGGTTCTGGCGCCGCCCAAGCCGGGCGACCCTCAAAGCGATCGACGGGCCGCGTCGGGCCCCAGGGCCGGGGCGGACGACCGGGCAGCCTTGGTCCTCGGGACGCGGGTCGTCCTTGGCCGGGCCGCATATCGGGGCTGGATCCAGGTCCGGGCTGAAACCTGGGTTCGGGTCCATGTCCTTCGACTGGTCGCGGGGCCTGCGGGCCGGGGCCCGCTTGAAACGGCTGGAATGGTCCCGGGCGGGAATCCGGACGCAGGCCTGGCCGCGGGCCGGGCCGCAGGCCAGACCCACCGCCCGGGCGTGATCCGGGACGAGGACCGGGACGGGGCCCCGGCGGATGTCGGTCAGCCGAGAAATCGGAGGTTGGCCGCGACTTGCCACCGTGTCCGGCTCCCGGCCCTCGGGACCCGGCTCCGGGGCCCTTCGGGCGCCACGTCTTCTCCTCGCGTCGCTCGGGGCGATCTGGCTTCGGCTTGGGGCTCATGCCGTGCCTTCGATTCGATGCCATCGCTGGCCATCACGGGTGTCCTCGACGGCGATGCCGCGCTCGAGCAGCGCGTCGCGGAGCTCGTCGGATCGGGCCCACTCCCGGGCGGCCCGAGCGGCTTCACGGGCGTCAAGCAAGGCGCCTGATTCGGGATCCAGCTCCGCCGGCTCGTCCGGCAGGACGGCGAGGACCTGGTCGAGATCCCGGAGAAACCGGAGCGCCGAAATCGCATCGTCGGTCGACAGGCTACGTGCGTCGATGCGCCGATTGAGGTCGCGGACGAGATCGAACAGGACTGCCAGCCCGGCGGAAATGTTGAGGTCGTCGTCGAGCGCCGCCTCGAATGCCGATCGGGCCGCCGCCAGCGTCGCGCCCAGGCCCGGATCTGGCTCTCGTTCATCGTGGTACGCGGTCAAGGCGGCCACAAGGCTGTCGAGGCGATCGATTGCAGCGCCGGCGGCCGCAATGGATCCGTCGGTGTACTCGAGCGCCTGCCGGTAGTGCACGGAGAGCAGGGCGTAGCGCAGGGCTCGCGGCGAGACGCCGGCATCGAGCAGTTCGGCCACGCGCTCGATGTTCCCGACCCGCCGGGCCATCTTCTCGCCGCCGAGGCGCAGGTGAGCGCAGTGGAGCCACGTACCCACGAACGGCATCCCGGTAGCAGCCTCGCTCTGGGCAAGCTCGTCCTCGTGATGCGGGAAGATGAGATCGACCCCACCGGTATGGATGTCGAAGCTCTCACCGAGGTGCGCCATGCTCATCGCCGAGCACTCGATGTGCCAGCCCGGGCGACCTGCGCCGATCGCGGTTTCCCAGACCGGATCACCCGCCTTCGGTCCCTTCCAGAGCGCAAAGTCACGCGCATCGTCCTTGCCGTAGTCATCGGCCTCCACGCGCTCGCCCACGCGCAGCTGCGTCGGATCCAGGCGGGCCAGCCGGCCATACGCTGGCCAGGACGAGATCCGGAAGAAGATGGACCCGTCCGCGGTCCGGTACGCGTGCCCACGCTCCTCCAAGTTTCCGATGAGCTTGGCAATCGCGTCGATGTGGTGCGTCGCGCGCGGGAGCACGTCGGGTGGGGTCATCCGGAGCGCTGCCGAATCGGCCATGAACTGGGCGATCCACCGATCCGTCAGGGCGTCGATCGGCTCCCCTGCGTCTCTGGCGCGCTCGATGATTCGATCATCGATGTCGGTGAAATTCATGACCCAGGTCACGCGCAGGCCGCGGTAGCGCAGATATCGGACCAGCAGGTCGGCGAACAGGAATGACCGGAAGTTCCCGATATGAGCCGGTCCGTAGACCGTCGGCCCGCAACTGTAGACGCGGGCGTGGCCGGCCTCGATCGGCTGAAACGCGCGGGTCTCCCCTGACAGGGTGTCCTGGAGGCGCAGCGTCATGACATGCGCTCCGGCGAGGCGCCCGACGTGGCGCCTGCGTCCGGCCCCGAGGTCACCTGATGGTCTGTGGACACGATCGACGCCGTCGCCGTCGCCGAGATGGCACGGCCGGCGCCGGTTGCGCCGTCGAGATTGCCGGTGCTGGCCTTCACGCTCACGCGCGCCCTGGGGACTCCGATCAGGCCGGCAATGGCCGCCTGCATTTCATCCAGTCTGCTGGCCAGCTTGGGTCGGGCCCCGACGATCGTCAGGTCGAGTGTCTCGACCCTCCAGCCCTCGCCTGCGAGGCGCCTGACAACGGCACGCAGCAGGTCCTCGCTGGGCATCCCTCGCGGGGTACGGTGATCCGCCGGAAACATCCGGCCGAGGTCGCCGAGCGCGGCGGCACCAAGGAGCGCATCGGCCGTCGCGTGGAGGACGACGTCGCCGTCCGAGTGGCCATGCAATCGCGGGACGCCGGGAAACTCGAGCCCCCCGAGTCGGAGCGGAGCACCCGGGCCAAACGGGTGCGAATCCATCCCCGTGCCGATCCGTCGGACTTCGCGGGCGGCCAGCAACGCCGCGGCGCGGGCAAGGTCGATAGGCAGGGTTACCTTGAAATTCACCGGGTCTCCGGGCACGGGATGGACGCGGATTGTACAGGCCATCAGCAGCGCGGCCTCATCGGTGAACTGCTCGCCGGCCAGGGCTGGGTACTGGCGAAACGCTTCGGCCAGCAGGCCCGCCTGAACGCCCTGGGGCGTCTGGCCAGCCGCGAGATCGGTTCGATCGACAAGCTCGCCCAACTCGCCATCGCGCACGCGTCGGACCGTGTCGGAGACGGGAATGACGGGCAGGGCAGCTCCGTGTGCTGCGGCGGCGGTAGCCACGGCGTTGATCAGCGCCCGTGACACGAGCGGCCGCGCCCCGTCATGGACGAGGATTACTCGATCCGCGGTCAACGCTCCGCCGGCGAGCGCTTCCAGGGCCCGGAACCCGGCCTCGACAGAAGCACCTCGATGGGGTCCTCCGGGGACGATCCGGACCACGCTCTGGGGGAGGTCCGGCCTCAGCGTCTCGAGGGCCGTCCCCTCCTCCATCACGAGCACGATGCGGTCGACGATCGCGGCGCCGGCCATGGCCTCGAGCGTGCGGATCAGCAGCGGTCGACCGCCGAGGAGGGCCAGGCGCTTGTCGATGCCCGCCATCCGGCTCGAGGAACCTGCGGCAACCACGATGACATCGACCCGCGGTTCGGCCCCGGCCTGCGGGCCATCGCTCTGGACCACGGCAGGTCAGTCCTTGCGCAGCTGGGCGAACACCATCCGCCCGGCCACGGTCTGGAGGACGCGCGTGACCGCGACGTCCAGCTCCTGATCCATGAACCGCGACCCGCCTTCGACGACGATCATGGTGCCGTCGTCGAGAAACGCCACGCCCTGACCAGCTTCCTTGCCGGCCTGGATCACCCGGACCCGAAGTTCCTCCCCGGGCAGCAGGGCCGGCTTGACCGCATTCGCGAGCGAATTGATGTTCAGCACGCGGACGCCCTGAAGTTCCGCGACGCGATTGAGATTGAAGTCGTTGGTCAGCACGGCTCGACTGAAATGCTTCGCCAGGGCCACGAGCTTGGCATCGACCTCGTCGACCTCGGGTGCGTCGTCGTCGATGATGATCACCGGCGTCGGCGAGTCCTTCTGCATCCTGGTCAGGATCTCGAGACCCCGGCGCCCGCGGTTTCGGCGCAACGTGTCGGAACTGTCCGCGATCTTCTGGACCTCATCGAGCACGAACCGGGGCACGACCAGTGTCCCGTACAGGAACCCGGACTCGACGATCTCGGCGATCCGACCATCGATGATCGCGCTGCTGTCGACGAGGATGTGCGGGGTCCCGGATCGCCCGCTGGTTTCAGGATCGGGTCGCCGAACGAGCCCGATGGCCTCGGCGGCCACCAGCAGGTCCTGTCGCTTCGCCACGGTCAGGCCGACCATGCCGAGCCCGAAGAAGAGCGAGACCCCGACCGGCAGGTACAGCCCGAGGGGCTTGGGGAATGACGAGAGGGGCGACCCGAGCAGCAGCCCCATGAGCAGGCCGATCAGGAGGCCGATCACCGCAGTGACGAATTCGGCCGTCGACATCGCCTGAACACCCCGGATGAGACGCGCAGCCGGGACGACGGTCAGATACGGAAGGACCGAGAAGCCGAACACCGCCCAGGCAATGAGCCACGCCACGATGACGGCGCCCGCGCCGGGTACGTCGCGGAAGGCGTCAGGCTGGGACGTCGCGGCAGCGATGCCGATCAGCCCGCCGAGGGCGGCGCCGAGGATTCGAATCGAGCGGATCACGGGCGGTCAGACTAGCACCCAGTCCAACGGGTGCGCGACCACCCTCACGGACGCGCGCACGATCACGCCCGGGCCCGGTCGCGGCGGGCCGGCGAGCGGTCGGCCGACGGAGAGGTTCCGTCGCCGCCGAGGGCCACCGCGATGGCCTCCCGGAGTGTCGCAACCCGGTGCACGCGCATCCCCGTGATGTCGGACAGGACCCCGCGAGCGGTCGATGGAACGATGGCGCTGGTGAACCCCAGGCGGAGTGCCTCGCGGAGCCGGCGATCAAGCCCAGCGACGCCCCGGAGCTCGCCGAGGAGCCCGACCTCGCCGATGGCCACCAGGCCCGGGGCGACGGGCACATCGCGCAGGGAACTCGCAAGCGCAAGGGCGAGCGGCAGATCCAGGCCCGGCTCGGCGACCTCGATCCCGCCGGCGAGATTGGCATAGACGTCGTGCGTCCCGAGCCCGATGCCGGCCTTTCTCCCGAGGACGGCGACGATCAGCGCAAGGCGATTCGCATCAATCCCGGACACACGCCGCGCAGCGGTGCCGTAGCCGGCCGGGGCAACGAGCGCCTGGACCTCGACGAGCATCGGACGCGTGCCCTCCATCGTCGCGGCAACGACAGAGCCTGGCGCCGGACCCTCGTGCTCGATCAGGAAGGCCCGTGCGGGATCGGCAACCTCGACGAGCCCGCCCTCGCCGAGTTCGAATACGCCGATTTCCTCGGTCGAACCGAACCGATTCTTGGATGCCCGCAGGACGCGCAACACGCCTGCTCGATCTCCGCCCAGGTCCAGCACGGCATCGACAAGATGTTCGAGGGTCTTTGGTCCGGCGATCGAGCCATCCTTTGTCACATGGCCAACGAGGATGACCGCGATGTCCTCGCCCTTGGCCAGATCCATCAGCCGGAGCGCAGATTCACGGACCTGCCCGACGCTCCCCGCCGGTCCGTCGAGTTCCTCGACCGTGACCGTCTGGATCGAATCGATGATCACGAGGGCCGGACGTGTGGCCCGCGCCATCTCCGTGATCCGGCCCACCTCGCCATCGGCGAGGACGCTGATCGCAGACCCGGTCACGGAATCGGTGAGCCCGAGCCGCGCTGCGCGGAGACGAACCTGAGCCGCGCTCTCCTCCCCGGTCACGTAGAGGACGGATCGAGCGGGATCTGCGCCTCGCGCCACTCCGGCCGCGGCCTGGAGCAACAGCGTGGATTTGCCCACACCTGGCTCGCCGCCCAGCAGGACAAGGGATCCGGGCACCAGTCCCCCGCCGAGGACGCGGTCAAGCTCGGCGATGCCCACGGGCAGGCGGTCGGCAGGCGGAGCCCCGATATCGGAAAGCGGCACGGCGACAGCGCCCGCCGATGCTGGCCGGGACGCCGCCGCACGGTCATTGCGCGCGCCGGGCCGAACGACCGTCTCGACCAGGGTGTTCCAGCCATTGCAGTTCCTGCATTGACCTTCCCAGCGCAGGAACGATTCGCCGCAGCTCTGACAGATGTAGCGGCTGCTGGCGCGTGCCACGAGCCTAGGAGACTTCGACGGGTGTCTTCGGCTCGGCGGCGTGGATGGTCAGCCCGGCCTCTCCGTCGCGATCGACGAGGATCGTCGTGCCGGGCTCGTAGCGACCCAGAAGGAGGTGCTCTGCAAGAACGTCCTCGATCATGTTTTGGATGACGCGGCGCATCGGGCGAGCGCCATAGGCCGGATCCCAGCCGAGCTTGATGAGGTGGTCCTTGGCCGCCTGGGTGACTTCCAGGTGCATCTCCTGTGCGCGGAGCCGCTCGCGCACGCGGATCAGCATCAGGTCGACGATCTGACGGATCTCATCGACGCTCAGGGACCTGAACACCACGGTGGCGTCGATCCGGTTGAGGAACTCCGGGCGGAAGTTGTTCTTCAGCTCGGCCTGGACCTTCTCGCGCATGATGTCGTAGGAGTTCTGCTCACGAGCGTCATCGCTGTCCTCGACGGCCCGGAACCCGAGCGAAGAACCCGTCTGGAGCTGCCGCGCTCCGAGGTTCGAGGTCATGATGATGATGCAGTTCCGGAAGTCGACTCGGCGACCCTTGGCATCCGTCAACTGCCCGTCCTCGAGGATCTGGAGCAGGATGTTGAACACCTCGGGGTGCGCCTTTTCGACCTCGTCGAGCAGGATCACGGCGTAGCTCTTGCGCCGAACCGCCTCGGTCAGCTGGCCGCCTTCGTCGAACCCGACGTAACCCGGAGGCGCCCCGACCAGGCGGCTGACGTTGTGCCGCTCCATGAATTCGCTCATGTCGATCTTGATGAGCGTGTCTTCGCTCCCGAACATGAATTCGGCGAGGGCCTTGGCGAGCTCGGTCTTCCCGACGCCCGTGGGCCCGAGGAAGATGAACGAGCCGATCGGCCGCTTCGGGTCCTTCAACCCGGCTCGAGCACGTCGAACGGCCTTGGAGACGATGTCGATCGCCTCCTGCTGACCGATGACCCGGTTGTGGAGGGCGTCCTCCATGTGGAGCAGGCGCTCGGATTCCTCCTGCGCGATCCGGGTAACGGGAATGCCGGTCCACATCGCCAATACCTCGGCGATCTCTTCCTCGTCGACCGTTGGCGCGGCTCCCGCGATCGAGGCCTGCCAGGTCTCGCGGAGGGCGTCGGCGCGCTCGCGGACCTCGGTCTCGGCTTCGCGGAGCTTGGCTGCGGATTCGTATTCCTGCGCGTTGATCGCCGCGTCCTTCTCCCGGGTCACCTTCTCGAGCTCGCGCTGTGCATCGCGCAAGGCGGGTGGCGCCGACGCATGGCGGAGTCGCACGCGACTGGCGGCCTCGTCGATGAGGTCGATCGCCTTGTCGGGCAGGTGTCGATCTGTGATGTAGCGGATCGACAGGTCCGCGGCGGCCTTCACGGCGGCATCGGTGATCGTGACCTTGTGGTGCTGCTCGTAGCGTTCCCTGATCCCCATGAGGATCTCGATGGTCTGCTCGATCGTCGGTTCCTCGACCATCACCGGCTGGAACCGGCGCTCAAGCGAGGCGTCGCGTTCGATGTACTTGCGATAGTCGTCAAGGGTCGTGGCGCCGATGCACTGGAGCTCACCGCGAGCCAATGGCGGCTTCAGGATGTTTGCCGCGTCGATGGCCCCTTCTGCGGCCCCGGCTCCGACCAGGGTGTGCAACTCATCGATGAACAGGACCGCGTCATTCGTGTTGCGGAGCTCTTCGATGATCTTCTTGAGCCGCTCCTCGAACTCGCCGCGGTACTTGGTACCGGCGACCAGCGACCCGATGTCGAGCGTGAGCACGCGCTTGTTCAGGAGAATGTCGGGGACATCGCCGGCAACGATGCGGTGGGCGAGGCCTTCGGCGATGGCGGTCTTGCCGACACCGGGCTCCCCGATCAGGGCTGGGTTGTTCTTCGTCTTGCGACCAAGGATCTGGATGACCCGCTCGATCTCCTTCTCACGACCGATGACCGGGTCCAGCTTGCCTGCCCGCGCCGCGTCAGTCAGGTTGATCCCGAGGGCGTCCACGGTCGGTGTCTTGGACGTTCGCTTCGTCTCCTGGGCCGGGCCGACCGATGACGACTGCGAGAGAACGCGGATCACCTCGTGGCGGACCTTGTCCAGGTTCACGCCGAGTGATTCGAGGACCCCCGCCGCAATTCCTTCGCCCTCGCGGACGAGGCCGAGCAGCAGGTGCTCCGTTCCGATGTAGTTGTGGCCGAGCCGGCGAGCCTCGTCAATCGCGAGCTCGATGACGCGCTTGGCGCGCGGCGTCAGACCGACTTCACCGACGACGGGTCGATCGCCGCGGCCGATGATGAACTCGACCGCCGTCCGGACCTTGGCGAGTTCGACGTTCATGTTCTCGAGTACGCGGGCAGCGACTCCCTCACCCTCGCGAACCAGTCCGAGAAGGAGGTGCTCCGTGCCGATGTAGTTATGGTTAAACCGTTGCGCTTCGTCCTGCGCGAGCGTCAGGACCTTGCGCGCACGATCAGTGAACTTATCAAACCGCTCCATCGGTTTCGAACGCCCGTTCCCCTTCTGCGCACCTGAGCGCGCCGCCATCCTAGCACGCAGCCATTCCTGCACCGACGAATTTCAGCCCGATCCCGTTCCGCCGGCTGAACGCCCACAACGCGCGCGCGGACCTTCGGCCACGACCATCGCCGCCTTCGGTTGCTCCGCGGGCCGTCCGGTGGGCAAGATGCGGACCTGAGCGGGAATCAAACGACCCGCCGCTGGCGGGTCGTTCGGTGCAGAAGCGGCCTGGTGTCAGGCCTTCTTGGTCTTCTTTTCGACTGCTTCGTCAGCGGCCGGTTCGTCGGACGGAGCGTCTTCGACGGCCTCCTCGACTGCGACGGCAGCCTCGGGCTCCGGGGCATCGGCCTCGGCGACGACTTCCGGCGCGGCCGGCTCCTCCGCTACGGCCTCAGCAACGGGCTCGGGTTCAGGCGCCGCTTCGGCGACGGGCTCGGGCTCCGGCTCTGGTGCCGCTTCGGCGACGGCCTCGGGCTCGGCCGCGGCTTCCGGCGCCGCCTCGGCCACGGGCTCTGCCACAGGCTCGGGCTCGGTTACGGGCTCAGTGACGGCGCTTTCCGACTCTTCGGCGGGCGCCTCGGCTTCGGCGACGGCCTCAGGCTCGGCCTCGGCCTCAGGAGCGGTCTCCTCGGCCGCTGCCGGCTGTTCGACCAGTTCGGCGGCTGCGAGTTGCTCACGAACGCCTGCGAAGGCGGCTGCGAGCGTGGTGTCGATCCCGCCCTCGGGCTCCTGCACGGCATCGGAGGCCGCGTAGCTTCGCTCTCGCTCACCGCGTTCGGGGCGGGGACGCCGCTCCGCGCGCTGTGCCGGCGCGGGAGCCGCACCGGGCTCGGGCATCGTGCGAACGGGAGCTTCCTCTGCCTGCTTCAGGCTGAGCCCGAGGCGATGGCGCTCGGAATCGAGGCTGATGATCTTGAGCTTGAGCGCCTGGCCCTCATGGACAACGTCTCCCGGGTGGGCGACACGCTGGTGGCTCAGTTCGCTGATATGGATCAGGCCCTCGAGCCCATCCCGAACGCGAACGAATGCACCGAAGTTCACGAGCTTCGTTACGGTGCCGTCGATGACGTCACCGACGTTGAAGTCGGCCACCGTGGAGTGCCACGGGTCCGGCTGCAGCCGTCGGATCGACAGGCTGATGCGGCCTCGCTCGTGGTTGATGTCAATGACTTCAGCCTCGACCTCCTCGCCGACTTCATAGCCGGCTTCGGGGTTGTTGACCTTGTTCCAGGACAGCTCGCTCTTGTGGACGAGTCCGTCGATCCCACCGAGATCGATGAACACGCCGAACGGGGCGATCGAGCGGACGGAACCGGTGACCTTCTGGCCGACCTGAAGGCTGCTGAAGAGCTCGTCCCGCTTCTCGCGGCGCTCCTCGTACAAGGCGACCTTCTCGGACAGGATCAGGCGGTTCGCCTTGCGGTTGACCTCGAGGATCTTGAGTCGAAGCTTGCGGCCGACGAACGGCATGAGCTTCTCGGCGATCTCCTGGGCCGCGTCGCGCGGCTGGTCATTCTGCGGACGACGCGGGAAGTCAACGATCTGGCTGATCGGGACGAAGCCGCGGATGCCGCAGTCGACGATGAGACCGCCCTTGTTGTGATC
>JANMNF010000298.1:0-1968 GCA_031373765.1 Chloroflexota bacterium
ACAACCTGACGACGACATTCAGCCTCGAGGGCGCCTCGGTCAGCGCGGTCGATGGGGTCAGCTTCCGGCTCAACGACGGCGAGGCGCTCGGGATCGCGGGCGAATCCGGCTGCGGGAAGACCACGACCGCCCTGTCGCTGATCCGCCTGCTCCCGCCGAATGGGCGGATCTCCGCCGGTAGCGTCAACTTCCATGGGACCGATCTCGTCACGAAGTCGGATCTGGCGCTCCTGCGCTATCGATGGCGAGAAATCAGCATCGTGTTTCAGGGTGCGATGAATGCCCTGAACCCGGTGCAGCGGGTCGGTGAGCAGATCGCGGAACCCATCGAACTGCGTCTGGGGGAGTCGCGGGATCAATCGATGGTCCGCGCCCGCGAACTCCTTGAGCTCGTCGGCATTCCGGAGCAGCGAGCCCAGGCATACCCGCACGAACTTTCGGGCGGGATGCGCCAGCGAGCGATGATCGCGATGGCGCTGGCGTGTGATCCGAAGATCATGATCGGCGACGAACCGACGACAGCCCTCGACGTCATGGTCCAGGCTCAGATCCTGCAGCTCCTGGAGCGACTCCGCCGGGACCTCGGGCTCGCGCTCATCCTGATCACCCACGACCTGTCGGTCATCGCGGAGACCTGCGAGCGGACGATGGTCATGTACGCCGGCCGCGTCGCCGAGGAGGGCCCGGTCCGGAAGATCTTTACGGCGCCGCGCCACCCGTACACGACCAAGCTCCTGAGCGCCTTCCCCAATATCCACGCCGATCGGCGCACGCTTGACACGATTCCGGGTCTGCCACCGGACCTGCGCAACCCGCCGAGCGGATGCCGGTTCCACCCGCGCTGCCCGGTCGCCATGGCTGTCTGCAAGGATGTCGTGCCACCGGAAGTGGTGTTCCCCGACGGCGTCCGGGTTGCCTGCCACCTCCATCCGGCCGGCACCAACGGTGGGATCGTGGCCACGATGGAATCGATTGCCGCGCGCAGCTCGGGTCCGGCCTCGTGACCGACCTCCTCAAGCTCCAGGGTCTCGAGGTCCACTTCCCGATCCGTGGCGGGATCACTGACCAGATCACGCGACGCAACAAGGGTGTCGTCCGGGCCGTGGACGGGATCGATCTCACGATCGCCAAGGGCGAAGTACTGGCGCTGGTCGGGGAATCGGGGTCCGGCAAGACGACGACCGGACGCGTCATCGTCAAGCTCACGAAGCAGACCGCCGGGAAGATCGCTTTCGACGGTGAGGACGTTTCTGCGCTGTGGGGAACGAAGCAACTGCGGGCCTATCGACGGCGGGTCCAGGCGATCTTCCAGGACCCGTACGAGACGCTCAATCCGAAGCAGACCGTCCACGATTTCGTCGCTGAGCCACTCGAGGTCAATGGGCTCGCGCCGAGCGCTGCCGATCGCGATAGGCGGGTCGGCGAGGCGCTCGAGGCGGCCGGTCTGCCCGCCGACTTCGCAATGCGCTATCCCCACGAGCTGTCCGGCGGGCAGCGCCAACGGGTGGTGATCGCCGGCGCTCTCGCGATGAGCCCGGATCTCGTGGTTGCCGACGAGCCAGTGTCGATGCTCGATGTCTCGATCCGGACCGAGCTCCTTCGGTTGATGCTTGACCTCCGGAAGGAACTTGGACTCACCTATCTCTTCATCACCCACGACCTGTCGCTCGCCTGGGTCATCGCCGATCGCATAGCGGTCATGTACCTCGGCAAGATCATGGAGATCGGCCCGGCGGATCAGGTCATCAGGCAGCCCCGGCACCCGTATACGGCCGCGCTCGTGTCGGTGGCCCCGACGCCAGATCCTCCGTCCGACGACGCCCCAGCGAGGACGATCCTCGTCGGCGAGACGCCGGACGCGTCACGGATCCCGAGCGGTTGCCGGTTCCACCCGCGCTGCCCGTTGGCGTTCGATCGATGCAAGGTCGAGGCGCCGCCGCTGTTCGATGTCGGCGAGGGCCACGAAGC
>JANMNF010000335.1:0-4749 GCA_031373765.1 Chloroflexota bacterium
CGAGGAGCGCGATGTCGATCAAGATTGCCACGGGCTGGTGGAACGCGCCGACGAGGTTCTTGCCCTCCGGCAGGTCCACGCCGGTCTTGCCGCCGATGGACGAGTCGATCTGCGCCGCGAGTGTCGTCGGTACCTGGATGAAGGGCACGCCACGGAGGTACGTGGCGGCGATGAAGCCGGCCGTGTCGCCGAGCGCCCCTCCGCCCACCGCGACGATCGGCTCGCCGCGTTCGACGCGCAGGCGAGACAGCTCGCTGGCAGCCTGCTCGACCACAGCGAGGCGCTTGGCGGCCTCGCCCTGCGGGAGCGCGACGAGCTCGAGGTCCATGCCCGCGGCGCGAATCGGCTCCTCGATGACCGCTCCCGTGGCCGCCCAGGCTCCGGGCTCGGTGACCACGATGGCCCGCTTCGCTCCGAGTCGGGCGAGCTCGGCGACGATCATCGCTCCCGCGATGTGCTCCCCGAGGACGATGCGTCCGATGACGGTCTCGGCGCGCAGGAGCAGTACCCCGGCCGTTGGTGCGGCAGGGACGGCTTGCTCGACCGCCTCGACGACGCTGTTGACCTCGGTCATGCCGGCGACCCGCGTCGCGGCGCCGTAGAACCGGCTGCGCGAGGAGGTCAGGTCGCGCAGTGCCCTGATCGGGTCGCGTCCTGTGATCAGCGGCCGGATGTTGGGACTGCGACGGAGACGCTGCGCAAGGATCTCCGGCCGTCCGTCCAGCCAGATCGGCACGCGTCCGCGGTACAGCAGCCACCGGTTCCGCGGGTCCACAACGGCGCCGCCGCCCGGCGCGATCACCCGCCGAATCTCGGGCGCGTCGTCGGGCTGGCCGAGAGCCTGGATCACGGCTCGCTCACGGGTTCGAAAGCCGGCCTCGCCCTCCTCGGCAAAGATCTCCGGGATTCGAACGCCAGCCTCGTGTTCGATGACCTCGTCGAGGTCTACGAACGTGGCCCCGTGGTGCGCCGCAAGGCGACGCCCGACGGCGCTCTTGCCGCTGCCGGGAAGTCCGATCAGGACGATTTCCACGTGCCCGTCCGCGCCTTAGTCGTCGCCGCCGGAGCCGGCCTCGTCGCCGCCGGAAGTCGCGACCTGGCCGCCGATCGTCGGTGCGGGCGGGAGGGTTGCCATGAGCCGTCGATGTGCGGCCATGCGCTCGATGACCACGTCCATCCGGTCGCCGCCGAGGGTTTCGAGGATGAACCGCGCGAGGGTCAGCATCACCATCGCCTCGCCGATCACCCCTGCGGCGGGCACGACGCTGATGTCGCTTCGCTCGTAGTGGGCCTTGTCCACGGCCTCGCCGGTGATCAGGTCTGCGGACGGGAGCGGGCGTGCCAGCGTGGAGATCGGCTTGACCGCGCCACGAACCACGATCGGCTCACCGTTGGTGACCCCACCAGTGAGCCCACCTGCGT
Organism: Chloroflexota bacterium; assembly: GCA_031373765.1. GTDB lineage: Bacteria > Chloroflexota > Limnocylindria > Limnocylindrales > CSP1-4 > UBA5189. The sequence goes on from JANMNF010000335.1 coordinate 1,423, forward strand.
TGTTCGTGCGATGGATCCAGCGACCGTCCTCGGCCCGCCCGTCGATCACGTCGTGGACGGCCGACCCGAACCGGCGGGTCTGCTCGAACCCGAGCCCGAACTCCACGCCCTTCACGATGTTGATGCTCATCACGGCCGCCGCCAGCGCACCATCGAGCCGCCGATCCCAGTGGACATAGGAGCCCAACCCGATGGGCAAGCCATGAACGACGACCTCGAACACGCCGCCGATCGTGTCGCCATTGGACCGCGCCTCGTCGATCCGGGCGATCATCCGCGCTTCGGCATCCGGGTCGGGGCAGCGCAGGGGTGAGGCATCAGCCTCCTCTCGTGAGCGCGTGCTCGCGGCCGGATCGATGGCCACGCCGCCGACTTCCGCGGTGAATGACCAGACCTCGATACCGAGTTCACGCAGGAACACGCGGGCGATGCCGCCCGCGGCAACGCGAGCAGCCGTCTCGCGAGCCGAGGCTCGCTCGAGCACGTTGCGCACGTCCGAGTGGCCGTACTTGAGGGCGCCGGCAAGGTCCGCGTGGCCCGGCCGGACCCGCGTGACCGGCGTGGCCCGCTTGTTGCCGTCGGCAACGGCCGATTCGAGCGCGGCAGCCGCGTCCGCATCGAGCGGTCCAGCCTGCATGACGGAGCCCCAGTTTTCCCAGTCCCGGTTCGGGACGAGGAGCAGGATCGGCGACCCGAGCGTCCGCCCATGGCGGACACCCGATTTGATCTCGGCGTGATCGGACTCGATCGTCTGACGAGCGCCGCGCCCATAGCCGCGCTGGCGGCGGGCCAGGTCGACGATGAGGTCCTCCTCGATCAGGGCAAGGCCCGCGGGGACGCCCTCGACCGTCACGCCGAGCGTCGGCCCGTGTGATTCCCCAGCGGTCAGGAACCGAAACGCATCCGACATGAGCGGCAGGATCAGCTTTCGGTCGTGACGGCCGGCGTATCGACGGCCGGTTCGCCGCCGGAAGGCTCGTCGCCGGCCGGTTCGCCCTCGGCCGAGCGCAGACCTTGGGCGCGGGCTCCGGCGAGCGCCTCGGCCATCAGGTCGAGCGGGGCCGGCTGGCCGGTCCACAGGGTGAATGCCGCGGCACCCTGGTGCAGGAGCATGGTCGCCCCGTCGTGCGCGGTGGCACCTGCGGCGGCGGCATCCCGGAGCAGCCGCGTTCGGTCGTAGATGAGGTCGAGCACCAGCAGATGCGAGTCGAGCGACTCGGCCGGGAGCGGCGATTCGTCCGGCTTCAGGCCGATCGAGGTCGCGTTCACCAGGATCTTCGTCTTCGCCAGTTCTGCGGCGATGACGGACTCGTGCCACGGCAGCGCGCGCAGGTCCATGTGCGCGGCGCTCCGACCAAAGTGCTTCACCATGCCCTCGGCGCGATGAAGGTGGCGGTTGAACACAATAATCCGGAGAAAGCCTGCCCGGATCAACCCGTGGACCACGGCGCGGGCACCACCACCGGCCCCGAGGACCACGGCGTGGCGCGGCATCTTCGACCGGCCGACCAGGCGATCCAGCGCGGCGTTGAACCCGGCGACATCGGTGTTGTGCCCAACGAGGCGCTTGCCCTCGCGGGTGAGGGTGTTCACGGCGCCTGTCGCCGTTGCCTCCTCGGTCAGGCGATCAAGCAGCGGGACGACCCGCTCCTTGTGCGGGATCGTGAGGTTGGCGCCGAGATAGTCGTCCCCTCGGATCGCCTCGATCGCCTCGGCCAGCTGCATCGGAGCGCGATCCAGCAACTCGTAGTGCGCATCGATCCCCTTGGCATCGAAAGCAGCCTGCTGCATGGCCGCCGACAAGGAGTGGGCGACGGGGTGACCGATCAGAACGACGCGCTTCGTCATGTCCGGATCCTTTCGAGCTCAGCGAAGAAACGGGGGTAGGAAATCGATGCGCTGCCGGGCTGCCCGATCCTCGTACGGCCCGAGGCGAGCAATCCGCCGATTGCAAAGGTCATAGCCAGGCGATGATCGTCGAGGCTGTCGGTGGCTGCCCCGACCAGCGCGGTCGGGCCGTCGATGATCAGGTCATCGCCGTCGACTTCGATCTTCGCACCGAGCGAGGTGAGGCCGGCAGCGATGCCGGCGAGGCGATCGGACTCCTTGTGTCGGAGCTCGCCGGCCCCGCGGATGGTCGTCCTTCCGGTGGCCTGGGTCGCCGCGAGGCACAGGATCGGGATCTCGTCGATCGCACCGGCGACGTCCGCTGGGCTGACCTCGATCCCTCGCAGGGCCGAGGATCGAACGCCGAAGTCGGCAATCGGTTCGCCGACCGATCTCGCGTCGTCGCCTGACCCGGGAACCGCGGGGTGCGCGCGCTCATCGATGTCGGCGCCCATGCGGACCAGGAGATCGACGATGCCCCGCCGCGTCGGGTTCGTGCCGACACCGCGCAGGGTGAGCTCCGCGTCGGGATGCACGGACGCCGCGACCAGCCAGAACGCAGCCGCGGACAGGTCGCCCGGCACCACGTCGTCAATCGCGCGCACGCGTCCACCTCCATCGATTTCTATCACCGCGCCGCCTCCGGCCTCGCCGCGCCGGTCCAGCGCTGAGTCCGCGCTCGTCCGGACCGCAACACCGCGGGCTCGCAGCATGCGCTCCGTGTGATCGCGTGTCGCGACGGCCTCGTGTACGCGCGTCGTTCCTGATGCTCGCAGGCCGGCCAGAAGGATCGCCGATTTCACCTGCGCCGATGGAACACTCGTCGTCCAGTCGACACCGACGAGGTCGGCGTGCCCGGCAACCTCGAGTGGCGGTCGACCGTTGTCGCCGCGCGCCCTGATGGACGCGCCCATTTTGCGAAGCGGGTCGATGATCCGGGCCATCGGCCGGCTGCGGAGTGAGCCGTCGCCGTCGAGCACGACCTGGGCCGTGCTGCCCGCCAGGATCCCCGCGAACAGCCGCAGGCTCGTGCCAGAGTTACCGCAGTCGAGGATCGTCGGCGCCGCCGTCAGGCCCTCGATCCCCGGCGAGGTCACGAGGTATCTGATCGAGCCACCCGGGGCTGCGGTCCGATCAACGGTCGCGCCGAGGGCGCGGACAATGCCCGCCGTGGATTGAACGTCGGCACCGTCACCCGCGCCGTCAATCGTGCTGCTGCCCTCGGCGATGAGGGCCAGCATCAGGGCTCGGTGGCTGATCGACTTGTCGCCAGGCATCCGCAATTCGCCCCGCAGGCGCGACGCGGCGAGGACGACGGCAGGCTCGGGCGAGCGCGTCGAAGCCCCCGCCTCGGTGACCGCGTGCGTGGACATCGGATCAGTGCTTGGAGAGGCCGCCCGCGCCAATGCCGAGGGCGGCACTGTCCACGAGTGGATCTCC
>JANMNF010000007.1:0-1829 GCA_031373765.1 Chloroflexota bacterium
CACGCTCCTCCCGCGTTGTGCAAGACAAGGCGCGGCGGCGTTTCCGGGGGTCGTTGAAGGCCGGCCCGATGGCTGGTCCGACCTGAGAGGGATCGAATCACTCCCCGGTTTTTCCAATACTTCCGCACGCCTGTACGGGCCGGAGGGCCTGACGGTCCCGCCCAACGAGGGACCCGGCCGACTCGTGCTGTACGAGACCTTTCCCGCCAGCGACGCCTACTTCATGAGCCGGATCGAACAATCGCGCAAGCGCGAGGGCAAGCCCATCGCCGTGACCGTGTGCGGCGAGGCTACCGAGGTCTGGCGGGACGAATCGATGGGCGAGCTCATCATCGGCTGGACCGATCGAGACAAGAGCGACGTGTTGATCGCGAACACCGCGGACTTCACAGTTCAGGAACTCGTCGATGCCGCAGAGAGTGTCTATGACTGCTGTGGCTAGCCGGACGTTCTTCCCGAGGCGACCGCCGATAGGATGTCAGCGTGACCGTTACCGCCGTTCCCGATCGTGATTCCGTCATCGAACTACGGGACGGCCGCAGGATTGCGGTCGCCGAATGGGGGGAGCCCGACGGTCGTCCCGTGCTCCTGTTCGAGGGCTCGCCTGGATCTCGCCTATTCTGCCCCGACATCGAGGTCACTCGTGCGGCCGGCACTCGGCTGACCAGTCCTGATCGCGCCGGCTACGGCACCTCGGACCCGCAGCCGGGTCGGACGATCCTCGATTGGGCCGACGACGTGCGCCAGGTCGTTGACACGCTCGGCATCGATCGCTTTCCGGTCGCCGGTTGGTCCAGTGGCGGCCAGTTCGCGATGGCCTGTGCCTTCGCCCTCGGTGACCGGGTCACCTCGATCGCGCTCATCGCGGCCGATGGCCCGCCCGATGAGGTTCCCGGCATTCGAGCTTCCTACTCGCCGCCCGTCGCGGCGCTCATCGACCTCATTCGTACGGATCCGGTGGCAGCCCGCATCGCTCTTCTCGAACGCCATCGCTGGTACGCCGAGGACCCGGGTTCAATCACCCGGGGCGCCGCCGATGCCGCGGACCCTGACTCCGTCCATCGTCGTGACCCGGCGGTCCGCGCGGCGCTGGACGCGATGTTCCTCGAAGGAGCGCGCCAGGGTGCCGCGGGCCTTGTCGATGATCTGATCGCCTACTACCAACCGTGGGGCTTCTCGCCAGCCGACCTGCGTCAGCCGACTTCTGTCTGGTGGGGCGAGGAGGACATGCTGACGGACCGCGTCCACGCCGAGTACCTCGCCGGTGCCATTCCGCGCGCCCGCTTGTTCATCGAGCCCGGAGAGGGGCATCTCCTTCCGCTTCGCCACTGGGCACGAATCCTCGAACAACTTGAGGTGGACTGGCCGCCGCCGCCGTCGCCAGAGAGGGACTTGTGAGCAGGTCGGCCTCGGAAGATCGAGGGAGGCAGGGCGAGCCTGATCTGCGTCGACAAACGCCGAGCGCGTTCTACGTGCCGACGGACGGGGCGCAGCTGTGGACGGTCGCATTCGGGCCCGCTGACGGCCCGACCCTCGTCGCCGTCGGCGGCTGGATCGGCAGCTGGGAGCTCTGGGCTGGACCGTTCGGCATGCTGAGCGCGCGCTGGAGGGTGGTCGGTTTCGACCACCGGGGGACGGGCGCGACCATCTCGAGCGCCGAGTCGATCAGCCACGAACGACTCGTCGACGACATCTTCGTAGTTCTCGACGCCCACGGGATCAACCGCTGCATTCTTGCAGGCGAATCCGCGGGGGCCGGGGTGGTCATCTCGGCCGCAGCTCGACACCCGGAGCGTGTGGCAGGCCTGGTTCTTGTCGATGGCTTCGTC
>JANMNF010000055.1:0-11332 GCA_031373765.1 Chloroflexota bacterium
GCAATTGCCGGCGACGGCGGCTTCCAGATGACGAGCCAGGAACTGATGACCCTCGTCCAGGACCGGATCCCCGTGAAGATCGCCCTGTTCGACAACAAGAAGCTCGGGATGATCCGGCAATGGCAGGAGATCATCTACGCCGGGAACTACCACTCCGCGCATCTGCTCGGGCCCGACTACCTCAAGTTGGCCGAGGCGTACGGCGTACCGGCGATCAAGGCCTCGACGCCATCTGAGGTGGACGATGCGATCCGGTTCGCCCAGGGCGTCGACGGACCGGCGCTGATCTGGTTCGAGATCGCCGGCGAACAGAATGTCTTCCCGATGATGCCGGCCGGCAAGGGCCTGTCCGACCTGATCGAGACATGGGACGGGCCCGAGGAATGAGCACCGACGGATCGACCCCGGCGCACGTGGCCCCACCACCCCGTGCGCTGCCCGGCAGCGGCGATACCAGGCAGCACCGCCTCGTGGCGCTCGTGCTCGACAAGCCCGGTGTCCTGAACAGGGTTGCCAGCCTCATGCGGGCGCGCAACTTCAATATCGATTCCCTCGCGGTCAGCCATACGGATCAGGAGGGCCTGTCCCGCATGACGATCACGCTTCACGGCGACGATGTTGCCGTTGAGCAGGCGGCGAAGCAGCTCTATCGGCTGATTGACGTCCTGAAGGTTCAGGACGTCACCGCCGAGCCGACCGTCGAGCATGAGTTGGCGCTGGTGAAGATCCGGGCGACCGACGGCAATCGGGGCGAATTGATCAAGATCGTGGAGCTCAGCAAGGGTCGTGTCGTCGATCTCGGACCCGAATCACTGATCGTCGAGGTCAGCGGGACGGAAACCGAGGTCGACACGTTCGTTGCCCTGGTCCGAACGTACGGAATCAAGGAACTGGTCCGAACCGGCGCGGTCGTGATGACGCGCGGTGCCGGATCCATCGAGGAGGCACTGAAGCGATGACCGCCCGCATGTATTACGACAACGATGCCGATCCGGGGGCCCTCGAGGGCCAGACCGTGGCCATCATCGGCTACGGCAGTCAGGGCCACGCCCACGCTCTGAACCTCCACGAATCAGGCGTCAAGGTCATCGTCGGGCTGGCCGATGGATCGAAGTCGAAGGCCCTCGCGGAGGCGGCAGGTCTCGAGGTTCACACCGTGGCCGACGCGGTCAAGGCCGCGGACGCGATCATGATCCTCGTCCCCGACACGTCGCAGAAGGCGGTCTACGACGCCGAGATCCAGCCGAACCTGCGGCCCGGACAGCTCCTGATGTTCGCCCACGGGTTCAACATCCACTTCGGCCGGATCGTTCCGCCCGACTTCATCGATGTCGGGATGGTGGCGCCCAAGGGCCCCGGCCACCTGGTCCGGAGCGTATTCCAGTCCGGCGGCGGGGTCCCGGCCCTGTTCGCGGTCCATCAGGACCCGACCGGGACCGGCAAGGCCCGCGTCTTCGCCTACGCCCGCGGTCTCGGCAACATGCGCGCAGGGATCCTCGAGACGACGTTCAAGGAGGAGACCGAGACGGACCTCTTCGGGGAGCAGGCACTCCTGTGCGGTGGCGTCTCGGCTCTGGTGAAGGCCGCCTTCGAGACGCTCGTCGAGGCTGGCTACCAGCCCGAGCTGGCGTACTTCGAGACGATGCACGAGCTCAAGCTCATCGTCGACCTGATGTACCGCGGCGGGCTCAACTTCATGCGTTTCAGCGTTTCGGATACGGCTGAGTACGGTGACTATGTTTCCGGCCCGCGGATCGTGGAGGGCGCCAAGGCAACGATGCGCGATGTCCTCAGCGAGATCCAGAACGGGTCGTTCGCAAGCCGCTGGATCCGCGAGAACGAGACCGGACGCCACGAGTTCGAGCGGCTCCGCGCGCAGGATCAGGACCACCAGATCGAGCAGGTCGGCGCTGCGCTCCGGGCCCAGATGCCGTTCCTGAATCCGGTCGTCGTCCGGGCCGGCGAGGCGCAGGCGCAGGCCCAGACCGAGGCGCCGAAGCCGGCCGGGTCGCACTGATGCCCCCCGCCGTACCCCGTCCGTCGGGGCCGTTCGTCCCGGCGGGTTCTGTCCGGATCTTCGATACGACGCTCCGGGACGGGGAGCAGGCACCCGGCGCCGGCCTGACCGCGGCCGAGAAGCTCGAGGTCGCGCGTCAGCTCGTCCGGCTCAAGGTTGACGTCATCGAGGCAGGGTTCCCGGCCGCATCACCCGGTGACTTCGAGGCGGTCCGACGGATCGCCCAGGAGACGAAGGGCGGCATCGCCGTGGCTGCGCTCGCGCGTTGCCGGGATGGGGATCCGCAGCGCGCCATCGAGGCGATCCGCATCGCCGAGCGTCCGCATCTCCACGTGTTCATCGCGACGAGCGACATCCACCTCAAGCACAAGCTCCGGATCAGCCGCGAGCAGGCGCTCGCGGACGCGGTCAAGTGGGTTCGCCATGGACGCGAGGCACTCGGACGCGATGCGGAGATCGAATTCTCGGCGGAGGACGCCTCGCGGACGGATTACGACTTCCTGATGCAGGTCTACGAGGCGGTCGTGGAAGCGGGTGCATCGACCATCAACATCCCGGACACGGTTGGTTACGCCATCCCGAGCGAGTTCGGCGTGCTTGTGGAGCGGGCCGTGAAGCTCGTCGGTGACCAGGCCACGATCAGCGTCCATTGCCATAACGACCTGGGGCTTGCCACCGCCAACACGCTCGCTGCCGTCCAGGCCGGTGCCCGCCAGGTGGAAGTCACGATCAACGGGCTTGGCGAGCGGGCCGGCAACGCGTCCCTCGAGGAGGTCGTCATGGCCCTTCGGACGCGACCCACGCAGTTCCCCGACCTGGGCAGCGGCGTGGCCACCGAGCACCTGACCGCCGCCTCCCGCCTTGTCAGCTACCTGACCGGCTTCGCGGTACAGCCGAACAAGGCGATCGTCGGTGGGAATGCGTTCGCCCACGAATCCGGCGTCCACCAGGACGGCGTCATCAAGAACCCGCTGACCTACGAGATCATGACCCCGCAATCCGTGGGGCTGGCCGGCAGCCAGCTGACCATCGGCAAGTTGTCGGGGCGGCGTGGCCTCCAGGGCAAGCTGAAGGAACTGGGCCACGAGATCGAGGGCGAGGCCCTCGACGTGATCTACGCGCAGGCGATCGCCCTCGCCGATTCAAAGAAGGAGGTCACGGATGCGGACCTCATGGCCCTCGTCGACCAGCGCGTGACCGAGGTTCCGCAGTCGGTCCGGCTCGAGGGCTGGAACGTCACCTCGTCCCACGAGGGCAAGGCGACCGGCACCGTGTCCCTGTCGATCGTCGGTGAGGATCGAGCCGAAGCGGCGATCGGTAACGGGCCGGTCGATGCGCTGTTCGAGGCGGTCGACGCGGCACTGATGCCCGTCTTCGGCTGGCATCCCGTCCTCGAAAGCTACGAGATCAAGGCCGTGTCCGGGGGCGAGGATGCCCAGGGCCGGGTGCTCGTCCGCTGTCGTCGGTCCACGGACCAGGGCCCCGGCGCCCTGGTTGTGTCGGGCCATGGGCTCTCGACCAACATCATCGAGGCCTCGATCGACGCGTATCTCGTGGCGGTCAACAAGCTCCACGGAGCGGAGATCGGTCCGGCCTCGCCGGCCTTCGTGACCAAGCGGACGATCGAGGAACTTCCGTGACCGATGCGTTCCGGGTGGTAACGGTGCCGGGGGACGGCGTCGGACCGGACGTGGTGGCAGCTGCGCGCCGGGTCGTCGATACCGTTGGCGCGGCCATGGACTTCAGGGTGGAGTGGACCGAGATCCTGGCCGGCGGTGCCGCCATCGACGCCCATGGCGTCGCAATCCGGCCCGAAGATCTTGCGACCGCTGGCGCGACCGACGCGATCCTCCTGGGCGCCGTCGGCGGGCCGAAGTGGTCGGACCCGAACGCCGCAGTCCGTCCCGAGCAGGCGCTCTTCGCGCTGCGCGGCGACCTCGAGTTGTTCGCAAACCTGCGCCCGGTGCAGGTCCATCCCGCCCTCGTGCCGTCGTCCCCGCTCCGGCCGGAGCTGCTCGACGGCGTTGACCTGCTGATCGTCCGGGAGCTGACCTCCGGCCTTTACTTCGGCCGCCCGTCGGAAGAGCGCCAGACCGAGGACGGTCGAATGGCCGTTGACACGCTCGTGTACACGGAGGCGGAAATTCGCCGTGTGGTCCGCCTGGCATTTGAACTCGCCGCCGGCAGGCGCGGCCATCTGACCAGCGTGGACAAGGCCAACGTCCTGGCGACCTCGCGGCTGTGGCGGAAGGTCGTGGATGAGGAGCGGCCCAACTTTCCGGCGGTCACGGCATCCCACCAGCTGGTGGATTCGTGCGCGATGCTGCTGGTCCGACAGCCGGCGACATTCGATGTCCTCGTCACCGAGAACCTGTTCGGCGACATCCTGTCGGACGAAGCGGCGGTCCTCGCGGGGAGCCTCGGCATGCTGCCCTCGGCATCGCTCGGTGATCGCCGGACAGCCCATGGACGCTTCGGCCTGTACGAGCCGATCCACGGATCCGCGCCGGACATCGCCGGACGGGACATCGCCAACCCGATCGGCACGATCCTGTCCGCGGCAATGATGCTGCGCTGGTCGCTTGGCCTGGACGAGGCGGCCGCCGCAATTGAATCCGCCGTCAGCGAGACCCTCGACGATGGCTACCGGACGCGCGACCTCCTCCGCCCAGGCGCGACACCCGAGCCGGACGACGGGTTCCGACACGTCGGCACGCGCGGGATGACTGACGCGGTGATCGAACGGATCTCCATTCGGCGGGCGGCACCGACTCCGGTCGCCGCCACACCCAGCTGATCCGCCCATCGATCCACTGGAGCTCCATCCGATGACTACTCCCACCGGGTTCGATAGCCCGGTCATCCTCTACGACACCACTCTTCGCGACGGAACGCAGGGCGAGAACGTCACCCTGTCTCTGGCCGACAAACTGCGTGTCGCGCGCATGCTCGACGAGTACGGCATGCCCTACATCGAGGGCGGCTGGCCGGGCTCGAACCCCAAGGACATCGAGTTCTTCCGGAAGGCCCGGACGATGTCCTGGCAGACCGCGAAGCTCGCGGCGTTCGGCTCGACGCGACACCGGTCCAATACCGCTGCGAACGACCCGAACCTCCAGGAGCTCGTCCGCGCCGAGACGCCGGTCGTGACTATCTTCGGCAAGAGCTGGCTCCTCCACGTGACCGAGGTCCTCGGAGCCACGGCAGCCGAGAACCTGGACATGGTTGCGGACAGCGTGCGGTTCATCGTCGACCACGGCCGCGAGCTCGTCTACGACGCCGAGCATTTCTTCGACGGCTACGAGGCGGACCCGGCGTACGCGCTGGCGACCCTGCGCGCCGCCCGCGGTGCCGGCGCCAGGACCCTGGTGTTGTGCGATACGAATGGCGGAACGCTCACGGCGCGCCTGCTCGAGGTCCTGACCTCGACCCAGGCCGCGCTCGCCGCCGATCCAGAGGCGGCCCGGATCACATGGGGCATCCACACGCACAATGACGCGGACATGGCCGTCGCGAACTCCATTGCTGCGGTTGGCGCCGGGGTTCGCCACGTTCAGGCAACGATCAATGGCTACGGCGAGCGCTGCGGCAACGCCAACATGGTCAGCATCCTGGCCAATCTGGCCCTCAAGACGGATCTGGCCCTGGTGCCAACCGGCGGGGGAGCCATCGCCGACCTGACCGAGCTCTCGCGCTCCGTTGCCGAGATCGCGAACCTCGCGCCGAACGACTGGCAGCCCTATGTGGGTCGATCCGCGTTCGCCCACAAGGGTGGCGTTCACGGCGCCGCCGTTGCGAAGGTGGAACGCTCGTACCAGCACGTCGACCCGACCCTGGTCGGGAACGAGGGCCGCCTCGTCGTTTCCGAGCTCGGGGGCAAGGCCAACACCGCCATTCGGGCGCGGCAACTTGGTCACGGCCTCGAGGGCGTCGACCCGAAGCAGCTCTCAGCGCTGATCAAGCGTCTCGAGCACGAGGGCCTGTCCTTCGAGGGCGCCGAGGCGTCGTTCGAATTGCTGATCCGGCGTCAGGCCGTGGACTACGTTCCGCCCTTCAAGATTCTCGATTACACCTGTCTGGTCGAGCAACGGGGTGGTCGCGAGCTGCTCGCGGAGGCAACGGTCAAGGTCGAGGTGGACGGAGAAGTGCTCCACACGGCTGCGGACGGCAATGGGCCTGTCAACGCGCTCGACGCCGCGCTGCGCAAGGCCCTCGGTGCGTTCTACCCGGTCCTCGACGCCGTTCACCTGTACGACTACAAGGTCCGGATCCTCGATTCGGATGCCGCAACCGGGGCCCGAACGCGGGTGACCATCGAATCAGCCGATGGATCGCGCGAATGGTCCACCATGGGCTCGGACACGAACATCATCGCCGCTTCGGCCATCGCCCTCGGCGACAGCCTCGAATATGCGATCTGGAAATCCGGCGCGGAGCTTAGGCGTCGGGACGAACGACATTTCACCACGATCAGGCCCGGGAGGTAACCCGATGTCACAGGCAGATGCCCTTCGCCTCGCGCGCTGGACGGTCACGTCCGGCAGCAATTCACAGAGCCGCGGCGCCGTCGTGATCGAGGCCGGCGACCATCATTGGCAGGCCTCGTCGCAGGGCAACGGCGCGGTCGATGCGCTGTTCGGTGCGGTGGACGCGGCCCTTGTCGAGGTCCTCCACGGCCACCCTCGGCTCGTCCGCTATGACGTTCATGCCGAGGCCGAGGGTCCGGGTGCGGAGGGCCTTGTGAGCATCCGGATTCGCCCGCCCGAGTCGGCCGAGGGTGCCCGTGGTTCAGGCGAATACGACGGCGAGGCCAGGGGGACAAACATCATCGCAGCGTCGATCGAGGCCTATGTCGAGGCGCTCAACACGATGCTCGAGGAGGCCCATTGGGCTGGCGCGGCCGATGATGCCGGGCATGGCAAGCGCGCGGCGCGGGCTGCGACTCAGAGTCCCGGGGCAGGCAAGCGCGCTGAGTTCGATCAGGACGAGGCACATCACGACACGACGTCCTGGTTCGAGCAGTAGCCGGCGTTTTCGTGACCCATTTCGCACCACGTGCCTGAACTCGCGCCCTTGGGCGGCCCCGTCGCCTATGCCGGCGAGCCCGGTGCCTTCGCCGAGGACGCGGTCATCGCTGCGTTCGGCGACGTCCCGCGGACGGCGGTCGGCAGCTTCCGCGATGTCTTTGCCGCTGTCGCCGACGGCGGCGCCGGGGCGGGCCTGCTGCCGATCGAGAATCTGCTGAACGGAACGGTTCGAGAGACGTTCGACCTCCTGCTCGAATACGACCTTCGGGTCACGGGCGAGGTGGTCGTGCCGGTTCGTCTGTGCCTCGCGGCCCTCGGCGGGCAGTCGCTCGATGACATCGGCCGGGTCTACTCGCACATCCAGGCACTCGGGCAGGCGGAGACGTTTCTGCGCTCCCGGGCATGGACCACGTTGACCACCTACAACACGGCCGGTGCCGGCAAGATGATCCGGGACAACGCCGAGCGTGGCGCCGCGGCCGTCCTGTCGCCCCGGGCCGCGGCCCTGTTCGGGCTCGAGATCCTGGCCGATGACATCCAAGGTGCAGTCGACAACCGCACGCGTTTCCTGGTCGTCGCCGCCGAGGACCAAGCAGCGTCCGGGGCCGATCGTGCCGGAGGTCCGCGTCGCACGACTCTCGCCTTTGCGGTACGCAACGAACCGGGAACCCTTCTTCGCGCGCTCGAGGCCTTTGCCTCGCGCGGCGTCAACCTGTCGTCCCTGGAATCGAGGCCCAGCCGACGCGTTGCCTGGGAATACGTGTTCTGGGCTGACGTGGACGCGGATGCCACCGAACCGAATTGCGCGGCGGCGCTGGGAGATCTCCGGGCCGCATCAACGATGGTTCGTGTCCTCGGGTCCTACCCCCGAGCAGCGGAGTCGCTCGGCGCCTGAAGCGGGCATGAAAACGGCCCGCCGTCGCCGGCGGGCCGTGGGACGCGCTATCGAGCGGTAATCAGATCGCGCTGGCGCAGTGCATGCACTTCGACGCGCCGTCCGCGTTGTCCTGCTTGCAGAACGGGCAGTTCTTGACGTGCGCTGGTGGGGCCTCCGGAGCCTCCCGGATCATCGACTTCCCGATCATGAACACCACGAACGCGATGACGATGAAGGTGATGATCGTGTTGACGAACGTGCCCCAGTTGATGGTGACTGCGGCCGTATCGCCGACGGCATCCTTGAGCGGGATCACCAGTGCACTGAAGTCAACGCCCCCGAGGAGGACGCCGATCGGCGGCATGATGATGTCGTTCACGAGCGAAGTAACGACGTTGCCGAGCGCGACGCCGATGATGACGCCTACCGCCAGGGCCAGCGCGTTGGTCTTGAGCAGGAATGCCCTGAATTCGGTAATCACCGGATTGGTTCCCTCCTGAGTATGAGATGAGCAGGTCGGAGATCGACCTGCTCAGTGCCACTGTTCCGGGCTGAGGTCAGTGACTGACCATCTTCGGCAGGGTCTTGGCCTGGGCGATCCAGCCCTCGACGACCTCTTCGGACGGGACGCGGCGGACCGTGTTCGGGCGCGCTGCGTCGAGCTCGGCGAACGTCTGGGCGAGGTTCTTGGCGTTGCGCTGGGCGAGCTCCGCGGGGGAGTCGACACCGGCAGCTTCGAGCAGGTCCGAGTACTCCGACCCGACGCCGTTGATGCGCATCAGGTCCACGTGGTTGGTCCACTCGAGGATCAGCTTGCCGCTGATTCCGGTCATTTCGGCGACCTTGTCGCGGCTCGCAGCGGTCGCGCCGGCCATCAGCATGTCGTCGGTCGTATTGATGCCGACTTCCTGGAGCTTGGCAGCGAACGTCGCGCCGATACCCTCGACTTCTTCGATTTTCATGGGATCTCCTCTCGGCGCACGCATCTGGACAAGCGGCCGCAGACTGGTCGCGCGCGTGCCCGTACGGGCTACTGAATGCTACCCTGATGGGGCACTTTTCACACCAAAACCGACCCGAGGACCCATGCCCGACGCCTTCGCCGAGGCCATCCGCGCCGCCTACGAACTGAAGCCCGGCGAGCCCGCCATCGTGCTCGGAAGCGCGATGCATGACGGGGAGCTCGTCAACGAGCCGCGAGTCCAGATTCCGCTCGCGATGCTCAATCGCCACGGCCTGATCGCGGGTGCCACGGGCACCGGCAAGACCAAGACGCTCCAGATCATGGCCGGACAGCTGTCCCAGCTCGGCGTGCCCGTCTTCGTGGCCGACATCAAGGGCGACGTGACCGGAATGGCCGTACAGGGTGACGCGTCGAACCCGAAGATCCAGGAGCGCTGCGCCTCCATGGCCTTCGCGTTCGAGGCCCGCGCCCATCCCGTCGAGTTCCTGTCCCTGTCCGGCGCCCGCGGCGCCCAGGTCCGGGCATCGGTCCATTCGTTCGGGCCGGTGCTCCTTGGGAAGGTGCTCGACCTCAACCCGACGCAGACCTCGATCCTCGCGCTGATTTTCAAGTACTGCGACGACAACGATCTTGCGCTGCTCAACCTCGATGACCTCGTGACGACATTGAAGTTCCTGTCGTCGGACGAAGGCAAGCCGATCCTGGCCGACTACGGCGGTATGTCCGCCGCGAGTGTCGGCGTGCTGCTTCGTTCGATTGTCGTCCTCCAGCAGGCGGGCGCCGACATCTTCTTCGGCGAGCCGGAGTTCGACGTCCGGGACCTCCTGCGGACGACGCCCGACGGCCGGGGCATCGTGTCGCTCCTCGAACTCAGCGACGTCATGACCCAACCGCGCCTGTTCTCGACGTTCATGCTCTGGATGCTGGCCCAGCTGTACGAGCTCCTGCCCGAGGTCGGCGATCTTCCGAAGCCCAAGCTGTGCTTCTTCTTCGACGAGGCCCACCTGCTGTTCCACGATGCGTCGGACGCGCTCATGGAGCAGATCGAGCGAACCGCGCGCCTCATTCGATCGAAAGGCGTCGGCGTGTATTTCGTGACGCAGGCACCGACCGACGTCCCGGCCTCGGTCCTGTCGCAGCTCGGCAACCGCGTCCAGCACGCCCTCCGTGCGTTTACGCCGGACGACGCCGATGCGCTCCGCAAGACGGCTCGGACCTTTCCGATGACCGAGTTCTACGACGTCGAGCGAACGATTACCTCTCTCGGCACGGGGGAAGCACTCGTGACGGCGCTCTCGCCGAAGGGCATTCCCACGGCACTCGCGGCGACCCGGTTGGTCCCGCCGGACTCTCTGATGGCGGCGATTGACGACAACACGTTCCGGACGATCACGGCCGGGAGCCTGCTGGCAACGAAGTACGGGAAGACGATCGACCCGGTCAGCGCCCACGAGATCATCACGGGCCGGCTCGCGGCCGCGCGCCAGGCCGCAGAGGCCGCGGCCGCTTCAGCGGCGGCCGCCGCCGGGGTCCCGGCATCGACGGCGGCCGGTGGCGGCATGATGACGCCGGCCCGGCAGCGCAAGGCCATCGATCAGCAGGCTCGCGAGATCGCCCGTGCGCAGCGTGACGCCGAGCGGGCCCGGGCCGCCCAGCGCAGGGCCGACGCGGCCGCCGCGCGTCAGCGAGATCGGATGGTCAACACGGGAGTTCGCACCGCCGGCAAGGTACTGACCTCGAAAGCAGGCCAGAGCTTCATCCGCGGCGTCTTCGGGACCCTGTTCGGCGGCGGCAAGTAGCCCAGACCGCTACAAAGGATGTTCCACAATCCTCGAAGGCTCAAATAGACTGACCAGGTGAGCCGGTTCGTCAGGGTTGCGGCCCGCGCAGGTTCGTACTTCTTGAGCTCCTACTCTCGCACCACGGACTACCTGTGGATCGCTGTGGGCACTCCCGGTCGCCTCGATGAGTCGGTCTCGGATGAAGTCCTTGGGCTCTCGATACGCGACGCCCTCGATGCATCGCAGGATGGTGTTGCTCGCCCGGACGACCTGCGAGGCCTTCTGAAGCCGCTGCTGGAGGTCGCAGGCATGCGTTCGGAAGCAGCGTTCTACGCTGGAGCGAGGGTCATGGCGGTCGAACGTGACGGCGCGACCGTGAGCGTCGTACCCGAGCGATGGGATGGTCGATCTCGGCGCTCACCATTGTTCCTCCCAATGGAGGCGACCATGTGTGACGCCCCGTCGTCAGGGGACCTGGGTGCCGCGGTCCGCGAGGCGTTGAATCGCGCAGTCCCGGTGCCGTCGAGCGCGTGACAGTTCCGGGCGCCAAATTGCGCGCCATGACTGTCCGCCGTCATGGCCCCGGCCACGGCTCGGGCAGGGGTCGATGTTGCTCGCGAGCAAGATCGACCAGGCGAAGGTACTCGATCCGCAGCCGCGCCCACT
>JANMNF010000059.1:0-3762 GCA_031373765.1 Chloroflexota bacterium
TGAACAGGCCGTTCAGGATCCGCGACGTGGACGGGAAGGCGTGGATGGTGTCCGCGAGGACATCGAGATCGATCCTCGCCCTGATCGCGAGGACGCACTCGTGGATCGCCGCCGACGCATCCGGGCAGGCCATCGCGGCGCTAACGAGGGTGCGGCTGGCTCGATCGACGACGATCGTGATGTGCCCGAGTTCGGCCTCGATCGAAAAGCCCTTGGCCGTCTTGGCGAACTCGGCCGTGAATTCGACCGCATCGAGACCCTGTTCGAGGGCCTCGTCGAGGGTGACCCCGACCGATGCGGCCTCCGGATCCATGTAGGTCGCTCTTGGCAGCGCTCGATAGTCGGGGCGAATGGGATCGCCGAGCGCCATGCGGACCGCCAGTTCACCCTGGTAGTGGGCCTGGTGGGTGTGGAGCTCGGGTCCGGCTGGATCACCGATGAGCCACAGTCCCTCGGCGAGACGAAGCCGGCCATCACGAGGAAACGGGGTCCGGCCACTGGCATCGATCCCGTAGGCCTCGAGCCCCAGGTCCGAAACATCCGTCACGCGACCAACCGCGAGAAGCACCGCGTGGCCGTCGGCATGGGTCCCGTCGGACAGATCGATCCGGTGCGCTCCGTCGGTCCCGCCGCCGGCACGTGCTGCCGTTGCGCGGACGTTCAGGCGCACATCGACGCCATCGCGGACGAGCGCCGCGAGGATGACTTCGGAGTTGCGCGGATGGTCGGTCGGCGCGAGTCTCGGACCGGACTGGACGATGGTGGTGGGGACGCCGAACCGTGCGTACACCTGGGCGAGTTCGGCCCCCGTCGGGCCACCACCGAGCACCAGAAGCGAGCGCGGAAGCTCCCGGACGAGCGTCGCCTGCTCGTTCGTCCACGCGTCGATGGCCTCGAGTCCGGGGATCGACGGATGACGTGATTCGGATCCGGTGGCCACGACGATGTTCGTGGCGGACAACCGATGAGTCGCACCGTCGTGCGTGACCTCGACGACCCCGCGTTCCGCGATGCGGCCGGTTCCGCGCCAGATGGTGGCTCCGGCATCCTGGAGCGATCGAACGTGGGATGCGTCATCCGGCTCGGGAGCCCCAGCCGGGCGATTCACCATGTAGTCGCGCCGCTCCGATGCGCGCGCCCACGGGTACCGATCCGGGTTCGCCGTGTGGACAGCGGCTGCGTGGAGCAGCGCCTTGGACGGCACGCATCCGATATGCGGACAACTACCGCCGAACCAGCGTCGATCCACGATCGCGACACTGGCCCCGCGCGTGAGGGCCATATGCGCCGCAGCCTCGCCGGCCGGGCCGGCGCCGATGATCACGAAGTCGGTAGATCGTCCATCCATGAGTCGCTCCGTTCAGCGCGCTTGCCCGCGGTCCCGCTGCCTGCGCGATTCGAAGGCAAGAACGGCAGCCGCTACCGATACATTGAGGCTATCCGTGATTCCCGCCATGGGGATCCTTACATGTTCGATGCCTTCGATGCCCCAGGCTGCCGATAGCCCGTCGGCTTCGCTCCCGAGGATCAGCGCCACCGCGCCTGTGAGATCCGTATCTGTGTAGATCGCCGCGGCATCGACGAGCGCCGCGATCGGCCGGATCGCGTGGGCACTGAGCCAGGCGAGGGTCTCGGCCGGCGTGGCCGCCGCAACCGGCACGGAGAAGACGGTCCCCACGCTCGCCCTTACGACATTCGGGTTGAACAGGTCCGTCCCGCCGATCGCAATCACCGCAGCGCAACCGGCGGCGTCCGCGGTGCGCAGAATGGCCCCGAGGTTGCCCGGCTTCTCGACGTCCTCGGTGATCAGGATCAGCGGATCCGGTCCCGGCTTCAGGGCGTCGAGCGTCCGGGTCGTCGCATCAACGACGAGCACGATTCCATCTTGCCGATTCCCGAACGCGAGTCGATCGTGGACGCGCTCGCTGACTTCGATGATCGGCGCATCGGCGTTCTCCAGGGTTCGGATCACCAGTCCAGCTTCCTCGGTCCGGACCAAGGACCGACAGACGAAGGCGCTCTCAACGGTGACTCCGGCGTTCAGCGCACGAAGGGCCTCACGCGCGCCGTCGACGAGGGTCTGCCCGAGCGCCAGTCGCGCCTCACGTTCGCGGAGCGCCAACGCGGCTTGAACGCGCGGATTGCGGGGACTGTCGATGACTATCAGGAGATCCCTCATCTCTCGTCGGAGCGGAGCGGATCGAGGAGCACGGCCGATCCAAGCGCGAGGATGGCCCCGGATTCAGCCTGGATCTCGAGGACGATCTGCTCGGCCGACGTTCTCACCAGCGTTGCTTCTTCGATCGCCATGGCCATGCGCCTGCCATCCCAGCCCGGCGTGTGGGCGGACAGAATCCAGAACGCGTCCTCGTTCGCCAGCTCCTGACAGGCTGCGAGGAGGGGACCGAGGTCGCGATCCAGCAGCCATCCGCGCTCGTCGTTGCCGCGTGCCCCGTGGCCGTACGACGGTGGATCGATGATGAACCCGTCGTAGTGCCGACCACGTCGCACTTCGCGCAGGACGAACCCCATGGCGTCATCGACGATCCAGCGAATGGGTCGCTCTGCGAGATCGGATAGCTCGGCGTTGCGACGCGCAGCCTGAACGGCCGGTCGCGAGGCATCGACATGGGTTACCCGGGCGCCGGCCTTCGCCGCAACCAGGGTCAGTAAACCCGTGTGCGCGAACAGATTGAGGAGCTCAGGTAGTGCCGCGTCGTCTGCCGCGAGGCGAGCGCGGACGGAACTTCGCACGGAGTCCGCATATCCGGCGTGCTCGGGATACAGACCGACCTGACCGCCTGATCCCAACTGTGCCTCAAGGATCACGTCGGCGATCGCGACAGGAGACGAGTCGTGCTCGGGCCGCGCGCCTTCAGCATCGGCCCAGCCCCGTCCGGCTCGATAGGTTATGGCCTCGCCCCAGCCGGCGGAACCTTGTCGGGATCCATCCGCCATCGGCGCAGGACGATCAACGATGAGGCGCCCGAAGGCCTCGAGGCGTCGCCCGCGCCCGCAATCAAGGAGCTGGTAACCGGCCGTAACGTTCATCGCTACCATGATGGGCCGGAAGCCGCGGGAGCGTGTTCCCGGGGGGCGTGCCGACGGCCCGTTTGGGCAGGCGCCGGTTCGGTTCCGGCCCAGTTAGTGGCAGTCCGACGCCGTCCGATCCCGCGGTTGGAGTCGATCAGGCGCCGTGTTCAGCGCAGCTCCATGCGTTCGTCCAGACTCGCCACCGCAAGCGCGCGTGCTCGTCGTCGGAGCAGGATGCTGATCGGGATCATCCAAAGGCTGTTGATGGTCGTGAAGATCGTAACCAGGAGCAACAGCGACGAGCTGCCAAAACCCGACACGAGTTGCACAACGCCGAGGACGATGCAGGTAATGCCGGCCACGACCGCGATCCAGCCCATGCGGCTCGGATAGCCGCTGCTGAAGATGACGGACAGGCCGAAAGCAACAAATGGCGCGCCGAACCACGCGAGGGTGTTGAGCGCCTGCAATGGGAGGATGAGCTCCTCGACGACAAGCGCAATCGACGTCAACAGGACTCGATCAGCGCCGCTCGTGATCGACCAGGCGTCGGCGATGTGCTTTAGCGCCACACCATCCAAGGCCAGACCTACGAGCGTTACCGCAGCCCCGATCACCGCGGTCATCAAACCCAACCGGGCCAGCCCGCGCTCCGGTTGCGTACTCAGCGACCGCGAAAGCGCGACCAACCCAGCGAGTGTCAGAACCACACTGAGCATGCTCGCCACA